>JBEKVR010000270.1:0-12677 GCA_049513815.1 Roseiarcus sp. | reverse complement strand
TGCGTGTATCCCCCACCCCGACTGAGGTTCGGTCCCCGTCAGCCCTGCTTAAACGTGCTATAGTGCAGAAGGTTTGCACTACCGCGATAGCGGTTTAGTGCAATATCTGTTTTACGACACATACTCGGCAAATCGTCAATCGTTTCTCTTTATAGTTATCACCTCTAGACTATTTACTGCGACAATACACCTATTGCACGTAGTATACTTACGTTATATGCTCCAGCGCATCGGGGTTTTGATCGCCATCGTCGGCTTTGTGATGAGCGCCAACCTCGCAAGCGCCACCTCCGTTCCGGTAAACACGAATGCCGACGCGCCGGCTGTCACCCCACTTCGGCAGGCCGTCGCTGAGATTGCGAACAGCATAGTGCAGATCGTCACTGCAATCGATGCGGTCGTCGGCAGGCTCACCGGCGCGATTGCCGATCACTTTGCGGGCGTCGCCTCTTCTGGCAAGAGCCCTTCGTTCACCGCGAGTGTGGCGACGGCGGGGGTGCCGAGCACCGTCGCGGCGACGTCAATCTCGTCAACCCCCACTTCCTTGCCACCGACCGCCACGACGACGGAGGTCGTCGTCGAGAGAGAGCAGCCGATCGTTGAGGCTGTCCCCTCGGATGACACTGTGACCCAAGGCGAACTTGCCGACCTTTTAAGCGGGATGAAGAGCGCACTCTCAATCATCGCCGGCCAACGCAATGGGATTCCGGCGGCTGTCGAGACTCAAATCGCCGCACTTCAGTCCGCAATCCCGTCGCAGGGCTACTACAGCTACTACCGTTCGACAGCTGATGTACCTCTTGGTGGCGGTCCCATCAACACGATTACAGCGGCCAACGCGATCAACCAGCTCTCCCGCGTCACGATCACCAACTCGACAATCGACAGTGCCTCGATCCCCGATCTCTCGGCCAAGTATCTCTCGCTAGGCGGCGGCACACTCACTGGAGCGCTCACGAGTTCATCAACTGCCACGACCACTTTTGCAGCCGGCTTCAATATCCTTTCGGGCTGCTTTAGCGTCAACGGAGTCTGCATTACGGGCGGGGGCGGCGGTTCCGGCACTGTCGGCTCTGGCACACAGGGTCAATTCGCCTTCTATAACGCCGCTGGCACGGCGCTTACTGCAACGTCATCTATCTTCCTCGCACCAAGCGGCAATGTCGGCATAGGGACCACTACCCCGTGGGCGCGCCTCTCCATTTCTGGGCCCGATACATCCTCCACGACCCCCGCATTTGTCGTCGCTGATTCCAATAGCAATCCTGCACTTTCTGTTTTTGACGACGGCAGCGTCATAATAGGAAACAGTAATGCAAGCTCAGTCGTTACTATCAACGCTAACCAAAATGGTGCCCTTCGGTTAAGTGATCCAGTTTTGGACGATCCGCTAAGACAGGACGGAGGCAGCGACTTACCGTTGTTCTATAGCACGATGGCCGAATATCAAACAGGCTCAGGTGGACTATATACATATACGCATGCAGACGCTACAAATAAAGTAATAAGTGGCGTGACATTTGATATTGCGATGTACAGCACAAGCTCTTTGCCCATGGACGAGAACCAAGCGTTTCTTATAAATTGTTACCGGCCGGGTGATGACGCATTATGGCCGGTCGAACAGCAATACACCAGTTGGAATCAAAATCAGGGTGGTGGAACCAACTATTGTCTTGACGGTGAGACAATATTTGCGGTCGGAAATGACTACACGCCCAATGGCCCAGGAGACATTAGTGCAACACCACTAACAGTGGTATCAGCCGCAAACGGTAATCATGACGGGTTTCCTACAGGAGGTGGAAGAGTATTAATCAATCGGAATACGCCAAGCGGAGCTTCGTCAACACTTGATATTTTGCAAATATATCCCGACCGACCGGGAATTCGTTATGAGGAGGCACCAAGCCAAACTGCCGACCCGTTCAGCATCATCGCAAATGACAATTCAACCGTACTAGCTGATATTAAAAGTAGCGGGGGAGGTTATTTTGGCGGCAACGTCGGCATAGGGACCACAACACCTCAGGCCCGCCTTGAAGTCTGGGGGCCAGATAGCGCAGCCTCGACGACCGCATTCCTCGTTGCCAACAATGCTTCGACCACCGAACTCGCGGTGCTCGACAACGGCAACGCGACGCTCGCCGGCAATCTGATCCAAAGCTCGGATCAACGCCTCAAGACCAACCTCCAAGACCTCGATGGTTCCAGCTCGCTCGCCGAGATCGAGGCACTGAACCCCGTCACCTTCCACTGGATCGATCCGGCGAAGAGTTCGGTCCCGCAGTTCGGCTTCATCGCCCAACAGGTGCAGCACGTGTTCCCCGACCTTGTATCGACCACATCGCCCACCGCGCTCACGCCCGACGGCACACTCTCGCTCAACTACATCGACCTCATCTCCCCCATCGTCGCCGCGATCCAGGAACTCGACAGAGAAATTGCGTCGCTCGCTTCGACAGTCGCCGGCTTCGCGCAGTCATTTGCGTCACACGTCCTAGTCGGCGATAACGTTACAGCTAACAATGAACTATGCGTCGGCAGCACGTGTGTGACGCCCGCGCAGTTCCAGGCGATGGTTGCCGCCGCCAATCAGTCTGCCGGCGCGCTCACTTCCTCGTCGCCTTCGACACCAACCGCGACCGACACGCCGCCCGTCATCGCGATCAGCGGCGACAACCCCGCGATTGTCGATGTCGGAGCGAGCTACAGCGACCTCGGAGCGACGATCATCGGCCCACAGGCCGATCTCAACCTCGGCATCAAGACGTTCCTCAACGGCGCTTTCGTCAGCAACATCGTGCTCGACACAAGCGCTGTCGCCACCGACACGATCGACTACGTCGTCACCGACCGGCGAGGTCTCACGAGCACCTCGACTCGCATCATTGTTGTCGGGCCCGCCCCCGCTCCCCCATCGTCCGCATCGTCAGCCACTACAAGCTCGACCGAAGCCACTTCGTCAGACCAATAGGATCGTGTAGAACTCATTTCAGTGGCGCGATTCGTACGCTGTCAATTTGGGGTCGGCGCGCCCGGCTGGGAACTCCGAAAATGGTGAAGCACTCGCCGCAGGAAATCACGGACGCCAGTCTTCCGATGAGCGCAGTTCCCGAGGCAGTCAGGAAGCTTGAGAGACGACGACAAGAGATCGAAGAAGCGCATCCAGAAGCTCACCCCGGAGAGTTATCCGTCCTGGCCCAAAGTCTGTGCGCAAAGCTTGAAGGCACGCTCCGTGAGCTGTTTGGCAGCAAGACGCACGAGTATAAGAACACGAGAGCCCACTCATTCGATTTTTCTCCTAACACGCTGAGCATTGGCGGCCCTCACCCTCGTCACGTGCTTGTTGAGGCCTTCCATGCGGGGCAACGGCGCGCGGTCTCGCGCATTGACGCGATGATCCAATTGCTCTCCGAGCGCTTGGAGAACTCGGGTGAGACAGGCGTTGCACGAGCGCTTCGAGCCTACGAAGGCCTCGCGCTTCATCCGGAGATAGAGCGTGCCGCAGGCGCTTTGTATCGAGACGGGCATTACGCGAACTCGATCGAAGACGCCGTTAAAGCTCTAAATGGCGTCGTTCGACTACGAAGTGACCTCGAACTCGATGGCACAGCCTTGATGGAGCGGGCGTTCAGTCCGACCAATCCCGTTTTGAAATTCAACGACCTTCAGACTCCTTCAGACAAAGACGAGCAGAAGGGATTTATGATGCTGTTCTCCGGTTCGGTTGCGGGACTTCGAAACCCGCGGGCGCATGCGCTGATTCGAGACGACCCCGAGCGCGCACTCGAATTTATTGCGTTCGTGAGTTTGTTGGCGAAACTTCTTGATGGAGCCAAAAAGGCGTAACGGTGTGAAGATAGCATTGAAGCGGGACGATTCGGGAGACGCCCTTGTGCGACCTACGTATGCAGGTCGGCTCTGGCATGACATTCGTCCGGCGAATGTCGGTCTAGAAGGAACGAACTCTCGGTTTGCGCCGGATGATCTGAAGACTTGAAGCTCGCAGGAGCTGTCCATGGATACTCACCAACTGGAAGCACTCCTCGACGGAGGCGAGGAGACGGATTCCATTGAGTTCAAGGGTGCCATGGCCTGGGACAAAAACAGTCTCGTCAAAGACATTCTGGCGATGGCGAACGTCATCGACGGCGGGCGGATCATCATTGGAGTCGAAGACGGCACTTTCCTGCGTCAGGGCCTGACCGAAGATCAGGTCCAGACCTATGACCTGGACATCATGCGCGATCAGGTCGCGCCGTTTGCAGACCCGATGGTTCAATTCCGATGCGAGATCGTGGCAGATCGCGACGGCCGGCGGTACGCCATCCTTGAGATCGCCTCCTTCGAGTCCACGCCGGTCATCTGCCGGCGAAACGGTGCCGACGTGCAAGCTGGCACAGTCTATTTCCGCAGCCGAGCCCGTCGTCCTCAGAGCGCACGCGTGGATAACAGCACTGACCTTCGAGAAATCATTGAGACCGCGGCAGCTCGCAGTATGCAGAGACTACGACGTTTGGGCTTCACAGCCGAAGTGCCGAATCCGTACGATTATGAGGGCGAGCTGGGAGGGCTGTGATGAAGGAGGGTCTTCTAGAGAAGATTACGGGTTACGGTCACTGGCGCGTCAACTTGCGTCCGCTTGCGGCTCTGCCCGAACGGCTGACCCTTGCGCGCTGTTTCGAGGTCGTCGAGCAGTCGCGCGTGTCAATCCGGGGGTGGGATTACCCTCACATAAGCCGCCGTGAAGACGCCGAGGGAGGATCGGGGCGGGCCGGTGAGTACTTCGAGAATTGGTGCGACTGGCACAGCCAGGTCGAGTTCTGGCGGATGTATCGCAGTGGGCAATTCCTTTCCTACAATACCCTCAACGATGACACCGAGGTGCCGCCCGAAGATGCGGGCAAACTGTTGAACGTCGTTGATGCGATTTATACCGTCTCTGAGTTCACCGATTTCGCTGGCCGGTTGGTTGCTAATGTTCCCTTCGCGGCCGGCCTCCATCTTGCCCTGACCCTCAACGGCACGGCCGGGCGTCGGCTTTGGTCGGGGCGCAACCGCGTGCCCTTCTTCGACGCAAAGACTACTGAGGCCCCTTTGGTCGAGCTCAACCGGAGGATTGCCCCCGGAGACAATGCGCAGGAGCTCGCGATCAGCCTGCTAGTCGAACTATTCGACCACTTTGGCTGGAACCCCGATCCATCGCAGCTACAAGGCGATCAATCCAGGTTCTACAGACGCGAGAGCTGACACACGTGCGGCTTGACGACAACTGTGGGTATCGCGTTGCACAATGACCCTTGTGCGACCTATGTGTGCAGGGCTATACACACCGACGACTTATCAATGCATCGGGTACGAGCTACACTCTAAATAACAATTATGCGATTCCCCTCCAAAACTACGTTCGTTGCTTTCGCCTCAGGAATTGCCATCGGCGCGATTTTCTTCTCCGCGATCGTCTCCGCATGGACCGGCCCCACGGCAACAGCACCGGCGGGCAACGTCGCGGCCCCGATCAATGTCAGCTCGATCGATCAGGTGAAGAACGGCAATCTCGGCGTCAACGGCCTTGCTGTCTTCGGCAACACACTCTTGCAGGGAAGCAGTTACCTCAACTTCGGCTCGACTGCCGGCCCCGGCGGCTACGGCATTTGGGACAATGCCGGCGTCCTCAATTTCAAGAACAACGGCGGCTCATGGCAGACGATCCAAGCGACTGTTGCCGCACTCGTCGGCGCTGGCAGCCTCACGACTCCCTACCTTCCTGCCTATGCCGGCTGGTCATCACAGGGTACCGGAGCTGGTGGTGCCGCGATCTACAACGACAACGGGTCATACGAGACGCTCATGATCGTCGGCAACAATTCCGCCGGCGGCAATCGCGATGTCAAAGTGTGGGACGATCTGTATGTCAGCAATAGTCTCTATGTCGGCAATGGGATTCATTTCGCAGACGGCTCGGTACAGACGACAGCTGCGTCAAACGTTGGCGTCGGCACCAAAGTATACCTCTGTCCAGCCTCTATAGGCTGTATGGGTACCCTCCTTGGGGGGGCACCTTGCGTCGGTCAGCTAACGACGCAATCAACGTGCTTATATTATCAAATGCAAAGCAGTACTTGCGTACAGGGGACTACTCGAAACTGCACTGCCGTTGGACATCTTGAACCGTAGAGATGCAATAGGGACCTAAGTTATCAACATCCGTTGTAGTACCGATGGCCGCCTCATCAAGCGTCTGGTACACTTTGTTCATATGAAAAAGACTTTAGCCCTCGTCGCCACCCTTGCTATCAGCGGTTCTTTCTTTATTACAATGCTCGCGCCGCAGCTTGCGGTCGCCCAGACCGTCTCTTCCGTTTCCAGCGGGAGTACATCGGCGCAGCTTATCGCCCTCTATACCCAGCTCATACAACAGCTTGAACAAGTGCTTGCCCAACTTCAGCAGCAAATAGCATCGCAAAACACATCGACCCAATCCAGCACACCGGTCGTGACGCCTTCGGTAACGAGCCCGACAGCGACAACTCCGACTTACACGCCAACTCCGATCACGACTCCGGTCGTCACTCCCGCACCGAGTACAGCCGCGGCAACGATCACGACCCCTGCCACACTTCCGGCCGTATCATTATCGTTGAGCCCAACGACCGTCCAAGTCGGCAGCCGGCTTCACATCACCTGGAGTTCGACGGGGGCAGCCTCGTGCGACCTAGTGCATGATGCAAAATTTGATACCTGTACCAACGGCCCCGGTACGTGTGCCCTCTCAAATTCGACTTCGTGGATCACGACTGAGGTCGGCAATCACTCCTCCACCCTCACGTGCACGAGCCCCTACGGCCAATCTGCTTCGCAGACGCAGTATTATACGGTAACGAATTAGGCTCAGGCTCAGGCTCATGCCGGTAAGACTCGCGCCAATATGTTGCACGATGACCGTTTTGTGCGACCCACGCATGCAGGAAAATCTTCCGTCACTTCTACGCGGCCAACGCTCCCGAATCTTCTTTCGCGTCTCGCAGCACGATCTTCACCGCCTCGTCCGGTAACGGTCGCTGCAATTCGAGCGCAACTTGCCGTGGCGCATTCATCCACGTGTCGACCTCTTCCCGCGTTCGCAGGACCACGGGCATCGCTCGCTCGTGCACCGGCTTGACGACTCCATTCGGGGCGGTCGTGAGAAACCCGTAGAGGGTATGGTCACCTTCCTCAGGTGCCTTCTTCGTCTCGCGCACGCCGCGCCAATCGCACCAGACTCCTGCAAATAGGAACAGCGGTCGCGCGTCCCCTAGCGCAAACCACGTCCATACCTTCCGCCCCGTCGCCGGATCAGGAAGGGTCGATGGCTCACAAAATGAAGTCGCCGGGACAACGCAGCGGTTCGCCGGTTCGAGCCATCGCCGCCAGTGCGGAGACGACGCGTTGCGGATATTCGTGACGCCCGGATCGATTTGGCCCGGCTTCAAGAACATCGGCGGCGACGGCATCCCCCATCGCAGGTTGACCAGCTCTCGCCTGCCGCCCGGCGCGTTCCTCACTACGGGCGCGAGCTTGTCAGGAAAGATCTCTCGATAGAGAGGAAGATTGCCGACGCGATCCTCAAACGCTCCGACGAGATCGCGGATCGCATCTTGGTTGGAGGTCTCGCTGTAGAGGTTGCACATCGCGAACTCCAGCTGAGCCACGGGACCGTCACCGGGATGCGCCCGGCGGCCGAGGATGCCACGCCCGATCGCCTCTGACACCTGGTTGCCGCGTCAGCACGTCCGCCACTCGCTTCCCGCAGCGCGAGCAGACCGCCTTCGATCGAAGCTCGCCGAGCGTCGTCGTGAGCCCGTGCCGCTCGACCAAATCCAACACGACCACTTGCGAAATCTTGCGGCACGACCTGCATTCGAAGGCCACCGTCAGTCCGAG
Source organism: Roseiarcus sp. (assembly GCA_049513815.1). Lineage (GTDB taxonomy): Bacteria > Pseudomonadota > Alphaproteobacteria > Rhizobiales > Beijerinckiaceae > Roseiarcus. The sequence goes on along the minus strand of JBEKVR010000270.1, from coordinate 4,751 downwards.
TTCCAGCACGCGACGCAGCGTGTACCGATCGCGATCGTCTTGACCGAATACGAGGTGAGGCATGTCAGGGCAACCAGCGTCGCTTGCGGCGGCGTCACCCCGATCGCCGCAACCGGACCCTAATCGCCCGACCGGAACAAATCAAGAACGTTCGACCGAGTGTCCGGCGAGCGCCCGGCCTATTTTCCTGTCTTCCGCCGTTTCGACCCGAGGCCCATTTTGTGAGCGAGCGCCGAACGAGCCTTGGCGTACGCGGGCGCGACCATCGGGTAATCGTTCGGCAGGCCCCATTTCGCGCGGTACTGATCCGGGGTCAAATCATAGGCAGTCCTCAGATGGCGCTTCAATGACTTGAACTTCCGCCCGTCCTCAAGGCAGGTGATGTAGTCCGGCGCGATCGACTTTTTGATCGGCACGGCCGGCGTCAGCTTCTCTGGCTCCGCGGGCGCGACCTCACCCGATGAGAACCGTTGCAGCGCTCCATGGATGTCGCCAATCAAAGTCGGAAGGTCGGCCGGCCGCACCGAGTTGTTCGAGACGAAGGCTGCAACGATCTCCGCTGCGAGCTCAATAGTGGTGCGTTCCCCGGCCATCCTGCACTCCCTCTAACTGCGCGCGACTCGCGACGCCAATCTCATGCTAGTCACCGCGCGCTACCAAGTAAATTGAGGGCAGTCGAACGCGCCCGCAAAACCGCACCCTAGCTGGCCTTGTCGGAATTCCGGGATGCTACAATTCAGGTAATGGCCGCACCTCACCAACCGACGCCCAACCTTCGAGACCGCGCTCCCGTACAAGCGCAAGTCAGCATCGCCGAGCTGCCGCCGCGCGACCTCACCGAGTTCATCGACTCCCTGAGAGAGGACGAACTGCTGTCCCTTACTGCACTCAGTGACGACTTCGATCCCGCGTATAGCGTTTGACGAAGTTCCCCTGCGCCGCTCGGCGCGCCAAGGCGGCGCGTCGATTGCGCGGAGGAGCACATGTCGCTTACCGACAAACAGACTCGCGAACGCATTCGCGATCTCAACGACGCGTTTCGAAAGAGCCTCGACCCGAATCTCGGTAAACTAATGATGACGTCCGGCGTCAGCACGCTGCCGAACGATGTGCGCGCGATGGCGATCCGCGAGGTCGAGACGTTCGACGCCTTCGGCCGCGATAACGACCCGCACGGCGAGCACGATTTCGGAAGCTTCGACCTCGCGGGGCACAAGTTCTTTTTCAAGGTGGACTACTACGATCCCCGCCTCGAGTTCGGGTCGGACGATCCAGCCGACCCCGCGAAGACGACGCGCGTCCTCACGCTGATGCTCGCCGACGAGTACTGAACCGTCCTATAGCCCAAGCCCCGCGATATCGCGGGGCTGTCCTTTACCCCTACGAATTGCCCTCGCCAGCTACCCTCTCCGACCCCTCGATTGCCCTTACATATACCCTTGCAGTAAGGGCAATTCGTAAGGGCAACGCCGCGCCTGGAAAGGCGCGGATTTCCTACGTTTCCGCCTCACATGTCCGCGCGCTGCAAAGCGCGACTAATTTTGTTCTCTGGTTTCTTTTTCCCTATTGGGTTGACACCGCGAGGTGACAAGCACACTCGCTCGGACCCCAGAGAGCCGCGGCCCGGGCCACCCCTTCGGGGTGCCCCGATCCTCAGCTCTCTGGCGTCCATTCCGTCCTAACGGACGGACGGCGCCAGAGAACAAAATTAGTCGCGCCTCTGGCGACGACGGACAGTTCGGCGGACGGTTCCCTATCCCCCATTGAGGGGGACAACTTGACCGCTCCACCGCTTCCTGCTGTTTCCACTCGTTCGCGCGTCAGCGCGACCGCCCTGACCCTGCGGGTCTCATCACGCATCCCGATCTCCACACCCTTGCGGCCCCTTCGGGGGTTACAATGTTTGGAGTTGGCTCCTGGCCGCTCACGCGCCCAAGCGCGGCACCTCGTATCCCTGCACCTCGTCCCACGCGGCACGTAAGGACAGGCGAGCTAGGTGCCGCTCATGAACGTATGCGCATACTTGGATACAGAATCGCGAACGGCGAGCCCGTCACCGTCGCCGATACGGACTGGCTCCAGCACGCCTACGCGATAGGCGGCACCGGCTCCGGAAAGACGACCTGGCTTGAGAGCCTCATGGCGGCCGACCTCTCCGCAGGGCGGGGCTTTTGCTACATCGACAAGCACGGCGATTCCGCCAAGCGGATCGCTGACAGTTCCCCCCAGCCCCTCATCTACTGGCGGCCGGCCGCGCTCTCACATGTCATCGGCCTAAATCCCCTTCACGACGTTCCGCCCGACGAGCGATGGAAGGTCACGGCAAACGTGGTCTCCGTCTTTTCCGATATCTGGGGCCTCAGCGAGCAGACGCCGCGGCTCATCTATTTTCTCCGGGCGGCAGTGCGGCTCCTGCTCGATACGCACGGAACGACCTTGCTCGACATCCGCCGCGTGCTTTCCGACGCGACGTACCGCCACGGCCTTTTGAAGAAATGCAAGGACGCAGAGACCCGGCAGACCTGGCGCGAGTTCGACGCCAAAGATGCGCGTCAGCAAGCGCAGGAGATCGGCTCGCTGCAAAACAAAGTCGCGGCGCTTGCCGACGCGCTTCCCCTTCGCCTGATCCTTGGACAGCAGACTTCGACGATCCACATCCGGCGGATCATCGACCGAGGGACGGTCATGGTGTGCGATCTCTCCGGGCTTGGCGAAGAGCCGTCGCGCCTCTTGGGCGCGTTGCTCGTATCGTCATTCGCGCAGGCAGCCGAGTCGCGGTCGGAAGTCGCGGAGGCCGACCGCAGCGGTTACACGATCTACATCGACGAGTTCCAGAACTTCGCGTCGCTCGCCTTTGCGAAGATTCTGAGCGAGGCGCGCAAGTGGCGTCTCTCGATCGTGCTGAGTCACCAGTTCATCGCTCAAATTTCCGAACGAGGATTGCATGAGGCGGTCTTGGGCAATTGCGGCACCCTGGTATCGTTCCGCGTCGGCGCGGAAGACGCGCCTCGGCTCGCCCGAGCGCTCGACGCGCCGGAGTCCGAGCTGGCCTCTCTCTCGCGCGGACAGGCGTACGTCCGCACGCTTCGCGACGGCCAACCGACCGTCGCGCGACCGATGGAGGTCGAGATAGCGACGCTCGGCACCGGACGCCTTCCGGCCGCGATCGCCAACACGCAGGCGAACTTCGCCCGGCCGCGGAAGCTCGCCGAACGTCGGCCGACGTCGCCGCGGCGCGATTGGCACTGAATAAAGGAGCCGCCGCGTCCTTCAACGAAGGAGGCGGCACAATTGAAGGCGGCGAGTACGCCGCTGCGTACGCGGCGTCCCTACGCCGTCTGAAGGGCGTCCTCCATTCGCCTGCGGCGACGCCAGGTCGACGAGTCGTCAGTGCTCACTCGGGGCGTGCGCCCCATCCTTCGCGCTGACCACTCGCGGCCCTGGCGCGGCGTACCGCCGTGGAGAACGCCCGACCCTCGCGATGCGGAGTGCCGCAGTCGCCGTGGAACCCCACATCCGCCGAGGAGCGGCGGCGGATGTGGGGTGTTATAATCTGAAAACCAAAGACCGCTGTCCGACCCCGACAAGGGGTCTTTGGTTTTCAAATCCAAGCGGTGCGGCGCACCATCTTCCCGACCTGCCTTAAAGGCAGGTCGTTTTCATGCGCCGACTCAGACTCGAAGCTTGCCGTCCTGCGCTCCCGATTCCAACCCACAACTGTCCCCGCACGCCTCTCGCATTGTAGCGGGCGCGGCACGCCGTCAAGGGGCAAGCCCTTGACTGCGCGCCTTATGCGCCCGCTCCCGCGAGGCGTTCGCGGCGACAGTCGCGGACGGTCGAACTTATCAGCTCTCACTCACTTCCCTTCCGTATGGATACCGAGACTACGACAGCGCGCATCCGAGCTCTCAACGACGCCGAGCGTTGGTGCCTCAAGAGCGGGTTCGTCGACTTCACGAACGGGATCGCTTCCTTGCTTCCTAAGGACCAGGCGGTGGTTCTCGATCGCGTGCGAGCGTTCGATGACTTCGTGCCGGAAAACGATCCGCATGACGAACACGACTTCGGCGCGTTCGCCTACAAGGGCCGGACGGTCTACTGGAAGATCGACTACTACGATCTGCTGCGCTGCAACGGATCACGCGATCCGTCAGACCCCGCTCTGACGCGGCGCGTGCTCACCGTCACCTTCGCGGACGAATACTAGTCCGCGAGCCGCGGCCTCTCCCCAGGCGGGCGGGAGGCCGCGAGCCGTTCGCGTGTGCAGTCGCGAGCGGTCGGACTTATCAGCTCTCACTTCCCTTCTGTATGAATACCGAGACTACGACAGCGTGCATCCGCACGCTTAACGACGCCCTCCGTTGTCTGTCTGCCGGCGGCGAGCTCTTCGTCACGCGCGGCATTGCCGGCCTGCCAGAGACGGAGCAGGCGGCCATCCTCAATCGCGTGCGAGCGTTCGACGACTTTTCGGAGGATAACGACCCATGGGGCGAGCACGACTTCGGCTCGTTCGTGCACAACGGCCGGACGATCGATTGGAAGATCGACTACTACGATCTCGCCCTGCGCTTCCACTCCCCTGACGCCGCCGATCCGGCCGTCACGCGGCGCGTGCTCACCATCATGCTCGCCGAGGAATACTAGCCCCGGTGAGCCGCGGCCTCCCAGCACGGGGGCGGGAGGCCGCGCGGCGTCCTCCCGCCCCCGCCGCGCGCCCCCTGCGGGGTCGCGCTTATCGCAGGCATCATTTG
>JBEKVR010000269.1:0-13917 GCA_049513815.1 Roseiarcus sp. | reverse complement strand
GCGGCGCGACGGCCCGCGGTTCAGTGCAACAAGGTTTCTCCGACGCCTCACGATCATGCGCGGCGGTTGCAAGTATTCATGCTCGGCGTCGCAGAAACCTCATTATTGTGCGACCATGAAAAAGTGGCTTTGTCAAGCCGTCTTCCCTTCTTGGTGCATTTTGGATTTTGCATTTCATGATTTGAAAAATCGCATTTCTGTCTGGGTCTTTTTATATATGAGTATTTGTAGATGGGTATTCTTATATAGAGTGACCGGCAAACTTGGCCGTTCTTGAACGGCAATCATTGCCGGTGCTGACCGGCAAATTTTGCCGGTCTGGACTGGTGGCCCTTGCCGGTCTTTGGGACTGTTAGGTGCAGGCGGTAGAGGTTGGTCTTGCCAAGTCCCCGCTGGCGAATCTCCAGAAGGCCCGCTGTTTCAAGCTCTTTTAGGTAGGTGCGCACACTGCGTTCCGCCGCGCCCATATCCTCTGCGAGTTTCAGTTGACCGGGGTAGCAAGCTTGATCGCCCCACGCGTATTTCAAGAGCATCGCGTAGGCGAGCTTGGCTCCGACCGACAGTTCCTTTTGCGTTAGGACGAAGTTCGGGACCTGCGTGAATCCATGCAGCGTGATCGGGTCTGCGCCGACGATTTCGATGTTGCGTGCGATGTCCGCGATGTTCCTCGCGATCTGCTCCATCTGCGCATTATAGCGCGCGCCTGGCTGTCAAGACGCGCTGTGCACAGTCCCCTACCCTATTGCCCGTGCTCCGGTCTCGGCGTTTCGTCTGAGGTCGATCGATGCGGGTCTGGTGATCCGAGCATCGGCGCGAGCAAGCGCTGCAAGCCGCCGATCAAAACATTCGTCTCACGACTGCGTTCGGTCAGCTCCTTGATCTGCGCATTCTTCGTGGTGAGTTCCTCGCGAAGGAAAGTCACTTCCCCTTCCAAGCGATCGATGTACCGCTCCGTAAGGTCGGGACCAGTCGCGACAGGTCGCGGCTTGTCGTCACTTGTCGATTGCGGCTGTCGCGCGGGCTCATCGCCATTTCCAGGGGCGACATGTGTCGCGTCTTGTCGCGACAAGTCGGGACTCGTCGGCGCTGGTTGTCGCGGCATGTCGTGGCCAGTTTCAATGCTGACATCTGTCGCGACATGTCGCGGCATGTCGTGACCTGTCGCGCTTGGAGAAACTTCCTCGATATAGGCGATGTGCTTGGCGACTGAGGCCGGGGAGATCAGATATTTTTCGCCGAATGGCGTTTCGATGCGCCGACAATCGAGATGGCCTTTCGCGCAATACCGCTGAACGCTGCGCGCTGTGCGAGGGCGGCCGGCGCGATCATAGCGCTCCAACGCTTCGTCGATCGTGAGGGTGTATTCGCTGTCGGGGGTAGTCGCGCCTTGTCGCGACAAGTCGGTGTCCATGCAAACATGGTAGCATCAAGTTAGGTTCGGCCGGTCGTTGTCCACAGTTCGGCGTGTGCTGCAAATCGATCGCGCGCAATCCGCTCGGTGATAAGTTAAATGGAGATGGATGTCGCACTCGGGATGTGCGGGAACCTCGCAGTCGCGAACTTGAGGGGGGTGACGATGGCGATGACTTTTCGACATTCCGCCGGCTTTGGCCGCCGCATGGAATATTGGCTGATAGGGCAAATGTTGCGAGAGGGATTGGACGTCTATGTACCGTTGGTCGACGACTTCGGGATTGATGCAGTCATCCGCAAGGCGAGACCTCTGCGAAAGTGACGAGCTTTGGCGGTTGTGATTCATTGTCTCGGGGAAGAGGGAGTGAATCGCGATGGCGCAGGCGAGCTTCATCGAGGCGTTGTTGCCGCCGGGGTTCGGCCGCAACGAGAGGCTGGAGCGGATCGCCGGCCTGATCGACTGGTCGCGGCTCGAGGCGCTGGCGGCGTCGGTGCGGACAGGCGAGACGGGTCGGCCGCCCTATGCGCCGTTGGCGATGCTGAAGGCGCTGCTGCTGCAGCAATGGTACGGGCTTTCGGACCCCGGACTTGAGGAGGCGCTGCTCGACCGGGTGTCGTTCCGCCGTTTCTGCGGTCTGGCGCTCGACGCGGCGACGCCGGACGAGACGACGTTGTGCCGGTTCCGCAACGCGCTGAAGGAGGCGGGCTTAGGCGAGGCGCTGTTTGGCGAAGTGCTGCGGCAGCTGGAGGGGGCGGGCTTCGTCGTCAAGACGGGGACGCTGATCGACGCGACGCTGGTGCGTTCGTCGGGGCGGACGCCGCCGTCGGGGTCGACGCCGAAGGGCGAGGAGAGCCGCTCGGCGCACGATCCGGACGCCAATTGGACGCGGCGGGGGCCGCATCGCAGCCTGTTTTTTGGCTACAAGGCGCACATCGGCGTCGACCAGGGCTCAGGGCTGGTGCGCCGGCGGGTCCTCACTCCGGCCAAGACCTATGAGAGCGAGGTCGCCGAGGCGCTGATTGTCGGCGACGAGAAGGCGGTCTACGCCGACAAGGCCTACGAGAAGAAGGAGCGGCGGGCGGCGCTGAAGGCGCGCGGGATCAAGGACCGCATCCAGCACCGCCGCCATAAGCACATGAAGACGCTGCCGCCCTGGATGAGGGTGCGCAACAAGCTGATCGGCGGCGTGCGGACGGCGGTCGAACGCACCTTCGCGCAACTGAAGCGACGCTATCGCCTCGAGCGCATGCGCTACCGTGGTCTGGCGGCCAACGCCTTCCACCTCGACCTGATCCTCGTCGCCTTCAACCTGCGAACCGCCGCCGCAAGAGCGACTTGAACCGCCAGGCGGCGGCGCCGGCGCCGCTCGCGGCCGCCTTGGGCGACGCGCCGCAGCGCCAAATCGCCCTCGCCACGGCCCCAGATGCGTTCGCGGCAACCTCAACCCCCGCAATCACCGCCTTTCGCAGAGGTCTCGCAAGGCGGGGAACAGTTTCATTGAAGTCCAAATCAAGGCCAGGTCCAATGAGGTCCTCATCGGCGATGGCGCATTGTTCGCGGCGATCCGTCATCCGGAGCCTCGCGACAATTACTATTTCGTCCTGCACTCCGAGCGCCTCAAAGCGACATGGATTATGTCGTCCGGCGAGTTGATCGCCGAGGCGAATCAGAACAAGACGGGGAAAGGAGCTGGCCTTCGGTCGATCTGGTTCAACGGAACCAAGACCGACAAGGCGACCGGAGCGAAGATCGAATACCCGAAAGCGAGATATGACAAATATCTCAGCCCCGATTTTTCGCGGTTCAAAGAGATCGGAGCGACGGTTGTAGCGTCGGAATGAACTGCAGCGAGCTTAATCGCGTCACCACCAGAGCGGTTCCTCGCCGTCTTGTTTGTGGGAACATCCAATACTGGCCCAACGTAGCGCTTTGATTTAACTGGTACAATGCCGCGCAGCGAAACATAACAAGAACAAATTTGTCGCGGGTGATCGAAAATCTCCTATGATTGACGGATGAGCAAACGAATCACGGACAGCCAACTCTTAGGCGAGCTCGGCGAGACCGCCATCAAGAAGCTCGTCCTCGAAATGCAGTTCATCTATGACCCGCGCGGCCGATTGGAAGCCGGGACGGACGGTATTATTGAGCTGCGCGATCCGAGGAGTGGCACGCCGCTTGGCAAGCTGCTCGGCGTTCAGGTCAAGGCGACGAAAGACGGACAATACGTCCGTGAGTCTGATCGCAGCTTCGAATACCTGCTCAGGCCGGATGATCTTAAATATTGGCGGGGTTCAAATATCCCGGTGATCATCGTTGTGTGGCGTGAAATTGACGGCTCGGCCTACTGGAAGGATGTAACCGACTGCGTCAGAGGCGAAGAGCGCCGCCTGAAATTCAGCAAGGAAGGGGATGTGTTCGATGCGCGCTGCGTTGATCGGATTGGTGCTCTCACGATCGACCGACGCACACCGGGCGTCTACCTCCCGCCTCTCAACCAAGGCGAAGAAGCAATCATCAACCTCTTGCGTATCAAGCTCCCCGACGAGGTGTTTCTCGCTTCGTCGCCTTTCGGGAGCGGACGCGACGCGATTCCTGAACTCGTCAAACACGATAACACTCGGTTCGATTGGGTCATCCGCAAACGGCGCTTTGTCTCCTTCTTCGATCCGAAAGACTACGCCACGCGCGCGATCGTCGATCTCGATCAGGTCGATGCGGTCGACACCAAGCTGTTCGCCCTCAACGACGACCTTGACGATACCAATGACGTGATCGACCTCTTGCGAAGGACGGTCGAGCGGCAGACTTCGGGACAGCTCTCCTACTTGCGCAAAGACCGGCTATTTCATTTTCGTGCGACCGAGATCAACAAATCGCGCAGCTACCGGTATGTCGCCAATGTCAACGAAACCTCCGCCAGAGTAGTGAGCGCGTACGCGAACAAGAAGTATCCAAAGGGCCAGGGATATGTCCGCCACCATGCCGCCAATTTCCGGTTCGAGCGGCTTGCCGATGAGTGGTTTCTCGTCGTTGATCCGACCTTCTATTTCACGAAGGACGGGTTTCAGCCGCACCGGTTCCCCGAGGCGCTTCTAGCAGGCAAGAAGCGTCTCGAACGGAACGCCGCCGTTCGTGGCCAAGTGATGATGTGGCAGCACCTACTTGTCGAGAGCGGTAAGTCGGAGGCCGGGCTGTTCGATAACGACAAGCCGGAACCGATCCTGGGCTTCGAGGCTCTGCCGCTTATTCAACTCTCGCAGGCAGTGCCGGAATCGTCATGGACGCGTAGTGATCCACGAGCGAAGGAGATGGAATCCAGGGACCTCTTCGAAGAAGGGAGTCCGGCATGAATTTCAAATCAAATGTCTTTGATGAACCAATGTTGGAGTTTGGCGACGGAGGCCAACACTGCGATCCACGGCAGGGGCTGCGGGAGTTTGGCCCGCTTCAGCCTCGATCTGGTGACGTTGTGCGAGTTGGGGTGATCGGCACGGAAGACACCGTCGGGGGGTTCACTGAGTTTCTGGCTGAGACTGCACGCGGCATAGAGAGCGAGAACAAGCAGCTCATCAATCTCAACCCAGACTTCCCGGGGCTTGGCAACCAGAATCCTTTCAGGTGCAAATTCGAGGTGCCAGACGGAGCGACTGCCACGCTTTCGCGGCGGCAGGTCAACGAGATTAGAGAGATTGGCCGTCACGACTTGGCGGTACGTCACGCCGTCGAGCTGATCACCTCCCAACTGTCGGCGCTTATAGAAAGTAGTGCAAAGCCAGACGTGATCGTGCTGGCCCTACCGGTACCGCTGATCGAAAAGCTCGTTAATGCCAAGAGCGAGGAGCAGATCGACGGTGCGGAAGACGACGATGACAGCGACGACACGCTGAACTTCCGTGACCTCCTTAAGGCCAAGACGTTGCACCTGGATGTTCCGACTCAAATAGTTTGGCCCGACACGTGGGATGACGCCACGAAAATTCCGAGAAAGCTAAAGCGTGAGAGCAATCGTCAGACGCAGGTGAAAGCTACGCGCGCCTGGAATTTGCTCAACGCTCTTTTTTACAAAGCCGGCAAGGTGCCTTGGCGTCTCTTGCCCGATCAGGCCGAGTACCGGACGAGCTTTCTTGGTATCGGCTTTTATCGTGACCTCGATGGGCAACAGTTGTGGACGAGCACGGCGCAGATGTTCGATGAGAGAGGACGGGGGTTGATTCTTCGCGGGGCGCGCGCGCAAACGGAAACCAGAGGTCGCCATCCGTATCTCAATGCGGAGGATGCGGCGGAGTTAGTTGCGCAATCAATTGCCGCGTACAAAGCGCACCATCGGCATGTGCCCGCACGCGTGGTAGTGCTCAAGACCTCTCGGTTCCGGCCTGAAGAAGCGGACGGCATCGACGTGGCCCTCAAGAAGTTTGGCATCGAAATGGCCGACCTTCTCTGGATACAAGAGAGCTCGCCGATTGCCGTGTTCAGGGACGGGAATTATCCCGTTCTTCGCGGCACGTTCGTCGACCTAAGTGGAAAGGGGTTGCTCTATACGCGCGGAAGCGTCCCTTACTACGGAACCTACCCGGGCCTGCGCGTTCCTCGACCTTTGCTCCTGGTGCCGCATGAGAACTCAGATAGCACGATCTCCACTCTCGCGAAGGATGTTCTGGCGCTGACAAAAGTAAACTGGAACACGACGCAGTTCGATCAAAAACTTCCGGCCCCGATCAAGGCTGCGCGGGAGGTTGGGCGTATTCTCAAACACGTAGAATTCGGAACATCGGTTTCCCCTGATTTCCGGAAATACACATAGTGAGCGCGGTAGCAGTGGAGTGTCGGCTCGCGACCTGTCGCGACGCGCCGCGACAGGTCGCGGGCTGTCGAGGCTCTCGTCAGTTATGCAGGATCAGCGCCATTCCGTGTTGGGAAACGCGCCTATAACGACAATCGCAATTCGCGTCTTGTGATCTTCGCGTTCGCTGGGTTTCGTGAATCGCCATAGGAGATCGACCATCGGAATTGGCGCGCGCAAAAAAGGAAGCTACCGTTCGCGTGTTCCTCGTCATCGAGCTCGGTAGCTTCCGCCATCGTGAGAAGCGCGTGCGCGACGACGATGTGACCCAGCTCTTTCACTTCGTCTGATACCGAGACCGTGCCGCCGCGGAAGCGCGTACGCAGTTCGTCGTTGTGCGCACGGATCGCGACAAGTTGGAGCAAATAGCCGTCCATCCGTTTCGCGTGGCATGGCGTACGTTCTCGCGTCACCGTTCACAATGGTGGACGGCGCGATGCCGCGCAAAGCAAAGAGGCTCCATGCGGAGCCTCAAGTTTTCAAAACAGCGTCAGACTTTCGATGTGCGCCTCGTCCATGAGCGCGCTGAGGTATTGGAGCTGTGCGCTCGATATACCTTCGGTGAGAAAGCTCACGACGTTCTCGATGCCGTTGTCGTATGCCTTCAGTACGTCGACCGGATCGCGCACCAAGATGAGTTCGCCCCCCTTCACGCGATCGGCTCCGAAGATGTGCTCGCTCGGCGTGACGCCGTTCGGGAAGATCAGCGCGGGTTGTTGTTGGTCGGCGAGCGCACGCCCGCAGTAGGCGACTACGGTGCCGTCTCTCGCACACACCGGAAGCGCGAGCCGCCCGCGGTTGACGCCGGTGGGGGAGAACCCCGCCTTCCACGCCTTGTATGTTTCCGCCGACACGCCCAACGGTTCCAACGAGGCGTGCATCGGGTCGAGTCCCGCTGCGTATTTCTCTGCATCGAATCCTTTGCGCTCGGGGCTGGGGGGAACTGTTCCGGAACCCGTTGCGGGAACCGGTTTGCTGTTCTCTCCAGAAACCAGTTCAACCCCGCAGAATTGCGCCAGTTCGATCGCCGCCTCGCGCACAGGGATGCCCTTCACGCGTGCGACGAGCGCGAGCATGTCGCCGCCAGCTTTCTCTCCGGCCGAGGGCCTGCACTTGAAGCAATGGAAGAGTCGCTTACTCGTCGTGATGACGAACGCGCGCGGATCGTCGTTGCGACAGATCGGGCACCGACCGCGGTAGGTGTCTCCCTGGGACTTGAGGGATAAGTTCAAGAAACGGATGACAACATCGGCCGCCGCCGCCTCTTTCACTTTCTGGAAATCGACCGTTTGCACTGACATCACAGATCTCCTCTATTGACTACTCGTATAATACCATCGGTAAAAAGTAGAGGAGCCCTTGATGTTGAAAACGCGAGAGAAGCCGAGCACCAGTGAGGGAGTCGCAGCAATGCCGCTCCCTCACTTTAAAAGAATGATGGGATCGTGGCCGACCCGCTCCCACGGCTCGGCAAAGAGATAGCCGGGCGTGCTCTCTCGGTTGGCGACTTTGAAGATGAGCGTCTTGGAGCCGCGGCCGTCGGTGATGCGATCGAGTTCGTCCATCATCGAGCGCATACGTGAGGCGCTCGTGGTGATGAACGGGACGAAGAAGACAGGGAAGCCGAAGTGGGTGCGATACGTCTCGGCCGCCTCGATCGCGAGATACGCCTTGAACTTGCTGAAGATCGATGTGCGTTCGAAATCGGAGACGGTGATCGGCTCGGTGCCCGTGTCCGCTTCGATGCCGGGAAAGAATCGGAATTTCTTGCGGTCGGCGAGTTCTAGCACGATGCCGAACGGCGACGAGTCGGCGCGCACGGTCTTTTCGCGGATAACCCCCTCAATCTCATAAGCGATGTGCATTCCCGCCGGATGCTCCATCCGCTTTGTCGCGGCCGGCATGTTCTGGCTCGCAAGGATTTCCGACCACGTGATAAGGCGAGCGTTCGGTGTGACGCTTATGCCTGCTTCGATCGACGCGGTCGCGTGCGAGGCGAGCGCCGCATGCGTGAAGTTGCGCACGTAGCGGCGATCGGGAATGACTCTGCCGTTCTGACGTAGGTATTCGATCCCTCGCTTGTCGAGTTCGTAGGCGAGCTTACGCCGGAGGTTCCGCTCTTCGACGTGAGGATCGCAGACCTTGATGTACGCGTTCGGCCTGGCCTTGAGGACACGGATGGTGTAGCGTAGCGCGGTTGGATCGCCGCTCAGATAGGCATGGATGTCGTCGAAGGTGGCGTAGCGGTTTCGCTCAAGGAAGGCTAAGAGTTGCGTTTGGCGTTCCGTCATCACGGCTTGCACGGGCTTGCCCGCGCCGTTCAAAACGGGGTCGCTTCCAAATCTCGATACTCGTTTGACGCTTCGCATACGCTCGAAGATATGCCGACGCGTGCGGTCGGTCTGCGTTCGCCCTGAAGAACGGCGAGGAACGCTGGCTAACCACGACGTTCGGTGCAACTGCAATTATATCATTGCCACTCCGCAGCCGCGTCGTCGTCCTGCTTCTGGGCGCTCGGTCGGGGAGCGGGCCGCGCGCCCTCCCCGGCCGCCATCGGCAATGGCTCGGGCTTGGGCGACCGCGGGAGCGATGAGACGCGCAAGCAGTTCCTCTCAAGAAGCGCGCGATGCTCGCCCGACGTCATCTGCGGCATATTCTCAAGAACGTAAAATGGGACGGTCAGCGATATCGCCTTCGGCGTGAAGTTTCTGACGTAGCACGCGAGTTGCGTCCACTGCGGGGGTTCCGCACTGTCGCGTCGTTGGGCTTTCAAAAACTCGGGCGTCGTCTCCATGTCTCGGGCGAGCCATCGGCTGTCAGTGTAGCCGAGACCGCCGGCCATCTTGACGCTCGTGTTCGACGCGATCGACGAGCGAAGTTTTTCGCTCGCCTGTTCCATGTGCTGGAACGCTACGCATACGCCGAGCCTGAACTGGCGCACGCGGGTCAAGAGCTTGTCGAAGGTGTCATCGAAATAGGGCGCGGCTTCGTCGATGATAAGGAACGTCGGCCGACGCTTCTCCTGCGGGATGCTGGCGCGCTCGAACGCCGCGGCCATCGTGCGTGCGATGATGTAGCGTCCGAATAGCGTGCTCGCGTCCTGCTTCAAGAGACTCTCGCTGGTGTTCACGACGATGATAGACCCACGATTTTGCAGCTCGTCGAAGAAATCCACTTTGTTATTCGATGCGAACATGCGTTGGAACGCGGGTACCTGAACGAGACCGTAGACGCGTTGAGCGATCTGCTCGCGAAAACCCTTCAGCTCGAAATACTGGTTTTTGAAGAAGTCCTGGGCGGTCTCATCGAGCGCCTCGATGGCGGTGCGGTATTTACTGTTCGCAAAACCGCCTTTCGGGTCTTCCTCCAGCACCTGTCGCAAAGTGTCGATCGTCGAGCCCGGCATCGAAAGCACAAGCCGTACGACGTAGGAGAACACCGTACCCTGGCGGCTGGTGAGATCGTTCTGCGCGCTCGTGAAAATGTAATTGAAGAGTTGTACGATCTCGGTCTCCACCGACGCGCGCATCGATTCTGAGTACCCCCGTATGCGCGCATTCGAGACGTCGAACATATTGAGCGCGGGCGGTTGCGCGTGCTCGGGGTCGATGATGACGATGCGATCTCTCAACCGGTCGTTGAAGAGCGCAAGCGTCTCGATCTTCTTGACCAATGCGCCGGTGCTGTCGACGACGACCAACGCAGGCGGGTCATTCTCTTGTAGGAATCGCGCGATGAGCGCGCCGAGAGTTTGTGTCTTTCCGTGCCCGCTTCCCGCGACCAACACGGTGTGTTCAAGATAGCGTGAGGTCGGTATCTCGAAGGGAATCTCTAAATCGAAAAGCTCTTGAAACACGGTGTCCCTCAAATATCCCTGCACCAACTCGCGGGGAGCGCCTTTGAAAGCCGACGGCATGATGAGGGGCAGTTTCCCTCCTGACATGAACGCTTGGTTTTCTTCAAGGGTCTTGCGGAGTGGCGCAAAGAGATTCAGTTCCCGGGCTTCCTGGGAAAAGAATGGAAGGGCGAGCACTTCTGCGGCCTTCCCAATATCGGGCATGAGGTCAATGAGAGGAATCTTTATGGTCTGCGAGTCCTCGTCGGCCTCGATAAGCTCGGCAAGCTTCGCACGGCTGACCTGCGCAACGGCGGGTAGGAGCTTGTGAAAATCGCCGAGGCATTCTTTGAGCGTGTTCTCCATGATTGCGAGCGTGCGCGCTGGGTCTTGGGTGCGTCTCAAACGGTCGGCCAACAGATCGCGGTATCGCGCGCCGTCAATTCCGGTGAGACGCGCTGGTGCGTTAGGGAGCTTGTCGAACTCCTCGTCTTGGTAGAGCACCTCGAACACGGCGAGAAAGAAGCGGACGATCTGGGGAATCGGAGGCGTCGTCTGGTGGGGGAGGTAACCAACCATCACACTGTTGACGAACGCGTCAACGTCGGGGAGCGGCACAGGCTTCGCAGCCTGCTCATAGAGAGCCGCATGCCGGTCGCTTTCCAATTGCGCAAGGCGCGCGGGGGAAGTCTGATGCCACTCGTAGGCTTTGAAGCCCGCGAAGATGACCCCGGCGATGAGGACGAAGGGAGACAGCACCACGGCCAAGGTGATGATGAGAAGGCCGCCAACTATATAGAGGCCGGCCTTCCACGGCGCTTCCTGCGCCATTCAAAGCTCGAAAGTTTCAGATTTGGCTTCCGCGCTGTCGCGTGCCTCGATATTTTCTTGGATAAAGGATTTGAGCGTCGGAAGAATATCGCTCTTCAGCTTATTCTCGAACTGATTCGCTTGCAGTGGTGTATCAAATCCTCTCTGAAAGGGCTCTGCAATGAGCTTATCAATTGTGAGGTAGAAGTTGACGACTTCATCCTTATACGGAATGTCGCGCGATTTATAGAATTCTTCGAGAGTATCAAAGTGCTCGTGATATAGGACGGTATTTCCGAGATTCGATTTCCGAACGATGGCAATTTCTGTCTCTGAAAACTCGACGACGGCCTGCACGATATATGATGTCTTTATTCTGCTGCTGAACAGCCCAGTCTTTTCTTTGCTTTGTTTCTCGCTACGATTGATCGTGACGCGCATGTGGTCCCCCTCCCAAGAAAATGGGGCATCGAAGTGTGCACCTCCGATGCCCCGCTCCATTACAGAGCTTGGCTGTCCTGCGTCACCGCAAGGCCGTGGGCCTCGAAGTATGCGAGTACGTCGGCCATGCGCCATACGGGATGTGAGTTTCGAAAACCGTTGAGCTTATGACAACGAGGAAAGGGGTCAGGGTTGGGTTCAACCCACTCCCTGTACGTGCCCTTCCGCCGGCTGCCGGAAGATCGCAGGATTTCCGGTTGCATCATTCTCCACGTGTGCGCGCGGCTGAACGGCCATCCCATCCGTTTGAGACCATGCCAATCCACTATCAGTCTTTTCTCGTTAGACATCACAAGGCTCCGAAGTCGGAGCATCGCGATGCTACGGGGTGAGACCACTAGTAGCGGTGATGGTTTCGGCCGGTGTTAGAAGAGCGTCAACAGATGCGCTTCCCAGTTCGTGACGGCGTGACGCATCTCGTCTTTGAATTCGTGACGCTGGTAGACGCCGACGATTCCGCCGAGCGAGCCCGAAACGTGATTGAGCAGCTTCTCGGTCACTTCGAGTCGAACGCCGAGCTTCGCCATGTTGGTCGCGAAAGTGCGCCGGAGATCATGGTGCGTGAAGTCTTCCACGCCGCATTTGTCGAGTGAGAGCTTGGACGCTCCGAAGCCTCTGAATGGTTTGTCGGTGTGTCCACGCGCGGGGAAGAGGAGCGCGCCCAAACGCGGCACCTCTGCGATGATTTGCCGCGTTACAGTTCCGAGCGGTATCGTCGTCGCGCGCGCGTTCTTTGTCACGGTGGCCGGGATTGTAACGGTGTCCTCCGCGATCCATTCCCATTGAAGTGCGGCGATCTCGCCCGCGCGCTGTCCGGTGAGGATGAGAAGCTGCACGATCGTGCCGTACGGGTGGCCGATCTCCTTCGCTCGCTTCCAAACCTTCGCCAACTCGTCGTCAGACAAGACACGGGCGCGCGACTTCTGCGGCGGCTTCCTTATCCCGATGCACGGCGAGATTTTGAGGTAGCGCGGGATGCACCAATTGAAGAATGTGCGGATGTCTTTGAGCGCGTGCGCACGTTGGCTCGGAGCTTTGATCGCGTCGAGCGCTTCGGCGACCTCGTGGTGCGTGATGTGGTCGACCGGCTTCGTCCAATCGAAATGACGCGTGAGGTTGCGCTTGATCTGGTACTGCGATCGGGGACGCAGTGTTGCCCCATGCTTCTCCAAGAACGCCTCGCGGGCGTCGGAGAATGAGACGGCAATCGTAGGGGTCGGCTGTTCGGTGCCGAGCGTCACGAGGGCCTTCCTCCGTGCCCCGGCAAGCGAGAGATCGGGATAGTGGCCCAAGCGGACACGGACGCGGCCTCGCCCTTTCACGACAAGCCAGGTCTTCCGGCGCTTTCCTACCAACAAGCCGAAGGAAGGTGTGCGGTCGTCGAAATAGACGCCCTCGGAGAGCGTCCGAATGGCGAGATCGGTCAGCCGAAGGACGGCCATTTTAGCTCCGTTTAGCTCTCATATCGCGTGCGCTGTGGCGAGACGCGATGAGGCGCTATAGCGCGGAGACGCTCAGATAACAAGGCGTTACGGAGGATTTCCGGATACGGTGAGGCACCATGAATGGGTAGTCAATCTACCTTCCAAGCTGAATACGAGGGTTCGATTCCCTTCACCCGCTCCAGTTCCGCAATGAGCCGCTGATTTTACTGGATCCGGCTGAGCCTCTCAGCCGGTTCTTGCGCTTTCGAGGCGGCATTTCGTTCATAATTCCGGTTAGAATTGCAGTCCGCACGTGGCCCGCAAAACCTCGTCTGGATTGCCCTTCCAGGCGCCCCGCAAGACGTCGGCAAATACGCCGACTGGCGCATCCTCGACGCAGCAATTGCTCCCTTTGTGCGCGGCGAGATTCATCGCTCCTGGGCCGTCGCCAGCCATGCCTTGAGCGGCAAGGCGATCGTGAAGCTGTCGCTGCAGACCGGCGACCACGCGACCGCCTGCGACCGATGGTCCGAAGTGCATGCGCGGGTCGAGGCTTTGATCCGCGACGCCACGACCCTCGCCAAGCGAGACAAAGTGACCAAGCGGAATCTGGAGAAGGTGCGCACACTCACCTCCGAGGAGAAGGCGACGATCGCCGGCCAGGCCCGCTATGACGTGCTGGCCGACCACGACGCCGGCTGGAGCGATCCCGACCACATGTCGGCGACGGCGCGCCGACTGCAGCGCGCCCTCCAGACCGGCCGAAAGCATAGGCTGAACGATCCTGAGATGCCGGAGTCTCTCGGTTCGGTTGCCGCCGATCCCTCCCCCGACGCGGTGCGCGCAGTGGCGCGGCAGATGGACGCGGGAACCAACGCGGACATGCTTGAGAACAGGTCGACCTGGCCGCTCGATCGTTCGCCGACCGTGATCGAAGAGGCGGTCCCCGATCCCGAGGGTCCGCCAGGCACGGCGAAGTGGAAGCCGTTCGCCGAATTGCCCGGCGAACTGACGCAGCGCCTAAACGAGAACGGCCTCGATCTGCCCGAGGACAGCGCCGAACGCCGCGCCCTGACGCCGGCGGTGCTGC
>JBEKVR010000268.1:0-2505 GCA_049513815.1 Roseiarcus sp. | reverse complement strand
CAAGTCGCCGACGTCAACGCGGTCATCGCCGGCATCGCCGCCGGCGCGCGCGAACAGTCGACCGGCCTCGACGAGGTCAACATCGCGCTCGGCCGCATGGATCAGGTGACGCAGCAGAACGCGGCGATGGTGCAGCAATCGACCGCCACCAGCCGCTCCCTGTCGCACGAGACGATGGAGCTGTCGCGGCTCGTCAACCAGTTCGAGATCGACGACAACGCCGCTTGTCGCGACGCCGTGGAGAGCGAAGAGACGGCCGACGAGGTCGAGGAGCCGATGCGGCGCGCGCTACGCGAAACCGCGCCGCACGTATTCCCGACGCCCTCGCGCGGCCCTGCCTCGCGGCTCGCCTCGGCCCGTTAGGAACACATCTTCAGGCGTGGTCGCCAATCCGCCGCGTCGCCACGGCGATTACGCGGTGACGACGGTTTCAAACGTTACACGCCGAGGCTGACGCGGCGGTCCGGCGGTTAGGATTGACTTTGCGTTAATGCGGACCCCGCATATTTGCCGCAGCTTTTCTCGTCTGGAACATCCGATGAATTTTCTTCGCAAGTTCATGACGGTGAAGCTTCGCATCGCGCTGGTCAGCGTCGCCTTCGTCGCCGGCCTGGTCGTCATCGGCGCCGCTTATGTCGTCGGCAGCGGCAAAGTCGCGGCCGCCTTCGCCGATGCGCGCGCCTTCGCCGCCCTCGACCGCGCCGCCGGCGAAATCGGCGCGACGGCGATGGAGCTGCGCAGCACCGGCCTGGAAGTTCGCTACCGTCGCCAATCCGATGACGCGCGCAAGTTCGCCGCCGAAGCCAAGGACCTCTCCGACCGCATCGACCGGCTCGCCGCCTCGGCGCGCAGCGACGTCGTCGACAAGCAGATCGCCGCCCTCAAGTCGGAAATCGCGGCGATCGGCGAGCAGTTCGCCTCGACCCAGGAGAAACAGCAGGCGCTCGGCGATTCCGGCTCGGGCGGCCTCGTCGACAAAGAGGCGACGACCGGCGAAGCGCTGACCGAACTGGCCGCCCAGACGACCAACCAAAACGACACAATCGAAGCGGAGCGCATGCAGCGCGCGGCGAGCGCGATGCTGCGCGACCAAGCGCAATACGAAGCGACCTTCGACGACAGTCTGACCGGCGCGTGGGAGGTCCATCACGGTCAGTTCGATCGCTCCGTCGCCAAGGCCGATCTCGCCGCCGACGCCAAGGGCGCGCTGCGAGCGGCCCTCTCCGCCTACGCCGACGCATTCAAGGCGGCCAGCGCCGCCGAACTGGATTTCATGCGGGCGGCCGAGAACGTCAACGGCGACATTTACCTCGTCGCCCCGATTCTGAAGGACCTCGCCGCGCGCTTGGCCGAGGAGAGCGACGGCGCCGGCGAACGGCTCGCCGCGGCCCAATCGCAGATGCGAACCATCATCTTCGCCACCATCCTGCTGGCGCTCGTCGTCGGGCTCGCTTCCGCCGCCTTCGTCGGCCGCACCACCGCCAAACCGCTCGGCCTGTTGCGCGACGTCATGTTGCGCCTCGCCGGCGGCGATCTCGCCGCCGACGTGCCGGCGCTCGCGCGCGCCGACGAGATTGGCCAGATGGCGCGAGCGGTCGCCACCTTCAAGCAGGCAGGACTCGATCGCGAACGGCTCGAGCGCGAGGCGGTGAGGAATCGCGAGGCGAGTGAGGTCGAGCGGCGCGGCAACGAGGCGGAGCGCGCCGCGGGCGCTCGAGAGCAGGAGAAAGTCGTGGCGGCGCTGGCGCGCGGTTGCGAGCGCCTGTCGGCTGGCAACCTGACCTTCCGCATCGCCGAGGAATTCCCGCCCGCCTACCAGAAGCTGAAACACGACTTCAACGCCGCCATCGCCCAGATGCAGCGCGCAGTCGGCGTGATCTCGACCACCACTCAGGACATTCGCGCCAACGCCGGCGAAATGTCCAAGGCCTCCAGCGACCTGTCGCGTCGCACCGAACAGCAGGCGGAGACTCTTGAAGAGACCGCCGCCGCGCTCAGCGAGATCACGCAAACGGTGAAGAAGGCGGCCGAATCCGCGTTGCACGCGCGCGAGGTCGTCGCCGCCGCCGACGGCGACGCCAAGAAGGGCGCGGTCGTCGTCAAGCAGGCGGTCGCGGCGATGGACGACATTGCCAAGTCGTCACAGCAGATCGACCAGATCATCGGCGTGATCGACGAGATCGCCTTCCAGACCAATCTGCTGGCGCTCAACGCCGGCGTCGAAGCGGCGCGCGCCGGCGACGCGGGACGCGGCTTCGCCGTCGTCGCCTCGGAAGTGCGCGCGCTCGCCCAGCGCTCGGCGGAGGCGGCCAAGGAGATCAAGGGGCTGATTTCGGCCTCGACCGCCCAGGTCGGCCACGGCGTCGAACTGGTCGCCGAGACCGGCGCGGCGCTCGAGCGCATCATGGCCCAAGTCGCCGACGTCAACGCGGTCATCGCCGGCATCGCCGCCGGCGCGCGCGAACAGTCGACCGGCCTCGACGAGGTCAACATCGCGCTCGGCCG
>JBEKVR010000267.1:0-2521 GCA_049513815.1 Roseiarcus sp. | reverse complement strand
TGAGAAATCTGGCCGACCCTGCGGGTCAGGTCCTCTTTGCTGACGGGGCGTCCGTAAAGCTCCACCAAGGTTGTCCTCCTTGCTCGTCGATGCGCCTCGCCTCGAACGGATTCGCGGCCGCCGCCCTCGGCGCGTTTGCTGTCAAATGGACCACGCCTTCTACCCCCCATTCCCCGCCAACGGCGTTCGCCTTCGGCTCGGCGCAATCGGCGAAAAATGCGGCAACTTCCTCTCAGAGTCGGCGCTTCGCAAACCAAACAATGACTGCTCGCAAACAAGGCGCATCGCCAGACGCCGTTCCGCGGCTGGCGGAGGCGGTGCGGCCCGATCGCGTCAACTCACATATTGCGGTTCGTTTCCCTCATCCCTTTGGCGGACGTCGATTGAAGACCGCAATCGGGCGCAGCCGCGCCGTTCGCGTGTCATGGCGGAGTAATTTCTCCGCCGATATCCCAGAGATCTTCCCAGCTTTGCCCGTCTTTCCACAGGAAGACCTGGCCTTTGATCAAACGACAGTTGCGATCGAGCGCAGCGATTGCGCGCATCTCTTCGTCGCTCAGCCAGTCGCCGCTGGCGGCTTGCAGATTCGCCGTGTAATTGCGCGGGCTAACCGAAAACGGAATCGGCGTTTGACCACGCTGAACCGCCCATTTGATGCAGACGCTCGCGGGGTGAACGCCATGCCGCTGAGCGATCCGGATGATGACCGGGTCTTCGATGGGCGCCGTGTCTTCCGGCGTGCGATCGCGCTCCGGACGTCCAGGAGAGCCGAGCGGACAGTAGCCAATCGGCTGCACGCCGTTCTCGACGACGAACTGGAACAATTCAGGCTGCTGGAAATGGGGGTGAAGCTCCATTTCGTTTACCGCCGGCTTGATGCGCGCGTCTCGCAGGACAAGCTTCAGCTTGGGGATGGTCATATTGGACGTGCCGATGTGTCGAACCAGCTTCTGATCGACCAACATTTCCATCGCGCGCCAAGTCTTCATGTAGTTCTCATGAATGTAGGGCTTGGCGTTAGGGCTGCGCGACGTCACGTCGCAGCCCGGCGGGTGAAAGTTCGGAAAGGGCCAATGCACGAGGAACAAATCAAGATAATCGAGACGTAGGTCGGTCAACGACTTCTGGCACGAGGCGATCACGTCGTCTTCGCCGTGCTTGTCGTTCCACAATTTGGAGGTGATCCAGAGTTCCTCGCGCCTTATCCCGCCTCGGACGATTTCTTCAAGCGACGCGCCGACGGCCTCTTCGTTCCCGTACACCGACGCGCAATCGAAATGCCTGTAGCCGGTCGCGGCTGCGCCCCTGACCGCAGTGGCGACCTCCTTGGGCCCGACGCGATCAGAGCCGAAAGTGCCCAGTCCGATGGCCGGCATCGTGGCGCCAGTGTACAATTTTCTCTGCGGGATTGCCGTCGGATTGATTGGCTCCACCCCTGTTTCGCCACCCTTGCTCATGTCGTTTCCTCGACTGTGGTTGGTCTCTCTGGCTTTTCGCCGATGAAGTCTCGGCGGCCACGAATTCCGGCAAGAACGATCCGCCAGCTAGCTAATCTCAGTCGAGACGACGCATTACGTCGTGTGCCTCAATGCCCCCGTGCGTGAGACCTCGACCGCCGCTAGGCGGTCTTCCGAGCGCTGTTGGGATCGTTGAAGCATTTCGAGACCTTTGCCCCGGAGATTCCGCTGGCGGTGAAAAACTCCTCGATCGTTTTGACCCTGGGCAGCGGTTTCTCGACCCCCTTCTTTTCGACGTTGGTTGGCGCCCCTAACTCCTCCTCGACGATCCGCCCAGCGGTAACTCGCGACTTCGAACCGGCCACGAACACGACTGCGTCGCAGTGCGTCCAGTGAGGCCCCGAACTCTTTGCGAATAGCCCGCGCATGGGTGCGGCGTTTCCAAACTTCACATACGTCTATTTTCTTCTCGACACACGTATTGACTACCTCGTCCGTTCTGTGTCAACTCCTTTCAGGAGGCGCCCGTGACCCTAGGGCAGGGACGGACGATAACAACACGCCCTCCTTGAGGGATTTCGTGGAGGAAATCGAATGAGGGCGTGCGGCGGATTGGCGGCAATCTCACCAGTGGCATGGACTGAAGCCACGAGCACGCATTCGCGTCTCAAGGGGGCTCCCGCCGCATTGAAGTAACCGGAAAAGGCCTCAAAGGCGAATGCAATTCACGGCGAAATTGCGGGCGCGGCGTTGAGCCAGCAAGCGATCACTGCCAGGCGCGCCAACTAATTCCAATTTGTCCGCGCAGGCCTGCGCGGTCGAAGAAGCGCCGGGACAGTTGCCTGAGCGCAAATGTGGGGAGTTAACGATGGGTAAGGCAGACATTTGGGCTACGGCATCCGCCGACCTTGGGAGGACGGGAATGTTGAAGAAACTGCTTATCGCTAGCGCCGTCGTATCGGTCGCCGCGCTCGCTGGCCCTAGCTTCGCCGCCGATAAACCGACCATCCCGATCATCGTCAAAGACACCACCTCGCCCTATTGGCAGATCGTTCTCGCCGGCG
>JBEKVR010000266.1:0-3220 GCA_049513815.1 Roseiarcus sp. | reverse complement strand
AGCGCTTGACGAGCGTTACTATGCCTTCCTGACGTCGGTCCTGGAGAAATCGTCGTCCTTGAACAGCAGCGGCAATCCCGAGCGTTTCGCCAAAGCGTAAGAAAGGCAATCCGCGAAATTGAGCGCGGCCGGATGGCGGCCCCTGCCATGGGCGAGCCAAGCTTGTGTGGCGAGATCGACAAGGTCGGAGTCGACCGGGATGACGTCGACGCCGGCCTTCAGCAGCCAGAGATCGAGGTCGTTGACCGAGCGTTCGTCACGGCGCGCGACGAGCGCCATCCTGGCTTCCAGCAGACAGGTCGCCGGCAGAAGTCGGGTTTTCGCCTTGGCGATCGCTTCGTCGAAACGGTCCGCCTCCGGCTCTCCGAGAAAGATGGCGATGAGGGCCGACGTATCGATCACCATCAGTTTGGCAATCCGTTTTCGTCATAACCGATGATTTCGTCGGCCGAGCGCGTATCGCGGTCCGGCAGCTTAGCGATGCGACGGCTGATCGCGCGCATTTCGGCGAGGCGCCGCTCCGGATCCGGACCGCCCTGATTCAGCCGCTGCAGTCTGTCTTCAAGCGCCTCGTGGATGACGCGGGCCATGGGTTTTCCGGTTTGCTGTTTCAGGGCGCGCGCGAGGCGAACGGTGTCCTCTCTCTTGATGGAAATGGGCAGGTGAAGGATACCCTTCTTGGCCCTGGTTCGTAAAGACATGCGATAAGCGCTTTATCGGAGACAAGTGTTCACCGACAGCCGAGGCGCATTTCGCTCTCAGAATTCAGAACCACCGCGCAGAGCTACGCTTAGCCCCTGTTTTCCGCGACGTGCGCGCCTGTTCAGATCCGCGCGCGTCCGGCTGAGCTCACCGCCGGTATCGCCCCAGACCGGCCAACTCCGCGTTCTCGACATACCGCCCGATCACGTTCATCGACTTCCAGCCTCCCGCCGTCATGATCGGCAGTAGGCCGGTGCCGCAGGCCATGAGGTCTTGCGCGGCGCCGACGCGCATCGAGTGGCCGGAGAACTCGGCGACCACAATGGGGCCAGCCTCGCCCTCTTGGCCACCTCCGTCAAAGTACGATTGACCGAATAGGGATGCCGGGCGGGGAGGATAGGCGTTCTGTCTTTCGGTTCACTCGTAGTCGGCGTTTCTGCAGCAGGAGGTGCAGTTTGTGCGATACCTCCGCGCTCGCCTGTCGCCGAGCCTTGCCCCGCCGGAGCGGGACCTTTAGAACGCGCCAGCAACGCGCGGGGGGCCAGAATCGATGCGCATCGCCATGATCGGCGCGGGCTATGTCGGCTTGGTCTCGGGGGCGTGCCTGGCCGACTTCGGTCACGAGGTCGTCTGCGTCGACAAGGACGAGAACAAGATCGCGGCGCTCAAGGCCGGCCAATCGCCGATCTACGAACCGGGCCTGAGCGAGCTCGTCGCCGCCAACCAGCGCGCCGGCCGGCTGTCGTTCACCGGCGACATCCGCGAGGGCATGCGCAGCGCGCAGGCGGTCTTCATCTGCGTCGGCACGCCGACGCTGCCGGGCGACGGCGGCGCCGACATGCGTTCCGTCTATCAGGCGGCGCGCGAGATCGGCGAGGCGATCGAAGGCTTCGTCGTCGTCGTTAACAAGTCGACCTCGCCGATCGGCGCCTGCGACGAAATCCTGCGCATCCTCGCCGAACGCGCGCCGCCCGAGACGTTCGCCGTCGCTTGCAATCCGGAATTCCTGCGCGAGGGCGCGGCGATCGACGATTTCAAGCAACCCGACCGGGTGGTGATCGGCGTCGAGGACGAGGCGGCGCGGAAAGTGATGCGCGAGATCTACCAGCCGCTCGAGCGCAACGGCAGCCCGATCGTCTATACGACGCGCCGCACCGCCGAGCTGGTCAAATACGCCGCCAACGTCTTTCTGGCGATGAAGGTCACCTTCATCAACGAGATCGCCGACCTGTGCGAGAAGGTTGGCGGCGACGTGATGGACGTCGCCCACGGCGTCGGCCTCGACAAGCGCATCGGCCGCCGCTTCCTCAATCCCGGCCCCGGTTTCGGCGGCTCGTGCTTTCCCAAGGACACGCTGGCGCTGACCAAGCTGGCGATCGACGCCCGCTCGCCGATGCGGCTGGTGGAGACGCTGGTCGACGTCAACGACAAGCGCAAGGTGGCGATGGTGGGCAAGATCGTGCGCGCCTGCGGCGGCTCGGTGAAGGGCAAGCGCATCGCCGTGCTCGGCATGACCTACAAGCCCAACACCGACGACATGCGCGACGCGCCGAGCCTGGTGATCCTGCCGCTGCTGCAGCAGGCGGGGGCGACGATCGTCGCCTTCGATCCGGAAGGGGCGAAGCAGGCCGCCAAACTGCTGCCCGGCGTCGAGTTCGCCAGCGGCCCGTACGCCTGCCTCGAAGGCGCGGACGCGCTGGTGGTCGTCACCGAATGGGACGCGTTCCGCGCCCTCGATCTCGCCCGCGTCAAGGCGGCGCTGCGCGACCCGGTGGTGATCGATCTGCGCAACATCTATCCCCAGGGCGCGATGCGCGCGATGGGGTTCAAATACGTGGGGATCGGTCGCGGAGCGTGAGGGTCGGCACCCGCTGTAATTCGGTGCGGGGTCTGGACGCCGATCGGCATCGTAACGGTCTGACATCACTGGATGCGGTCGTCGAGGCGCCTCCGAGACCAGGCGCCAAACGCAACGTCAAGCTGGACGTTCTCGAGCGTTATGAGCGCCGCGCGACGTCGCGGCGCAAATCGGCGATCCGGCGGTTTGACGCATTGAGCCGTAGCGAAGGGCCACAGAGCGCTTCGGGCGGCGCGTGCGGAAGGAGCAGGGGCTCGGCGAGGTAGAAGCGTATCTGTATTTAACATGCAAGACATGTTATTACTAAAGTTATGGGCGCGCCCGTGTCTCGAAGTCAATTTGTCCGACGGAGAGGAGAGGGGTTGCGTTATCTTCTCGGTGGAAAAATCCCCGGCGCCCGGGTCAGCTCTTAGCGGAAATCAACAGAGGTAGGCGTTGCTCGCATTGAGCAGGCAGGCCGGGGTGTCGAATCCTCGAAGGATTGGTCGCCGGCCGGCGGAATCGCGGACGGCCGCGTCGCCCGGCCCGAAAGTGAGGGAGCGCTTGACGAGCGTTACTATGCCTTCCTGACGTCGGTCCTGGAGAAATCGTCGTCCTTGAACAGCAGCGGCAATCCCGAGCGTTTCGCCAAAGCGTAAGAAAGGCAATCCGCGAAATTGA
>JBEKVR010000265.1:0-2807 GCA_049513815.1 Roseiarcus sp. | reverse complement strand
GCTGCTGACAAACCGCCCCCTCATCGGTTATGCAACGAGTGTCAGTGCGCAATCCGGATACGTCGAAGTCACGAGCCAGGCGCACGGCGGCAAGCTGCATATCGACTCGCGTGCGCCTTTGCCGGTCGTCGTTACAATTATGCCGGGAGCGTTTCCTGAAGCTGCCCTGGTCGGAACTCCTGAGATCGTCCTGTGGCCGCCGCCCCCGCGGCTTCAGACGCTGCGGACGCAATTCGTCGCCGAAGCACAGCCCGAGCTGAGCGGCCTCGACCTTGCGAACGCGGACAAGGTCGTTTGCGTCGGGCGCGGCGTCAAGGATCAGCAGGCGCTTGAAGCCGCTCGCAAGATGGCGACCGCGATGGGCGCGGCGATCGCCGGCAGCCGGCCGGTGATCGACAACGGCTGGCTCCCCAAGGAGCGGCAAGTCGGCAAGTCCGGCCGCACGGTGAAACCGAAACTCTATGTCGCGCTGGGCGTATCGGGGTCGCCAGAACATCTTGAGGGGATGGCGAACGCAGAGTTGATCGTGGCGATCAACACCGACGAGAATGCGCCGATCTTTGGTGCCGCGCACTATGGAGCGATTTGCGACGCGTTCGAGTTGATTTCCGCGCTCAACGAACGCTTGGACGCCGTCGGGGCGCCCACATGAATGTCGAAACAGCGGCGTTATGGCTGCTTTTGGCCGGTTCGCTCGGGATCTTCACCTGGCGGATGGCGCACTTGATTGCACCGATGCGCCGGGCGGCGCCGGCGGGGCGCTTCGATCGACCGGGATTGCGGCTTTGGGGCGTGCTTCGCGCCGCCGGGTTGCACGAGCGCTTGTTGCAGTACCGTTTCTCCGGTGTCGCTCACGCGATGATTGTCGTGAGCTTTGTCGTGCTCGCGAGTGCGATTATCCAATCCTTCGGCTCGGGCCTCGTTCCCGGATTCAGCCTCGCACCGGTCGGCGGCGACACATGGATCGCTTTCCTGCAGGATGCGTTTGCCCTTGTCATGCTGATCGGGGTGGGGCTTGCGGCGTGGCAACGTTATGTACGCAGGCCGGCCCGATTCCAAGGCTCGAATGCTGTCGACGCCACTGTCATCTATCTTCTTATCGCAATCATTGTTGCCAATACGCTGCTGGAGCCTTCCCTCCAGATTGTGGCGCTTACCAGCCGCTCGGCGGCGTGGCGCCCGGTATGCCGAGTCATCGCCCACTGGCTGGCAGTGGACGGGTTATCCGCGAGGCGCGCAGCCAGCGCCGCGCAGGCAATGAATTGGCTGCACGTCGGCGCGATTCTGACCTTCCTCGTCTATATTCCGGGGTCGAAGCATCGGCACATGCTATTGGCGTGGCCGAACATCTATTTCCGGGCTCTCGCGCCGAAAGGCCAGTTGCCGCAGCCGGTCGAAGCGCAACCGCAAAGCCGTTCCTTTCATCCCCTGAGTTGGAAGGACATGCTCGACGTCTATTCGTGTACGGAGTGCGGGCGTTGTCAGGCGGCTTGTCCGGCGTACGCTGCGGATCTACCCCTCAGCCCCAAGTCATTGATCATGGAGTTGCGCGATCATTTACTTGGAACGCAGAAGGAACAGGCCGCACCAACCACTCTCGATGCGGTCCGCCAAGAAACCCTGTGGGCCTGCATGACCTGCCGCGCCTGCATGGACGCGTGCCCAGTTCACATCGAACATGTGCCCAAGATCATCGAGCTGCGACGGTTGCTCGTCGAGGCCGGTACCGTCGCCCCGATGCTTCAGAGCGCGTTTACCAATTTGCAGCGCAGCGGCAACTCGATTGGCCAGTCGGCCAAAACACGGGCGCGTTGGACGCGCGAACTGCCGTTCAAGATCAAGGACGCGCGGAAGGAGCCGGTCGATGTGCTGTGGTTCGTCGGCGACTTTGCCTCTTACGACCCGCGCGTGCAGGAGACGACGCGCAAGGTCGCGCGACTGCTCAATGCCGCTGGCGTCGATTTCGGGATTCTTTATGACGGCGAACAAAACAGCGGAAACGATGTGCGCCGGGCCGGCGAGGAGGGCCTCTTCGTAACCCTGGCGCAAAGGAATATCGACGCTCTGTCGCAATGCTCATTCAAGCGCATCATGACCACCGATCCACACAGTCTGAACGCGCTCGCGCAAGATTACCAGCAGTTTGGCGTCCGCTATAACGTCCTCCACTATTCGCAATTTCTGCTCGAATTGGTCGACAGCGGAAGACTCACCATCAAACCTGCAGATGGCTCTGTCGTTACCTATCACGATCCGTGTTACTTGGGCCGCTACAATGGTGGGTTCGACGCCCCTCGCGATTTAATTGCGCGCGCCGGTCACAGGCTTCACGAGATGGCTCGCTGCAGGGAGGATTCCTTTTGCTGCGGTGCCGGCGGCGGTCGCATCTGGTCCGACGACGCTGAAAAAGAACGGCCAAGTGAGAATCGAATCAGGGAGGCTCTCGCGCTCGGCGACGTGCGTCACTTTATCGTTTCCTGCCCCAAGGACAAGGTGATGTACACCGCTGCGACTCAGAGCCTGGGCGTCGACGAGGATATCGATGTCCTCGACCTTTCCGACCTGGTTCACGCCTGACCAAGACATGGGAACGTGCTCTTTTCAAAGTTGTTTCGCGAGGCATAGTGTTAGAATATCATTGCAAACATTGTGGCGCTAACGAATGGTGATCTCCGCGTGAAGCCGGAATTTGAAATGGGGGTTGGGTTGTCGAAATCGAAGCGGCCATCGACGAATTCCTTGAAAGACACGACTGGGCCGTCGCCTGCTTGGCCGGCGCTCACGAGGCGCCGATGCGCGAGATCTTG
>JBEKVR010000264.1:0-2836 GCA_049513815.1 Roseiarcus sp. | reverse complement strand
TCGCGCGCTTGCGCGCGCGAGCCTTGACCCCTGCGCGCGGCTCAGGCTGTTGGTTTCCATGGTCTTTGGTGAGACGAACCGGCCGGCGGGCCGGCTCCGTTCACCAAAGTCCATGGAAACAAAACGCCGCATCGGCGCGGCGCAGTCACCGCGAAGCGGGCGAAGCGCAGGGGAGCAGCCGCGAAGCGGCTTGACGGCGACGGGTCGATGCGGCCGCCAACCAGAGATGTGTGAATGTCGTAGCCCGTTCGAGAGAGGGGCAGGGGTGAGGGTCGCGGCGTCAGGCGCGCATTCAACGACAGGCGCCGCCGTCGGGCCTGACCGATTCCAGATCTCTCCACGCGAAGGTGCGCCACGCCGGCCCGGCGAGGTCCGTTCCGCGGCAGCGGGGCCCGAAAGACGTCGCGGCCCTCTGATCCCGAGCGCGATCTTTCGCTCCGCCGCCTCGTAATGGCCCAGCTTTTCAGCGACGCTGCCTTTGACCGCGAAACGACGCCCGACGGCGGGTCCCCTTTTCACGATCCAACGAATGGGCGAGCATGAGCAAATGCGCGATTGTCCTGATGTCGTCGCTCGCGCTCGCGGGTTGCGGCAATCCCGCGCTGTTTGCGCCGATGGAGCCGACGCGGGCGTTGCTCGCCGCTGCAAGGCGGTCCTTGAGCGACACGGAGAAAGACGCGATCTCCGCAGCCGTCATGGGTAAACTGGGAGAGCAGCCGCGCCGAGACTTCGAGTGGCTCCCGCTCGTCGTCAGGACCCACGGCCGCGTAATCGACTATTGTGGCCTGGTGAGCGGGGCCTATGTCGTCGGCGAATACGACATCCACGACGCCAACGCCGAGCTGCGCGACTTTTACGCCCAACTCACGTTCGATGGTCGCGGCAAGCTGTCAAACGTCAATGTCGTCGCCATCGGCAAGAGCCGACGCGAGAGCATCCCCACCATGGTCGACTCGATCTGCATCCAAGGCGGCTACAACATCTCTCAGTAGTCGCCGATGCATCTCTCAGTAGCCGCCGATGCGCCGGCCTTGCTCGCCAATTTGGCGGGCCGCCTGAGGCGCGCTAAGGGCGCCGAGGTTTCCGCCCCACGAACGCGATCCCATCGGCGCTAACTTCGAGCGACCCTTCAATGTCACCCCCGCGAAAGCGGGGGTCCAGCGCCTTTCGAGGACGCTGGCGGTGGAAAGTCTGGGTCCGCGCTTTGGCAGGGATGACAAGGCGAGGGGTCGCCTGCCGGGCTAAGTCAACGCCCATGGGACTTGATCCGGGGATCGTCCCGGTCATCCACGCGACGCCACCGCAAAGACTTTCGGAGAGTTGCTGACACGGCGCGTCGCACGCTGCGGCTCTGCCTCGTCGGCGTCCCGAGTCATGCAAACACGGCATGCGTCCCATGCATGGATGCGGCGCTGCAGCATTGATTGTTGTGCGCCGCAATACCACATCGGAAGGGTCTGGAGAGAAGGAACGCGCAACGGGTTCGCGCCGCGACAGGTCGAACGACCGCCGACGGCATGACACGAGAAGGAGCCTAAAATGGCCTTTGATTTCGTTCGTCGCTATCTCGAAAATCGTCGCGTGTATTTGCGAACGCTGCGCGAACTGTCGACCTGCACCGATCGCGAGTTGGACGACCTCGGCATCGCACGCGGGGACATCTATCGCATTGCGCGCGAAGCGGCGCAGGGCTGACGCCCCTGCTGACCAGGAACCCGGCGGTCCGGCCGCGACGGTCGCGGCGCTGGGCGTGAAACGCGCCGCCGCGAGGCCCAGCGGCTCGTGGCGACTGGCGCGCGGCGGAATTTCAAACCGACATCGAGGCTGGCGGCGGCCCTAGCCTGTCGCGATCCTTCCCCGCAATGGCGGGCCACATCGGCCCCCCGCCGTCAAGCCGCTGACGCGGCGCCTGCGCTTCGCTGCGGCCCCTCGGGTGACTGCGCGCAGACGTCAAGGTTTGCGATCCCCGGATTTGATCCCATCGGCGCTAGGTTTAGCGCTTGAGTTCGCCCTCGCGGCGTCATGACCGTCCCCGGACTTGATCCCGGGATCGTCCCGGTCATCCACGCGGCGCCGCTACAAAGACCTTCAGAGATTGGCCGCTGACTCACGGCGTAGACGCCCAGCACAAGGCTGGGCGTAACGGTGGCGGCCGTTATCTTGACGCCGATGGGACTTGATCCGGGGGGAGCAATCGGCGAAGCCGGCTCGGCCAAAGAGCGCCCGAAAGGACGCCCGTCTTGCGACGGGCTACCGACGCCGAGCGCCGACCAGGCCGGCTGTTGCTTTTGCGTCGAGAAAGGATTCGGCGATGAAGCGAGCTCTCGCCGCTGGGCTTGTGTGTCTGGCGCTTGTGGGTTGCATCGGTCCGAGGGGCGGGCGCTACGTGGGCGGAGACGCCGCGGTCGCGATATTCAACAGCCAAGGTCGCGCGGACGGCGTCTGTCGCCAGGAGTTGCCCTTCGACAATATCTGGCCGGCCTCCCATCCCCTCGCGCACGGACTGACCCCGGAGGAACAGCTGCGGCGCCACTACCGCACGTGCATGACCATCCTGGGCTATCCCGACGCCGACCTCGAACCCGCTGTCCCCGTCGCCCCGGTTCCGAATTAGAGGCGACGGCGGCATTACGGGCATTACGGGCCTTACGGTGACGCTTGCATGGTGGACTGCACCCCTCTGGTGAGACACGCTAATTCGGTGACAGTTAATTAGTCGTCCGTGAAGAACGCCGATTAGGCGGTGGCGGTTTGAACGAGATTCGGTCTGGTGGTGGCGATGATGGCGGCCAGCCAGGCGCGCAGAAATATCCTCAGCCAGGCCAGCAATCTCCGG
>JBEKVR010000263.1:0-2892 GCA_049513815.1 Roseiarcus sp. | reverse complement strand
CGTCTGGCAGTGGACGCCTTTCACCTTCCTTATCCTGCTCGCCGCGCTACAGGGGGTGCCGGAAGACATCATCGAGGCCGCGCGCATTGACGGCGCGCGATCGGTGCGGATCCTGTTCGATCACATCCTGCCGATGATCCGCTATCCCATCGCCGTGGCGCTCGTGCTGCGCCTCCTCGACGCCTTCCGAGTCTACGACATCATCTACATGACGACGCGCGGCGGACCGATCGACAGGACGCAGACTCTATCGTGGCAGATCTACGACGTTGGCTTCAAGTCGTTCGATATCGGCTACGCCGCCGCCTATTCGTGGCTCATGCTGATCCTGGTGGTCGCCATTTCGACCGTGGCTCTCGCTGTATTGTTCCGAAAGACGGATTTCGCATGACAAAGGCCCACCTCGCGGCGCCCCGTCGGAGGGCGCGCTGGACTCACCGTGTCGGCGTCGCCGCGCAAGCGGCAGGCGCTGTCCTGGCGACACTGCTGTTCATGGCTCCGATCCTCTGGATGGTCAGCACCGCTTTGAAGACTGGAAACCAAGCCTTCTCGGCGACTCCGCAAATCCTGGTTGCGCCCACGCTCGAGAATTTCGTCCACGTGTTCACCGCCAGTGCCTTCGGCTCGGCGCTGACCATCAGCGCTTTCGCTGCCGCCGTCTCGACCCTTCTGGCGCTCGTGATCGGTGCCGGCGTGGCGTATCCGCTCGCGCGCAGACCGGGAGCGGTGCAACAGCAGGTCGCGTTCTGGATCCTTTCCCTGCGCATCCTGCCTCCGATCGTCATCATCATTCCGCTTTTCCTGTTGTTCCGCTCGGTCGGACTGACCGGAACGGTGTGGTCGCTAATCATCCTCTACACGTTCATGAACCTGCCGCTGACGATCTGGCTGCTGCGCGGGTTCTTCGCCGACCTCCCCGTGGAGATCGAGGAGGCGGCCTATGTCGACGGCGCGAGTAAGCTCAGGACATTCCTTAGCGTCACCCTACCGCTGACGCTGCCTGGCGCGATATCAACGGGCCTACTTGCTTTCATTTTCGCCTGGAACGAGTTCCTGTTCGCAAACGTGCTTACCGACGCGAGCACGCGGACGGCGCCTGTCGCGCTGACCGAGTTCGTCAACCCGGTCAGCATCGAATGGAACAACATCATGTCTGCGGGGACGCTGGTGGTGTTACCGGTCTGGATCTTCGCCCTCGCCGTTCAACGTTATCTGGTGCGCGGCATGACGATGGGAGCGGTTAAGTGAGCAATAACTCGAGCGCGGCAGGCCACCCGGCAACGCAAGCCCAGCAATCGGCCTCAATCGGCCGCGCCGCGGGCGTTTCGTTCGAACAGGTCGTCGTCACATTCGCTGACGGCTCCACGGCGCTGAAGGGTCTCGATCTCGAAATCGGCGATGGCGAATTTGTCGTTCTCGTCGGGCCCTCGGGATGCGGAAAGACGACGGCGCTGCGAGCCCTGGCGGGCTTGCAGCCGACAAGCGCCGGCGCGATTCGCATCGCCGGGCGCGACGTCACCGATTTCGATCCGCAAGAGCGGGACGTCGCCATGATCTTCCAAAACTATGCGCTCTATCCGCATAAGAGCGTGTACGAAAATCTAGCTTATCCCTTGCGCGTGCGCGGGGCGTCCTCCGCCGACGTCGACCGTCAGGTGCGCCAAACCGCCGAACTGCTGGCGCTGACGCCGTTCCTCCAACGAAAGCCGCGCGCATTGTCCGGAGGGCAGAGGCAGCGAGTCGCCATGGGACGCGCGCTAGTCCGTAAGCCGAGCGCTTTCTTAATGGACGAACCCTTGTCGAACCTCGACGCCGCGCTGCGGGTCGAGATGCGCTCCGAGATCCTCGCCCTGCACCGCCGAATCGGCGTTAGCACGGTCTATGTCACCCATGATCAGGTCGAAGCAATGACCATGGGCGATCGAGTTGCGGTGTTGCGAGCGGGGGTTCTGCAGCAGTTCGACACACCGAAGACTCTGTACGAGCGTCCGCGAAACATCTTCGTCGCAGCCTTCATTGGCAGCCCGTCGATCAATCTCGCTTTCGCCGAAGTCCATGCAGGCGGTGCCGGGCTGATCGTCGCTGGCCAGCAGATTCCTTTGGTGCGAGCGGGCAAGGTGGCGAAAGCGGGCCAAAAGGTTGTGCTCGGAGTTCGACCTGAAGCCTTCGCCTACGGACAGGACGCCGAGCACGACATCGCTCTCAAAGTCATGCCGCACCTCGTCGAATTCATGGGTTCGGAGGTTCTGCTACATTTCGGGTTGAACCCGGCGCAAGACGCCGAGCAGGCCTTGCTCAGCGCGGTCACCCAGGAAGAGAGCGTTCTAGCCAAGGTCGACGGCGTGCCGATCGGCAAGCCGATGGTAGCGCGGTTGGACACGCAATGCCCTGCGATCGCCAACCAGGAATACACGCTCTGGGCGTCTTCGCGGACGATGCAATTGTTCGACGTCGAGAGCGGCGCGACCTTGTGACCGGCTGGAGTTTCATCGAGTTGGTGCCTAACTGATCTCTGTCTCCAATCGAGTTTATGGGAGCCCTCCTGTGAAAAGACCAGGGTGCACGATTATTGGGACCGTCGTCGCCAAACCGGAGAAACGC
Source organism: Roseiarcus sp. (assembly GCA_049513815.1). GTDB lineage: Bacteria > Pseudomonadota > Alphaproteobacteria > Rhizobiales > Beijerinckiaceae > Roseiarcus. Next base: position 291 of record JBEKVR010000263.1, on the reverse strand, counting down.
AAGGAGCTTCACGGTATTCTCTTGGCGCAAGTTGCGCCAACACGCGCCGAGGAGGGTTGCGTCAGCTACGATTTCCACTGCGATCACACCGACCCGAACGTGTTCGTGTTCTACGAGAACTTCGTCGATCGCGACGCCTTGGAAGTGCATCTCAAGAAGCCTTATCTTGAGCCCCTGTTCGGTCGCGTCGAAGAGCTCCTGGCCAAGCCGGTCGACATTCGGTTCCTCGACATGCTGAGCGATCGCGCGAGTTGATGGCGGTCCGGGTCGGCGAGCGGGCCGCCGATCGAC
>JBEKVR010000262.1:0-2957 GCA_049513815.1 Roseiarcus sp. | reverse complement strand
CTGCGATCGTAGCGAGCGCGGTTTTCCTTCGTCCACATTGGCGGCGGCTCCCCAAAGAATCAGGCCGCCTCCCTTGAATCACAAATGACTCAGCCGATTCAATATGTTCCCGGACAGACACTAAGAGGGCGTAATGATTGTTGTGGGCGGTTCGGGGGCGCTGATGGGGTACGTCTGGGGGCGCCGCGCGGCGATTGGCGCAGCGATACTGACCTTGGCGGGATGTACGATGATTCCCGATAGCGGGCCGTCGCGACGCATCGTCGAGTCGGAAGCGACCGCTACGCTTGGGGTATCGAGCGAAGGTTCGATTCTCGATTACGCGCTTGTCGATCTCAATCGTGTCGTCCTGCCATTGATCACCGATCCGGGTCCCGGGTCGTTGCTGCGCACGTTCGGCGCCGGTCACGGTCCGGTGCCTGAGATCAAGGTCGGCGTCGGCGACACCATCCAGGTGACGTTGTTCGAAGCGCAGGCTGGCGGGCTGTTCATCCCGACCGACGCCGGCGCCCGCCCCGGCAATTTCGTTTCGCTGCCCAATCAGACGGTCGACAGCAAGGGCTACATCACCGTTCCCTACGCCGGGCAGATCCGGGTGTTGAACCGCGGCACGCCCGCCATTCAGCAAGACATCATCAACAATCTGAAGAACCGGGCGATCGAACCGCAGGCCGTCGTCTCCATCGTCAGCCAGACTTCGACGGAGGTGACGGTGGTCGGCGACGTCAACAATCCTAACAAGATTGCGATCAATCCGGCCGGCGATCGGGTGCTCGACGCGATCTCGCGCGCCGGCGGCATCCGCAGTCCCGGCTACGAGGAATTCGTCACCTTGCAGCGTCACGGCTTGAAGGGGACGGTCTATTTCATCAACCTGGTCAAGAACCCGCGTGAGAACGTGTTCATCGAGCCAGGCGACACGCTCTATGTCTATGATTATCAGCGCGCGTTCATGGCCTTCGGCGCCACGGGCGCGAGCGGCCAATTCAAGTTCTTGCAAGAAGACGTGACGCTCAGCGACGCGGTCGGCAAAGCCGGCGGGCTGCTCGACAGTCGCGCCGAACCGGGCCAGGTCTTCGTCTACCGAATCGAGCAGCGCTCAACGCTGGAACAGATGGGCGTCGACGTTTCGAAGTTTGCTGAGGATCGCCAGCAGATTCCGACAATTTTCCGCGTCAATTTCCGCGACCCGTCGGGCTTCTTTGCGGCGCGTCGTTTCCCGATGCGGGATAACGACATCATCTATGTCGACAACGCCGATCAGGTCGAGATCACCAAGTTCCTCAATATGATCACGACGATAACCGGTGCGACGTCGTCGGTCGCCAACGACGCGGCGAGCACGAAAGGCTCCATCCTCTATTTGGAAAACAAGTGCGCGACGATGGGCGGATTCCCCAATTGCCCAACGCGTTGAGTGCGGTCGTTGGTTAGCGGTGAGTAAGCGTTTCACACAGCGGAGGAAGCCATGGCGCGAAAGGGTTCGATGAAACGGCCGGCAGTGGCGGCCATCTCCGCACTCGCACTGCTCGTGGCGGGCTTGGTTCCGCTCAGCGCGCAGCCGACGGGCGACGTCGCCCACGCGCCCTCGTTCGCCAAATTGTCGGATTCGGCGATCGCGCAGTTCAAGGCCAATCCGCAAGCTCTGCTGACGACCTATGCCTCCGCCGGTCTTCCGTTGTCGACCGAGGTTCGCAGCCTGGTCCTGACCGACCCCAGCCTGGTCGACGCGCTGATCACGGTCGCCAAAGGCGCCAATGACGCGCAGAAGGCGGCGATCGGCGCAGGCCTCGCCGAGGCGGCGCGCGTCATCGTCGCCACCGACCCGAAGCTTGCCGCACAGATTCAGGTCGCCGTCGCCCAGTCCGGATTGGAGCCGCTGATCACCGCCTATATCGCTGGTTCCAACGCAACCGTGACCGCCGCGACTGGCGGCGGAGGAGGCGATGCCGGTGGCGGCGGCGGCGGACCGACCGGCGGCGTTGGCAGTTTCACCGGATCGAATACCGGCGCCAATCCTGGCGGCGGCTCGTTCGGCGCCGTCAATACGGCCTCACCGTTCGGCTCCGTCGGCGGGGCGTCGGGCGGCGGTTTGACGTCGTCAACGAACCTCGCGGTGAGCAAGTCGAAGACGTCGATTTAGAGTCCGTCGACTCATGCGGGTGTTCGTGGACATGTGGGAGCGTTGCGCGTTGCCGAGCCCAGTCAAAGATCGCGACTTGGGTACGGCAGAATGCTGAAACGCATCGATCAGCCCCAGGGCGCGGCGCCCGAAGTCGAAGTCGAGGGCGCCGGGTCATCGGGACCAATCGATTTCGATCAGCTGTTGGCGGCGGCGCGCCGCCAGGCGCGGGTGGTTGCGACGGCGGCGGCGGCGGCCTTGCTGCTGGGGCTCGCTTATACGGTCACGGCGGTTCCCAAATATACCGCGACCACCAATATCCTGATCGACAGCCAGAAGGACCAGAACGCGCTGTCGGCTTCGATCGCCGAGCTGACCTTCGACACCGGCGCGATCGACAGTCAGGTCGAAGTGATGAAATCGGAGAAGATCGCCCTCTCGGTGATCTCGACGATGAAACTCACGCAAGATCCCGAGTTCATGGGCGCGCGCGGAACCCTGATCGGTCAGGCGTTCGGCTTGCTGCGCGTGGTGTTCGATTTCAGCGGCTGGTTTATCACCCGCGAGAAATCGGGCGCCGAGTCGGACGTCGAGCTGGCGCGAGCGGCGATGAGCGAGCTCAAGGCCAATCTCGACGTGCGCCGCGTCGCGCGCACTTATGTGCTGGCGGTCGACTACACCTCGCCCGATCGCGTCAAAGCGGCTTCGATCGCCAACGCCTTCGCCGAGGCCTACCTCACCGATCAGCTCGACTCCAAATTCGAGGCGACCCGGCGCGCCGCCGGCTGGCTGCAAAGCCGCATCGCCGACCTCAAGCAACAATCGCTCGCCGCCG
>JBEKVR010000261.1:0-2986 GCA_049513815.1 Roseiarcus sp. | reverse complement strand
TTGTTTCCATGGACTTTGGTGAACGGAGCCGGCCCGCCGGCCGGTTCGTCTCACCAAAGACCATGGAAACCAACAGCCTGAGCCGCGCGCAGGGGTCAAGGCTCGCGCGCGCAAGCGCGCGAGCCGCGAAGCGGGCGCGGCCATATGGCGTCTGAAAGGACGCCCGTCATTCGACGGGCTACGGACGCCGAGCCCGGATCGGGCGCGGCGGACCAAGAAGATTTCGAATTGCGATGTGTGAATCCGACAGCCCGAACGGGAGAGGGGGCGCGCGCCTCACCTAACCGGATCGCTCTGTCGCCGCTCGCGCCGCGTCGGGCGGCAGACCGCTGACGCGTAGGCTTCTGAGATCGCCCGCGACCATGGCGTCGACGGCGGCTTCGTCGAGATCGAGATCGCCGCGCGCCGCCATCAGCATGCGGCCGGCGAGCTTGTCGAAGCGGCCCGATCCGATCTCCACGCTGAGATGGGCGGCTAACGTCGGCGGCACGTCCACGCCGGCTGCGAAGAGCTTCGGAATGGCGTCCAGGTAGGCGCGGCCGGCTTCGCTGTTGAGCTGGTATTCCGTCATCGCCGTCCGCACCAATCCCGGATCCATGGCGAACGCCAGCACGCCGGCGCCGGCGAGCGTATCGTTGACGCATTCGGTGAAGCGAAGCAGGCCGGCCTTGCTGGTCGCGTAGCCCGAACCGTTGGGAAAAGACGTCGCCGCTCCGCCGCCGGCGAGATTGATGATGCGGCCCCGGCCGCGCGCGATCATGCCCGGCAGCGCGGCGCGGCAGCAATGGAAAGCGCCGCGGATATTGGTCTCGACGTCGCGCCACCATGTTTCCGGATCGACGGTCCAGATCGGACCGATGCCGCGGAAGGCGCCGGCGTTGTTGGTCAGCAGGCTGACCGGTCCAAGCTCGCGCTCGATTGCGGTGAAGGCGTTGTCCACGGCGCTGCGGTCGACGACGTCGACCGTGTAAGCGCGCGCGACGCCGCCCTTGGCGACGATCGCGGCGGCGACGGCCTCGATCTCCGCCGCCGTTCGCGACAGCAAGGCGACTTTGGCGCCGTCCTCAGCTTGCGCTTCTGCGATGGCGCGGCCAATTCCTCGGCCGGCGCCGGTGACGACCGCGACGTTGCCAACGAGTTTCATGTTTCGCTTCCCTTCTGACCGCGGACACCGACGCGAGCGGCGCCTCAACGACGAAGAGGCGGGACCGCGCGCCGTCGCGAAGAATCACATTGGCGGCGGCGATCGCCGCCGCCGCTTGCAGATACGAATCCAGACGACGCCTCAATCAGGCAGGCAGGCGCGCTGGCAGTCGCTCAGCGTATCGAACGGCGGCGGATCGCCGCAGCCGCCCCACAGAAATGTCTTGCAGGCCCCAGCCCTGGCGTCGAACCAATAGGCCTCGAACGCCCCTTTGCAGGATCCCGTGACCGGCTTGGCCTGGCAAGCGGCCGGAGGCGCCAGCGCGCCCAGGCCGGGGAGAGCCGGCTGGCTCGCCGTTTTGGCTCTGAGAGCCCGCGCCTCGCCGCGCAACGGGGCGTCGACGTCGTGGTCGAACTTGAAATCGCCCGTGCGACGCATGACCTGGAAGTAGATGGGATCGTCGCCGAAGAACTTCCGCCAGTCTGGGACGATCGGTCCGAGGTCGTTCTCCTGTGGCGCCAGCACAACCGAATTGCTCGCCTTGAAGTCCTGATCGAGGCACTTGCCATGGCCGGCAGGGTCGGCGGTGAGATCGACGTCGCCGCCGCGGAAGGCGTCGATCGGGTCATTGGAGCCAGGCAGGCACAACGTCACCGGCGCCGCCACGAACAGATCGATGGCGCCCTTGCCGCCGAAGCTGTTGGAGGTCAGCAGCGGGTAATAGAGGTTGGGGCTTTCAAACCGGAACGCCAACGGTTCGACGAAGCGAACCTTGGCGCCGACGTCGACGCGGTCGAGGACGAAATAGCTGTAACCGCGACGGACATAGTCCGAGACGATCGCCTCTTCGCGGGGATAGGCGGCGGCCGTCGGCAGGCCGTGGGCGCGGAAATAATCGTTCACCCAGCCGCGAAAGGCGGCGACGTCGCTGACGTGGATGGTCGTCACATCGTGGGAACCGACTCGGGCGGCGGCGACGACGTCGACGCCTTGCGTCTTCTCCGAGCCGCCGCCCTTGGTCATCCAGCGCGTGACGAAACTCAGCCGGTATTTGTCGACGATCGCCTTGACGTGGTCGAACGTGTCGGCCGGCGCCGCCGAGACCTGCGGCGCGACGGGGAAAGGAATGAAGCGGATGATCGGCGTCGCGGCGGTGGCGCCGATCTCCGTGCCGAGAATGAGCAGCTCCTCGTGGCGGTTATGCAGGATGACGGCCTTCTGCGACGTCTCCTCGACTTGCGCTTTCGAGTCGGACAGCATCATCCGCCCCATGTCGGCGAACGCCGTCGAGCCGAGGCAGGCGAGGATCGGTAGGCTGAGAAGAAATGCTGGTTTGTTCATCGCCAATCTCATGCTGGCCGCGATTCCGTCGCCGCGAACGCCGTGTCGCAAGACGGACGTCAGACGGAAACGCCGCCGCCGCGCCTGCGGATCGTCGTTTTCGCCGACAGCATAGGACAGGACATGGCCGGTGAATACCGTCCTGTGGCCTGCGCGGTGGCCTCGCGACGATCTGCGCACAGCGTATTGCCAGCGGACGTCAGAGCGCCGTTTTCAGGCCACGTCCCGAAGCGGTTCGAGCTGCACGTCGGCCCACGGCAAGAGATCGTCGATCTTGAGGTTGGGAAGGCCGTTGGCGATCCTGGCGAGCCCATCGGCGAGATCGGCGTAGCGGGCAACACCGTCGAGCTTGCGGGTCCCGACGGGGGAGGCGTTGACGGGAGCTATGGCGGAAACTGGGTGACGGGGGTGAGGAAGGCGGCGTAACGGGGTTGGTGTTCAAGCCACCCGAACCTCCAAGATGGAGCGTTACGCCATGAACGAGAATAGAGTTGTCGCCCT
>JBEKVR010000260.1:0-3011 GCA_049513815.1 Roseiarcus sp. | reverse complement strand
CCATGCGAAAGGTCGACGGATGGCAGAGCCTCGCTGAAAAGCCCGACGATCAGATCATTGACCTCGCCGCATGATCGGATAGCCTCATGTCGCCCGAAGACGCGTCACCCAATTCCAACACATGTCGCGACGGGACCGGGTCGTGGAAGCTCCCGGTCCCGAGCGGCCTTTGGCGGAGTGTGTGCGTGGTGGTTAGCGCAGGCTCAATTGCGGGACTCCGCCGACTTTCCAAGAACGGCTGAGCGGAGATGACCCACAATCGTGTTTTGACAGTTAGCTGCTTAGGTCAAACTGCTGTTTCGTCTGGAGTAGCTCCTGAGGCGGGGCACGCCAATCCGGTACTTCTTGCTCGCCCTGATGTTACCTGCGCGTCAGCGGCTCAACCAGAGGGCGCCAACCGCGATGGTCAGCACGGTGAGCGGGGCCCCGACCCTGAAATACTCCCAAAAGCTGATCGAGACGCCCCGGGACGCAGCCTTCTCGACGACGATCAGGTTGGCGATCGAGCCGAGGATGGCAAAATTCCCCGCGAGCGTTGAAGCCATCGCGACGGTGAGCCACGCCGTATCGTGGTTTGGCAGCGCGTCGATGAACGGCCTCATGACCAGCACGGCGGGAACGTTGCTGACGATGTTGGAAAGCACGGCCGTCACGAGGCTCAGCATCGGGATCTGATCAAGGCGTAGCCGGCTTGCAGCCGCGAGGATGTCGGGCGTCAAGAGCGCGCGCTGCGCGCCAGCGACGATGATGAACAACCCGACGAACATCAGCAGCAACGACCAATCGATCTCGTCGTAGATCCGCTCGCTCTTCAGCCGGGTCAGCAGCAGCAATCCGCCCATGACGATCGCCGCCTTGGCGGCGGGCTGGCCGGCGAAGAACAGCGCGACCATGATCGCCGTCGCCGCTAGCGCTCGGACGAGCAACGCCCGTTCGACAGGCGTCGCGCGCGGGACCGCGACGAGTCGATCGTCGACAAAGAACTCGTCGCGATAGGCGAGCGCGAGAAGCAGGATCGTCAGCAGAAGCCCAGCAAGCGCGATCGGCGTCAGCGCCGTGGCGAATTGCAGATACGGCAAGTGGGAGAAACTGCCGATCATGATGTTCTGCGGGTTGCCGGTGATCGTGGCGGCCGAGCCGACATTCGAGGCCATGGCGACCGCCAGGAGATAGGGCGTCGGCCTTCGTTTTAGGTCGAGGGCCAGTTCGAGCACCAGCGGCGCCAGCACCAGGCAGATCGCGTCGTTGACCAGGATCGCCGAAAAGAAGCCGGAAACGACCACGACGGCGACGAGGAGCGTGATCGGCCGGCGGACGTGGCGCGCGACCCAGGCGTTGACGAGGCCAAAGAACCCCGAGAGACGGAGATTGGCGACCACGATCATCGCGCCGAGCAGGAGCGCGATGGTGCCCGAGTCTACGGCCTGGCTCGCTTCGTCCATCGTCAGGACGCCGGAGACCATCATGAGGCAGCCGCCGACCAGGGCGACGCCGGCGCGGTCGATTCCGAGACCGGGAATCTTGCCAATCGCGAGCGCGAGGTAGCAGCCGCCGAAAATCGCGCCTGCCGCCAGCTTGGTGGCGTCGCTGCGGTAAACGCTGCTGGGCGAGGCGAAGGTTACGACGGCGGCGACGAGGGCGAGCACGACGATCGCGCCAACGAGCCCCAGCGCCAGACGCTCAACGTGCGTGAGTTGGGCCGCCAAGCTCTCCGGCTCGCGAAGCGCGACGACGGGGCTTTGGCCGTCACGACGCGCCACGAGCGCGCGCTCAATTTCCCGCTCTCCGAGCGATGCTGCCGCGCCGCTGACGCTAACGACACTAGGCGCAGCCTCGACGGTGCGGGTATATCGCGCCCAAAGGATCAGCACGCGACCAAGCCACGCTGACATCAACGCCATCAGACCGAGCAGCACGCCGAGACCGAGGCGAAGCTGATCGAAATATGGCGCCACGTCGACCCGGGTCATCGTCCACGCCGTGAGACCGGCGATCGGTCCGGGCAAGGGGCAAGAGCGCAACAGGAGGGTCTGCTCGGCGGACGGGGACTGATGATCGACCGGGAGCCCGCTGCGGGCGGCTTCCTCATTAACGCCCGCGATGGCATCGCGTTCCGCCGCCGGCAGGTCAGTCTTCGGCCCGGTTCCCGCATAGGTCGGGAAGGCATAGGCCAGCGAGCCCGACTCTTTCTGCCAGACGCCGCCCTCGACGCGGTCCTGACCCGCCAGGGAGAGATTGACGGTCGCCAACAGATTGGCGCGTAGCGTCGCGTCCGAGAGGTCCAGCCGTGACTCCGGCCATTTGATCGATTCGACTCGGTACTGGTCGCGAATGGAGTCGCAGCCCTTCGCGAGGGTCGCTGCGGCGCGGCTCACTCGAGACGCAGTCGACTGCTGGTCGAGCAGCGTCAGCAGTAACCCGACCGCTACGCAGGCGACGAACGAGAGCATCCACAGACCGAGAAAACGGAACCGAAGCTTGGTCGTGCTCATAATGGATTGGGTCCAAAAGCGTTTCGTTCGCTGAACCGCGCGCTGCGTCGAATGACCGGAATTCGCCCACAGTAGTCGAGCGAGCCAGTCCCCTCAACGGCTGCCTTAGAGGCGTCGCAACCATCGGCTGAACTGCCAAATTGGGCGCGAAGCGGCTGTGATTGGCCGATGGCGGACCGGCCGGTTTCGGCAGTCGAAATGTCGAGGCAGACATTCGCTCCAGCTTTGCGTTGCGGCTCCCTTCGACTCGAAGCGGTTGTTCAGCGGTCAGCCTTGCAACCTTTCGGCGCGGTGCGCCTCCGCTTCACACAGTGGCGCTTGGCGGGTCACGCGCCCTTGACCCTGCTCGGGCAGACGCCGAGCATTGTGGAGGCGCCACCGTCGGGGCAAAGCCACCGCTGCTAGCACTACTTTGGCAGATTATGTCCGGCGGCGTCGATGAGGAGTTTCTCACAGTGCGGGCATCGCTTGGGCGGAGGCCGTGCGAAGAGGTCGAGGATGGCTTGCCTGATAGCCGGC
>JBEKVR010000259.1:0-3012 GCA_049513815.1 Roseiarcus sp. | reverse complement strand
ACTTCGCCGCGTAGGCCATGATCTGAACGTCGATGAACCCCTCCGCGTCGAGCGCGGCGCGGATTGCTCCGACGCGCCCGTCCATCATGTCCGAAGGGGCGACGATATCGGCGCCGGCGCGCGCCTGGTTGAGCGCCTGACGCGTCAGCGCAGCCACCGTTTCGTCGTTGAGCACCGTCTCGCCTGACATCAGTCCGTCGTGGCCGTGGCTGGTGTAAGGGTCGAGCGCGACATCGGTGACGAGCCCGAGGCCGGGGAACTCCTTCTTGACCGCGCGGCAGGCGCGGCAGACCAGGTTGCGCTCGTTGAACGCCTCGCTGCCTTCTTCGTCCTTGAGGCTGCCCTCGGTGTAGGGAAAGAAGGCGATCGCCGGGATCCCGAGCTGGACTGCGCGCTCGGCCTCGCGCAACGCCTCGTCGACGCTGAGCCGGTCGACGCCCGGCATCGAGGCCACCGGCGCGCGCCGCTTGACCCCGTCAATGAGGAAGAGCGGCCAGATCAGGTCGGACGTCGTCAGGACGTGCTCGGCCACGAGCCGTCGAACCCAATCCGCCTTGCGATTACGACGCAGCCGATGGGTCAGCTCGAGGCGCGGCGCGGCAGGGGAATGGACGGCTTTGGCCATTTGGGACAGGCTCCAGTCTGCCGCGCTTATAGGGGCGGCGGCGAAACTTGGCGAGAGCTTTCCGCCACGCTTGGCCCCATTAAGCGCGCACGCGGACATACTCGCCCGGCGCGTCGCCGAGCGGGGCGAGCTTGCCGCCGCCGGGCGCGCGCGCCGGAACCTTGGCCGGCGCCTGGGCGGTCAGCCAGGCGAGCCAGTCGGGCCACCACGAGCCGGGATTTTCCCGCGCCGCCGTGACCCAGGCGTCAAAGTCGCCCTCGGGCGGGCCGCCGGTCCAATGCTGGTATTTCAGCTTGGCAGGCGGGTTGACGACGCCGGCGACGTGGCCGGAGCCGGCGAGCACGAAGCGCACCGGGCCGCCGAGCGCCTTGGCGCCGGTAAAGACCGATCGCGCCGGCGCGATATGGTCGTCGCGCGCGGCCAGCTCGTAGACCGGGATTTTCACCTTCGACAGGTCGATGCGGCGCCCGCCGATCTTCATCCGGCCGTTGGCGAGGTCGTTCTGCAGATAGCAGTGACGCAGGTAGAAGTGGTGGTTGGCGGCGGGCATGCGCGCCGAGTCGGCGTTCCAAACCAAAAGGTCGAACGGCATCGGCTCCTTGCCCTTGAGATAATTGTTGACGAAGTAGGACCAGATCAACTCGTCGGGCCTGAGCATGTTGAAGGCGTTGGCCATATGCGCGCCTTCGAGGAAGCCGCCGCTCTTCTCCATCTTGCGTTCGATCGCCTTGAGCTGTTCGGCGTCGACGAACACTTTGAGGTCGCCGGCGTCGGTGAAGTCGATCTGCGCGGCCAGCAGCGTCGCGCTGGAGATGCGCTCGTCGCCAGTCGCCGCCATGGCGCCCAAGGCGGTGGCGAGCAGCGTGCCGCCGACGCAATAGCCGATCGCGGCGACGTCGCATTCGCCGGTCGCCTGCTCGATCGCGTCGAGCGCCGCGAACACGCCCTCGCGCATGTAGGCCTCGAAGCCCTTCTTGGCGTGGCGCTTGTCGGGGTTGACCCACGAGACGACAAACACCGTCAGCCCTTGCGCGAGCGCCCAGGCGATGAACGACTTCTCCGGGTTGAGGTCGAGCACATAGAATTTGTTGATCCACGGCGGCACGATCAGCAGCGGTCGCTTGAACGTCGTTTCGGTCGTCGGCGCGTACTGGATCAGTTCGATCAGGTCGTTGCGATAGATGACCTTGCCCGGCGTCGCGGCGAGGTTGACGCCGAGGGTGAACTTCGAGGCGTCGGCATGGCGGATGCGCAAGTTTCCGCGACCGGCGGCGATGTCCTCGGCCATCATTCTCACGCCGCGCACCAAATTGTCGCCGCTCTCGGCCAGCGTCGTGCGCAACAGCTCGGGGTTGGTGGGGACGAAGTTCGACGGCGACAGCGCGCTCGTCAGTTGCCGCAGGTAGAATTGCGCCTTGTGGCGCGTCTCCGGGTCAAGCTCGTCGGCGCGCTCGACGAGATCCTTGGCCCAGCGGGTCGTCAGCACATAGGCCTGCTTGAGGAAGTCAAAATAGGGATTGTCGCGCCATTCGGGATGGTCGAAGCGCTTATCGCCGGGGTCCGGCGCGGCGACCGGCGCGGCGGCCTCGCCCTGCAGCCGGCGCAAGGTCGAGGCCCACAGATCGAGAAACTGGCGCGACAGCGCCGCCTGGGCGGCGAGCGCCCGCTGGGCGTCGGAGAGGTAGTATTCGGCGATCCGACCGAGCGTCGCCGCCATCCGGGCGATGTCTTCGCCGGGCTGGCCGAAATCGCCGCTTTCGAGCGGTCTGAAATAGGCGGCGAGCGCCTTGCCGCCTTCGCCAATCATTTGCGCAAGGTTGCGCGACAGCAGGTTGAAGTCGGGCAGGGGCGCTTCGCCGCGGCTCGCGCCGGCCTCCGCAGCGCTTTCGGGCGCCACAGTCGCCGGCTCTGCCGGGAGTTCTTTGTCAGGGGCCGGACGCCGCGGGGCGGCGCGCCCAGGCGGCGCCTCAGCCTTTGCTGTCTTCGTCGACGAACGCGCCCGCAACGGCTTGGCCGAACGAGCAGGAGGCTTCTTGGCCATAGTCTCCTCTTGCGCTCCTGTCGCGGCGCGATCGCGCCCTCGATCCCGTTTCAGACATAATATGCGGGTAGCTTCAAGGAACGCCATACGCTAGTGCGTGGCCGAGCCGTGCGACGGGGCGCGCGCGACGGAAGACGGACCGGATAGGTTTGGGCGCGATCTCGACGATTTTCAGCCGCCGGCGAGGCGCGGCCGCGGCTCTTGCGATTGCCGCGACTGCGCTCGCCGCCTGCGTTGCGCCAGCCCAAGAGGCGACGCCGCCGCAAGACGAATCGCCCTCGCCCTTGCATTCGCTCGCCAAAGGCTTGGGCTTCGCCACCGACGTCGAGCCGCCGCCCGACTTCGT
>JBEKVR010000258.1:0-3046 GCA_049513815.1 Roseiarcus sp. | reverse complement strand
TATGACGATCCTTACGCCGTTCAACCGATGGATGCGCCCGCCTTCGCGCGCGGCTTCGACCTCGTCGTTGTCGAGCAAATTGAGCCCGGCCGGCCGCCGACCCTCAACGACCTCGCCGGCGCTCTCCTCGCCGAGAGTGGTCGTCACGTCGTCGTCGTGCCCGGCATCCAGCGCGATTCGGCGCGCTTCGACCGTATCGTCGCCGCATGGGACGGCAGCCAAGCCGCGGCGCGGGCGATTGGCGACGCCGCGCCGTTGCTCGCGCGCGCCAAGCATATCGAGATTGTCGCCGCCAACGCGGCGGTGCTGTCGCAGCCAGTCGTCAACGGCGGCGAGCGCATCGCGCGGCGCTTCGCACGGCTAGGCGTCGACGCGAGCTTCCGCCGGCTGCCCGGCGACGGCGACGCGGCCAATCTGCTGCTGTCGCACGCCGCCGACTTCAGCGCCGATATGATCGTCGCCGGCGGTTACGGTCATTCGCGGCTGCGCGAGGCGCTGATGGGCGGCGTGACGCGGACGCTGCTCGGCAGCATGACCGTGCCGGTGTTCATGTCGCACTGAGGGCGGAGGCCGCGCCGGACGAGCCGGCGCGCCGCGATGCGGCTATTTCTTGACCAGCGGGCAGGTCGAGTCGGCGAGTTTGCCGAACGCTTCGTCGCCCTTCATCGTCGCGACGAGCTTGTAGAAGTCCCACGGTCCTTTCGATTCGGCCGGCGTCTTCACCTGCATGATGTACATGTCGTGTTCCATCAGCCCGTCGGCGCGGATCACGCCGTTGGCGGTGAAGATGTCGTCGATCTTGGCCTTGTGCAGCTCGGCCGTCACTTTGTCGGGGTCGGTCGTGCCGGCCGCCTTGACCGCGTTGAGATAGGTCAGCGTCGCGGAATAATAGGCCGCCTGCGGCATGGTCGGCTCGCGGTTGACTTTGGTGAAGAAGCGCTTGGCGAATTCGCGCGTCTTGTCGTTGAGGTCCCAGTACCAGCCGTCGGTGAGATAGAGGCCCTGGGCCGCCTCGAGGCCGATCGCGTTGATGTCGGTGAGGAAGACGAGCAGCGCCGCCGGCTTCATCGTCTTGGTGATGCCGAACTCGGTCGCCGCCTTCAGCGAGTTGGAGAAGTCGGTGCCGGCGTTGGCGAGGCCGAGCACCTGCGCGCCCGAGCTCTGCGCCTGCAGCAGATAGGAGGCGAAGTCGGACGTGCCGAGCGGCACCCGCACCGCGCCGACCACCGTGGCGCCGCCCGCCTTGACGACGTCGCCGGCGGCGTTCTGCAACTGAGTGCCGAAGGCGTAGTCGGCGGTGAGGAAGAACCAGCTCTTGCCGCCCTGGCTGAGAATGGTCTTCGCCGTGCCGTTGCCGAGCGCGACAGTGTCGTAGGCGTAGTGGACCGTGTAGGGCGTGCAGTCCTTGCCGGTCAGCGACGCGCCGGCGGCGCCGATGGCGAAGAACGGAACCCTCTTCTCCTTGATGACGGCGTTCATCGCCAGACTGACGCCGGTGTTGGAGCCGCCCAGCAGCATCGTCATGCCGTTCTGGTCGGCCCATTCGCGCGCTTTCTGTGCGCCGAGGTCGGGCTTGTTCTGGTGGTCGAAGCTCAGCACCTCGATCGGCTGGCCGAGGACGGAGCCGCCGAAGTCGGCGATCGCCATCCTGGCCGCCTCGACGCCGCCGGCGCCCGCGACGTCGGCGTAGGGGCCGGACATGTCGTCAATGTCGCCGATGACGACCTTTTCGGCGGCCGAGGCGGCCATGACTGACATGCTAGCCGCCAACGAACCGACGAACGCAAGAACATGCAATCGTTTCATCCTTGGACTCCTCCCTGTCGCCGCTTGTCAGCCCGCTCGCCGGTTCCGGTCGAGGGGAGGCGCGGATTGCCGCCATTGTTGCGCGTCCGCGCTGAGCGTGGCAACCCTTCCAAAGTAGGGCGCTTGCGTTGAATCAATGAGTCGTGAGCGTCGGCGGCCGCATCCTGGCCAAGATCGGCTCATCGTGGAGAGTGGCCATGTTTCGCAAGATTCTGCTGCCGATCGACGTCGCCGAGCCGGAGATCGCCAAGGAGGCGATCGAGGCGGCGACGGCGCTCGCCAAGGCGTTCGACTCGCGGCTTCGCCTCGTCCACGTCACCAGTCCGGTCGTCGTCGCTTCGCCGATGGCGGTGATCCCGCAAGCGGTCTACGACGAGCTCGGCGTCTACGAGAAATCCGAGCTGCAGCGTCTCGCTGCGCCGATCGATGTGCCGAAGGCGGCGATCTCGACTGTTGTGCGCATCGGCGCGGTCTATCCCGAACTGCTGTCGGAAGCCGAGGAATGGGGCGCGGATCTGATCATCGTCGGCGCTCACAAGCGTTCGATGGCGACTTACCTGCTGGGCTCCAGCGCCGCCGCCATCGTCCGCCACGCCGACTGCACGGTGATGGTGGTGCGCAGCGGCAAGAAGGCGACGTTGCTGTGAGGCGCGGGGCGGTCCAGCCGACCGCCCGCGCGAGGAACTTGAATCGAGGACGACCATGACGACTTCCGCCCGAACGCCTCTGAAGAAGGTGATGCTGAACGCCGCGCGCTCGAAAGAGTTTCCCGATGGCTCGATCCGCCACGGCTACGAGTTGCTCGCGCCGCTGACGCCGGAGGGACGGATCGACGTCGAGGCCTGGAAAACGCGGCGCGGCGAATGTTTCGTCCACCGCTTCTGGGGCGACGAACCGCAGTTGACCGGCCTGCTCGTTCATCGCCCGGGCGGGCGCGGCGGCTCGACTTGGGCGTTCGAATACGGCCGCGGAATCGACCTCGCCGACAACGAGGACGGCTACCGCCTCGGCGATCACGTGTTCAAGGCCGGCGAATACGTGTCGGTCCGGGAAGAGGGCCAGCTCAGGCCGTTCCGGGTCGTCAGCGTCGTCTGAAGTCCGAAGCGCCGGCCGCGCCTCAGCGCGGCAGCACAGTCGCGCCGGTCAGGGCCTCGTCGATCGCCGCGGCGCATTGGCGCCCCTCGCGGATCGCCCAGACGACCAGCGATTGCCCGCGCCGCATGTCGCCGCAGGCGAAGAC
>JBEKVR010000257.1:0-3105 GCA_049513815.1 Roseiarcus sp. | reverse complement strand
GCCGGAGCCGATCTTCCGCCGAAACGGCGAACGATATTCCTGTGCGCATCCGCCAGACTCGCATATCGCGAGTCCGCCGGGAATCCGTAATAAGATTCAAATGTCAGATTTGATCCACTAGCTCCATGCGCAACAATGATGGTGTGAACTACCATGTCGCTTGCTGGTAGCTTTACCGGAAAGGGGATGGTGCAGGCCGCATCCAGATATATTTGGTCTTTGTTCTTAACCACATGATTGCGGGCCTTTTTTGCACTCTTGATCTGCTTCGTGACGGCTTCCTTCTTCCAGCGCTCCCACGCGAGATTAAAATCTTCGACCTCGCCTGTGAGGGATTTGGTCTCTCGATCAAAGAACAAATAGACGTGGTTTTGGAACACCGCGATCAGATCACACAACTCTTTCCCGCGCTCTCGGAAAGGGTTTGGATAGCTCCACAATTTGAGAAAGGTACGGTCGCAGAGCTTCGACAAGTATTGCTCTGTCGAGGTCAATCCGATGGACTTTGAGATTTTATCCGTCAAAGCGAGAGCCTCGGTTTACGGGGACATGACGCACATTACCCGATTTGGATTACCGGGGGGCACCGAGCAAAGGCGAGGTAAGCGAAGCGCGATCTCGCCGTACCACCGCCCTTCCCACCCGCCGCAATTCGCCGTCGATCTCTGGGAAACGACCCTTTTCCGATTGAAATGGGCCGTCAAGGGTCTCGACCGCCGGAGGCGGCGCGCTCATAGGGCGTCGACAGACGACCGTCTATCGACGGGCTATGGCGCGCCCTTGACTGCCCACTTCAATCGGAATTTTCGCGCTCAAGAGGTCGACGGCGAATTGCGGCAGCGCCCATGCCGAACGCGCCCTTCCCGTCATGGCCGGGCGTCGTCCCGGCCATTCCCGCGGCGAAGCTGCCGCGGCTCCTCAGGAAGACGCTGAGAGATGTGCGGGATTTCGTTTTGCAGTGCGGCGGCTCAACGGCGTGGATGGCCGGGACGACGCCCGGCCATGACGAGTCCGTGGCGTCAACGCCAAGGCCGGCTTCGTCTTGGAGCGCTTCCAGGCTAGGCTTGCCGCAGCGGTCCGCGACTTTGGACAGGTTCCCGCCGTGGCCCGCACAAGCAAAAGAAGGCTGGCCGCCGTCGCGGCGGGCGGGCTTGACGTATTCTTCGCCATCCAGGGAGCGAAGACATGCGCCGCATTTCCATCTCGATCATCGCCGCCGTCGCTTGGGCGGCCTCGGCGAGCGTTGCGGCCCGGGCCGAGACCATCAATGTTTATGACGATCACGGCGGCAGCGTCGCCGAATATGACGCGCGCTGGGCGGAGCTGGCGGCGCGCGGCGTCGACGTCAAGATCGTCGGCCCGTGCCAATCCGCCTGCACGGTGTTGCTGGCGCATATTCCCTACGACCGCGTCTGCGTGACGCCGCAACCGCGGTTCGGTTTCCATCAAGCCCATCGCGCCGACGCCACCGCCACGCTGTGGGCGGGCTACAGCGCCGGCATTCGCGAGTGGATCAACGCGCGCGGCGGGTTGACGCCGGACTTCAAATGGATGGGCGCGCCGGGCGCCTATCGCTTCTTCCGCAAGTGCTGAGGCGAAAACCCCAACCGCCGTCATGGCCGGGCTTGACCCACGGCTGTCCGGTTCATGTGTAGCTCCAGTTGAATTGGAGTTGGCGGGAGTCGAAGGGGTTTGGCGGCGTGGCGCCCCTGAGTCGCGTTGCGTCTTTTCTGTGCATGAGATTGGCGCGCACGAGTCGAACGAGTTCGAGGAAGCTGAGTTTTTCTTTGGTCAGCTCGCGCAGTCGGCTCAGCAGAAGGAAGGCGATCAGCGCGACCGCGACTTGGGTTCGTACGGCGTTTTCGGAGCGGCCGAGGAAACTGGCGATTTTCAGCGTCTGTTTCATCGTGCGGAAGAACAGCTCGATTTGCCAACGCCGCTTGTAGAGGTCGGCGAGTTCTTGCGCTGGCGCGTCGAGGTCGTTGGAGAGAATGCGCAAGGTCTTGCTCGTTTCGGTCGTCACGACGATCTCGCGCACCGCATCGCGCATCGGATTTTGGCGGTTTCTGGCCTGACGGGCGGGCAGGAAGCCGATGCGATCGGATACGACGCCCGCTTGCGGGTCGAGCGGCAAGGCGCGGGGTCCACGAGCGGCGTATTCTTCTTGAAACGCGTCACCAGCCGGCAGCCTTGCGCGTCGAGCTGCGCCCACCAGGCGAAGTCGTAATAGCCGAGGTCGAAGACGTAAGTCGCCCCGGCCTCGATCGGCATCGCCTTGGCGGCGCTGATGTCGTTGACGTTGGCGGCGCTCAGCGCGTGATAGACTGGCCGACCCAGCTCAGGATCAAAGACGACATGGGCCTTGGCGCCGCAAACCTGGGTCGAGAAGCGCGCCCATTCCGCGCCAACGCCGGCCAAATGCAGGCCGGTGGCGTCAATCAGGCGCACCGCGTCGCCCAGCTTGCGGCGAAAGCCAGGCGAAGCCGTCTGCAACATCGCCTTGAACAGATCGCCGAAGACCCTGGCGTCGCGCAGCCGGTTGGCGTCGGCGAAGGTCGAACGCTTCGGCGCCCGCGCGCCACAGTGATAAAGCCGCCCGCCGTGACTGGCCATCGCCTCGCCAATCTCGCGCAAAGACGAGCCGCCGCCCAATTGGCCAAACAGCAGCGCCGTGAATTGATGCCGCGTCGTGAACTTGCGAACCAAGTCGTCAGTCCCGTACTGCCCAACCACTTCGTCGAAACGCCCCCACGGAACCAGTTTCAGCACGTCATGGAAGACGCTATTGATGTGGCGCACGGCGTTGATCCCTTTCGTGTCCTGATGAGTCGCCAAACTCCGGATACGAGTAGAATCAATGTCGTGCGCCCCTTCAAGAAAAATGAACCGGACAGCCGTGGGCTTGACCCGGCCATCCACGCGGTGAAGCAGCCGCGGCTCCTTAGGAAGACGCAGAGGGTAAGCGGCGTTTCGTTTTGCAGGGCGGCGGCTCGAAGGCGTGGATGGCCGGGACAAGCCCGGCCATGACGAGTCCGTGGGTTCTGCCGGCAGCCGGCCGCCGGCCCTTCGCTAGTCGAGCGGGTTCCTCGGCGGCGGGCCGTAGAC
>JBEKVR010000256.1:0-3105 GCA_049513815.1 Roseiarcus sp. | reverse complement strand
CTGATGGGTGCGGCCGGTGATCGGCCGCATCGACAGCCAGGCGAGCCGCGGCGCGACCTTGTCGACCACGGCGTAGAGCGTCAGCGAATGTTGCGCGTCAGGGTCGCCGTGACGCGCCACGCGCATGCGCTCGATATCGTCGCGGCCTCCCTTGGCGACGGCGCGCTCGTCGCCCATGCCCGGCCCCTTGGCGAGGAACATCGAGATGCGCCCCTGCGCCGGCTTCGGCACGCCTTCGACCAGCGCCCAATAGATCTTCTTGGCGTTGCGCGAGCGGAAAGTCGCGCCGAGTTCGGCGGCGATCTTGCGCGACTTGGCGATGAGCAGCACGCCGGAGGTGTCGCGATCGAGCCGATGCGCCAGCACCGGCCGCTCGCCCTTGCGGTCGCGCAGCGCCTCGAGCATGCCGTCGATGTGGCGCTTGGTGCCTGAGCCGCCCTGCACCGCCAGGCCATAGGGCTTGTTCAGCACCATCAGGTCGCGGTCTTCGAACAGGATCATGGCGCGGATCGCTTCGGCGTCGCGCGGATCGGGCGCGGCCCCCTTGGCCGGCGGCGCGCCCGCTTCGCCGAGCGGCGGCACCCGCACGGTCTGGCCGGCCTCGAGCCGGGTCGAAATCTCGGCCCGCTTGCCCGAAACGCGCACCTCGCCCTTGCGGACGATCTTGTTGAGATGCGACTGCGAGATCTCCGGGAAGCGGCGGCGGAACCAGCGGTCGAGGCGCATGCCCGCCTCGTCCTCGCCGATCGGGTAAGTGGCGACGCGGCCCTCGCCGGTCACGTGAGGCTCCGTACCAGCGCCAGGCCCGCCCACAGCGCCAGAGCGCCAAGCAGGACCGAGCCGACGACATAGGTCAGCGCCTCGGCGGTCTTGCCGCTCTCGAACAGCAGGATCGTCTCCAGCGAGAAGGTCGAGAAGGTCGTGTAGCCGCCGAGCACGCCGGTGGCGAAGAACAGGCGCGTGTGCTGGGTCAATCCGCCGCCGGCGCGGAACGCCAGCCAGCCGGTCAGCAGGCCCATGACCAGCGAACCGGAGACGTTGATGAAGCTGGTCGACCACGGAAAGTCGGTCCCGAAGGCGCGGCCGAGGGTGATGTTGAGGAAGTGCCGCAGCGAGCCGCCGAGGCCGGCGCCGACAAAGACGAGGAGATAGGCTTGCATGGTTTGGGGGCTATAGCGCAAGGTCGCCGCGGGCGATAGACCGCGGGCGAAGCGATCCGGGGCGACAGCGGAGGGCCGCCATGACCTACGAGCTCTATTACTGGCCGGGCATTCAAGGCCGCGGCGAGTTCGTGCGCCTGGCGCTCGAAGAGGCCGGCGCGGCCTATGTCGACATGGCGCGCGAGCACGGTCCGGGACGCGGCGTGGCGGCGATGACCAGGATGCTGAAGGGCGGCGGCGACGCGCTGACGCCGTTCGCGCCGCCGTTCCTCAAGGACGGCGAGGCCGTCGTCTCGCACGTCGCCAACATCCTCGCCTATCTCGCGCCCGAGCTTGGCCTCGCGCCGCCCACAGACGCGCTGCGCGTCTTTGCCCACGGGCTGCAGCTGACCGTGACCGACTTCGTCGCCGAGGTCCACGACACCCACCACCCGATCTCGACCGAACTCTATTACGAAGACCAGAAGAAGGAGGCGAAAGCGCGCGCGACGGCCTTCCTCGACCACCGCCTGCCGAAATACCTCGGCTACTTCGAGCGCGTACTGCAGAGCAACCCCGACGGCCCCGCCCATCCTGTCGGCGCCAAGCTGACCTACGTCGATCTGTCGCTGTTCCAGCTGGCGGAGGGCTTGAGCTACGCATTCCCCAACGCCACGGCAAAATTCGCGGCCAAATATCCGGGACTCGCCGCCCTGCGCGACAGCGTCAAAGCGCGGCCGAGGATCGCCGCCTATCTCGCTTCGCCGCGCCGCCTGCCGTTCAACGAGGATGGAATCTTCCGCCATTATCCGGAGTTGGATCGGAAAGCGAAGTGAGGCGAGACGCGAGCGATCCCGTTCGCCTTAATAGACCCACGGAATGAGCCGCCAGGAGCGGGCGCGATAGGCGGCGTAGGCCTCGCCGAAACGCTCGCCGAGCAGCCCCTCTTCGGCTTGCATGCGCGCGACCAGCGGAACGACCAGCAGCGCCGTCAGCAGGATCCCGATGATCGAGCGGAAGGCGAGCGCCCAGCCGAGCGTGCTGATCAGCAGTCCGAGATAGCTCGGGTTGCGGATGCGGCGGTAGAGCCCGTCGGTGACCAACTCATGGCCGGGCTGGATGGCGACCAAGCCGCTGAAGCGCTCGCCGAGCGCAAACACCGGCGCGATGCGCAGCACACCGCCGACGGCGTAAAGCAGCACGCCGGCCCAGCGCGTCGCCTCGCCGCCGACGACGAACAGGTCGAGCCGGTCGGAAAGCGACGGCGCATAGCCGAGCATCAGTCCGATCAACGCGAACGCGCCGAGCACCCAGCGATTGCTGCGATCCTCACGTTCGCCGGAACTCAGATTGCCGCGGGTAAACAGCGCCGAAGCGGTCAACGCCAGGGTGACGAGGACAAGCGCGACCAGGGGCGGATGCGACAGAAACGGGCCCCACCCGCCCTCGCCGAGGACGGGCAGACAAAGGTAGGCGAGCATCCCGACGATGGTGAGGACGGCCATTCGCGGCGCGACATGCATGAGCGGGCCTCCGTCTTGCGACCATAGCCGAAGTCGGGCGGCGGCGCGCCCCGCGGCCGAGGTCCGCGGCCGAGTCATAACCTCGATCGGCTCCCTGAGCGCCGACCAGCCCGGCAAAAGTTTTCCACAGGGTTCTCCCCTTCCCTGCTCAATCGTAGAACTTGACATGAACATACAGAGAACATATAGTGTCGAGGGTACGCATTTTTCGGGAGGGTCGCATGACTCGGCTGATGGTCGCCGCCCTGAGCGACGTTTGGGAGCTCGCCTCGCTCGCCGCCTTCGTGACGATGATCGCGATGGCCGCGCGCGCCCTCGGGGCCTGAGGTGACGCCTTTTTCTAGGCGTCGACGCCGCCCGGCTTGGCGGCGGCGGCGGGGTGGTCTATCCCTGCGTCGCCGGACGGTCCGCGTCCGGCCCGCCTGGAGCGTCAGCCCCGCTTG
>JBEKVR010000255.1:0-3304 GCA_049513815.1 Roseiarcus sp. | reverse complement strand
TTTTCATGGTCGCACAATAATGAGGTTTCTGCGACGCCGAGCATGAATACTTGCAACCGCCGCGCATGATCGTGAGGCGTCGGAGAAACCTTGTTGCACTGAACCGCGGGCCGTCGCGCCGCCCTATGGGGATTTGAGCGCTGCCGACTCCGTGTCGCTCGACGTTCGAGGAGGCGTCAGCACGCTTGGCGCGTCGGAAGGGACGATCAACCAGGCGCAAGCCGCGTGCGGCGACGTCGCTGGCTGTGCATCCGACGACATGGCGTCTCCCGTCGACCGCAGGAATTCTTGTCGCGGCCGTGCTTCGCCGATCGCGCCGACACGGTGGCGCGTTTCGGGATCGACAAGATGGGCGCGCCGCTGATTCACGAGCTGTCGAACCCCTGTGCTGCCCGAGAGCGAGAATAGGCGCTGTCGAAGGTCTCGATGATTCTCATCCTGCCGCCGCAACACGGGCACGGCGGCGGCTCGACAGGCGCTTTGGATTGATCGCCCTTGCCGATGCCGCCGGAATCCGTCGATCGCATTGACACGTCCAGCCGCTCTCGGCACAGCGCAAGGTTCTCGACACGGCGGCCGTTGGCGAAGAGGCCATAGTGGCGGACGCGATGGAAGCCGTCGGGAAGGACGTGCATCAGAAAGCGGCGCATGAACTCGCCGGCCGCGAGCGTCATCACCTTGCCCTTGCTGCGGCCGTTGGTGCGATAGTCCTTCCAGCGGAAGCTGACGCGCTCATCGGTCAGTTCGACGAGGCGGCTGTTGCCGATCGCGACACGGTGCGTGTAGCGCGCGAGATAGGCCAGAACCTGCGCCGGGCCGGCAAAGGGTTGCTTGGCGTAGACGATCCATTCTTGCTTTCGGCAGGGGCAGAGGTAGGCCAGGAACGCTCTGCGCTCTTCGAGTGCGGCGAGTTCGCCGAAGAATTGCAGCTCGCCCGCATCGAACGCTGAGGCGAGTCCTTCGAGGAACAAGCGCCGGAACAGGCGCGAGAGGACGCGGACGGGCAGAAAGAACCCCGGCCGACATGCCACCCAGCGCTCGCGATCCGGCGACAGGCCGCCGCCCGGCACGATGCAGTGGACGTGGGGATGATGATCGAGGTTTTGGCCCCAGGTGTGCAGGACCGCCGTGAGGCCGATCTTAGCGCCGAGATGCCTGGCGTCGCCGGCGATCGTCGTCAACGTCTCGGCGGCGGCTTGGAACAGAAGGCCGTAGACCCTGGCCTTGTTCTGGAAGGCGATTGCCGCGAGCGCCGCCGGCAGCGTGAACACGACATGGTAGTAGGAAACTGGCAGCAGCTCCGCCGCGCGCGCCTCCATCCATCGTTGCGCCGCCGACCATTGGCACTTCGGACAATGACGATTGCGGCAGGAGTTGTAAGCCACGCGCATATGGGCACAATCATCACATCGCTCGACGTGGCCGCCGAGCGCTTCGGTGCGACAAATCTCTATCGCCGTCATGACGCGACGTTGGGCGAGGCTGAGATGGCCCTCGTTGGCGGCGCGCCAGCCGGCTCCGTGGCGGCGGAACACATCCGCCACCTCCAGATACGGCCGAGACATCGTCGGCTTGTCAGCTCGGCGACGCCATCTCGATGTTGAGGCGTTCGAGCGGGCTCTGGACTTGCCGGATCATGTTGACCGCCACGCGGGCGTACCGGGTCGTCGACATGATGTTGCGGTGGCCGAGCAAATCTTGGATCACATGGATATCGACGCCTTGCTCCAGCAGATGCGTGGCGAAGCTGTGCCGCAACGTGTGAACGGTGACCGACTTGTCGAGCCCCGCCGCCTCGACGGCTTCGCGACAAGCCCGCTGCACCGTGCGCGTCGTCACCGGATGAGACGGATCAGCTCCGGGGAAGAGCCACTGCGACGGTCGCCCGCGCCGCCAGTAATCGCGCAGGATCGCGAGTAGCTGTTCTGACAGCATGACGTAGCGATCCCTGCGGCCCTTGCCCTGGCGTACGACGATGACCATGCGGGCGCTTTCGATGTCCTTGGCGGTCAGCGCCACCGCTTCGGAGACTCGCAATCCGGCGGCATAGATCGTGATGAAGATCGTCCGCATCTTGAGATCGGACACCGCCTTCAAGAATCGCACCACTTCGTCGCCCGTCAGCACCGCCGGCAATTTGTCGGCACGGCGGGCGTAGGGGATTTGCTCGGCCGCCTCCTTCCGACCGAGCGTCGTGCCGTAGAAGAAGCGCAGCGCGCCCATGATCGGGTTGATCGAAGTCGGCTGGTATCCGAGCGAGAGGAGGTGGAGCCGGTAATCTCTCACGTCCTCGAAAGTCAGCTTGTCGGGCGGTCGCCCGTAGAAGCGGCTGAACTTCGCGACCGCGTAGACGTAAATCTTGATGGTGCTGGGCGACATGTTGCGGATGGTCATGTCGTCGATCAGACGCTGCCGTAGCGGCGACACCGGGTGCTTGGTCATCGGCGTACTCCTGCCAGTTGGACTGCACGAACAGGCAATCCTGACAGAACGCTCGCCGCCGACGAGCCCTCGCAAACGCCTCAAGGGTCGGAGAAGTTATCTTGTGCGACGTGGGGAGAATGGCTCTATTGAGCCATTCCCTGCCGCCGGCCGACATTGGCGAGCGTCGGCACGCAGAAGAAACGGGAGACGCGCGATTCCTCGCAAGGCAACCAGACGGAAAGCTAAGCGCGCGGTTCG
Source organism: Roseiarcus sp. (assembly GCA_049513815.1). Classification (GTDB taxonomy): domain Bacteria; phylum Pseudomonadota; class Alphaproteobacteria; order Rhizobiales; family Beijerinckiaceae; genus Roseiarcus. The sequence goes on along the minus strand of JBEKVR010000255.1, from coordinate 622 downwards.
CATTCAATACGCCGCGCTGCCATATCGCTTCACGCAAGCCGCCGCGCTCGAAATCCTTCTTCTCACGACGCGGCGAACCAAGCGCTGGATCATTCCGAAGGGCTGGCCGATCAAGGGCCTTCGGCCGGCAAAATCAGCCGCGCGGGAAGCCTTCGAGGAAGCTGGCGTGCTGGGCAAGGTCAGCGCGAAATCCGTCGGGCTGTTCACCTATGACAAGCTGCTCGACGAGGACGGCGTGCTCGCGCCTTGCGAGGTGAAGGTCTTTCCCCTGCTCGTAAGCAGACAGAGCGAGGCTTGGCCGGAATCCGAACAAAGGATCGTCCAGTGGGTCGAGCCGACCAAAGCAGCTTCGCTGGTCAAGGAACCAGGACTGAAGACGTTGATCACGGCGTTCGCAAAGCGAATCGCAAAGGCAGCCGCCAAGTCGACCGCGTGAGCGCCGGCGGTCCCTCTTGGCCGCTTCCAACTATCCGACGCGCCACACTTCCGCGTCGAATGGCTGCGTGTATCCCCCACCCCGACTGAGGTTCGGTCCCCGTCAGCCCTGCTTAAACGTGCTATAGTGCAGAAGGTTTGCACTACCGCGATAGCGGTTTAGTGCAATATCTGTTTTACGACACAT
>JBEKVR010000254.1:0-3322 GCA_049513815.1 Roseiarcus sp. | reverse complement strand
CCCGCCCTTGAACGCCGTGGTCGTAGCTGTCGAGTTCGCGGCCGTCCATGCCGAAGCGGTGAATCAGGCCGCTCTCTCGGTCGGCGACGAACAGCGATTTCGAGTCGGGATCGTAGGCGAGTCCGCCGAGCGCCGCGCCCGAGTTGGGCCTGCCGTTGGTCGTCACCGTAGCGAACAGACTGACCGCGCCGGTCGCGCCGTCGATCTTCCAGATCGAACCCGGTCCCCCTCCCGGCCCCCAGAGCCCGCGCATGAAGCTGGCGTTCGGCCCGCCGGCGCGGACGTGCGGCGGCTGGCCGTCGGGGCCCGGCGCGACAATCGGCAGGCCGTAGGCCGACGTCGCCGCGGCGAAGATATTGATCGGCGCGGCGTCGTCGAGGGCGACGCCGAACGCCTGTCCGATCTGCGCCGCGGTGAAAGTGTAGGGTTTTGGCGCGCCGACGAGTTGCGCGCGCGGCAGTCCGGTCATGCGGCGCAAATCGACGACGCGCAGCGACGGGCCGTTCAAGTCGATGAAGGTGGTTTGATTGGGATCGGCGCCGGCAGCGATCCGCGCCGGGGGCAAGGCGCCGGAAAACCCGGTGACCGCGGCCTCGCCGGCGACATAGACGGGCGTCGAAGGCGGCTGCTGCGCCTGAATCGCGCCGGGAGCGATGGCGCGACGACGGCGAAAGCAAAGACCACGGAGCAAGATCGCACGGAGCGCCAAACCCGGCGGTGGATCGCGGCGTGATTCTCTTGGTCGGTCGCCATGATGACCACCTACTGGCTCGTCCCGGGCGCGACGCACGTTCCGTTGACGGGCACCGTCCCCTGCTGGCAGCACTCGCCGCAGGACGTCATCTGATTGGGATCGCAGCAGGCGCCGTCCGGGGTCATCCCCATGCTCGGATCCGAGCACGGCGTGACGCATTTGCCGTTCACCACCACCTGGTTGGGCTGACATGAGCCCAATATGTTGACCGGCGGACACATCTGGCTCGGGTCGTCGGTCGCTACCGGCGGAACCCCGGTATACGGGCAGTGGCAGACGGGCAGGCCTCCGGCGACGCCGCTTTGGCTGGTTCCAGGCGGGCAGGCGCAGGTGAAGATCCCCGGACCGGGCGCGCCGAAGCACGACCCGCTCGTACACTGGCCCGGCGGCGGACCCGGCGGCGGAGTGGTCCAGGTGGGGACAAGCGGTTTCGGACAGAAGCAAAAAAGCACCTGAGGGCAGTTCGGATCGCCGGTTGTCATGCTCGCGAACGCGCCGGTCGGGCCGTCTTGCACGCTGGCGGGGCAGGGAAAAAGGTTGAGAAGGCCGGGGAGACCGCCGGCGCCGCCTGAGGAGGTTCCGCCGAGGCCGGGAATGCCGCCAAGGCCGCCGGTATTCGTCGGAATCGGACATGCGGCGATGACGTTGGACGCTTGGCACGCCGGATCGGGCGAGCCGACGTAGCAGTTCGCGGGCAGCGCGCAATTGGCCTGAATCGGCGGCGGCGGCGTGCAGGTGTTGCAGCCGAACAAGCCGCCGAGGCCGACCGCGTTGGCGAGGTCGCACAAGCAGTCGCCGAGGTCGGAAACCAACGAATCGACGCCTTGCTCCAGGTTGCAAGCGCATAGCGCGACGTTCAGCGGATCGGCGCCCTGAAGCGAATTCAGGAACTCCCCCGCGTCACCGCCTGCCTGTGAGAGCCATTGCGCGACGTTGGTGCCGCTATTCAAATCCCCGCAGAGGGCGTCGACCCCGCCTCCCGCCCCGCTCAGCGCCGCGGCAGTGAGGGCGCCGGTGATTAGGCCGACGGCGACCGCCCCGCCCCCGCTGGCGAAGGAGCTGACGCACTCGGGCGAGCCGACCCCGCCGATCGTGTTTCCGGCGTCATTGATGATGTCGGATAAATTGCAACCCGGGCAGGCCCACGCCTGCGCGGACAGCGTCGCCGCCGCGAGGCCGCCTGCGATGAGGCCTCTCGCTTTGCGTCCGAGAGCGCTCATCCGAGCCTCCCTCGCGACCTTTGGCGCTCTCGGCGGCGACCGCCGAGACCCGCAGTCTCGTCCGCCGAGGAATTCCGCCACTCGGCTGCGGCAAGAGCCCCCGGCGCCCTCGCCTTTCAAGCGCCGATACTCGCTTCCTCGCAGGCGCTTGCCACGTTCTTTCGCGCAATCGCAAAGTAACACCTGAGAAGATGCAGCATTCTCATAGCATAAATGTAGTTCTCCCGCAACGTTTGTCGTGCGGCGCGACGCGCGCCCTCGCCGCCGCGAGACGCAAGTCATTTCGACCGACCGCCGAGCGCCGCTCAACGCGCCACTCGCCGCTCAACGCGTCCTTCGTCTGCGGCGCAAGCGGGCGTCCGCATGCCGCGCGGAGCGCGACGTCCACTGTCCGCTTATCGAGGTATCGCAAACGGATCGACTGCGGCCCCGACGCCGGTTCGCCGCGTCTGGGAAGTCGGTGAGGGGCAGGCGCCTGTCATCTGTCGATCAGTCAGCAATGGCCGGTCCGGATCGAGGGCCGTCATTCGTCGGGCGGCTGAAGACTTCCGCTTAGGGTCGAACTTTTCCGTTCAACTCGCCTATTGAACGTCCGCTTGGCCTTCTCATCGTCCGGAACCCGCCATTCCGTTATCGGCCAATCCTTGGCATCCGGCACTACGGCCTGCTCGCCAGCGCCGCCCACAAGGCCAATGTCGCCCGCGCCAGGGAGCTGCTCAACGCCCCCACGCCGCCCGAGACGGAGGCCGCCGGCGCCGCCGCCGGATCGACCTCCACCGTGTCCGTGTTGCGGCGGTCGCATGGTCGTCATCGAGATCATCCGCGGCGGCGCCCAGCCGCGCGCGCCACCGGTCTCACCCGCGTCCACCGGGATGATGGCGTCGTGACCCGGCGCGGCGATCCGCAATCTCTCGTCGAAGCCGTACCGCTTCGGCTATCGGGCGATTGCATGTCGAAGCCAATCGCCAACTCCGCCGCCGCGCTGGCGAGAACCAAATCGGCCTACCTGGCGCCCGAGCAACGCCTAACTGGCGCCCTCGCGGCCCCTCCTCGCCGCTCGGCGTCGAACGCGAGCGGCAGAGGCCGGCCAGCATCCGGCAGCCTTCGGCGCCGCTCCGTTCATAAATCCCCATAGCGGCAGATCCCAACCCCGCGGGTTCGTGCTTGGGCGGTTTCCGTACGCCGGCCCGCACCCAGACGATCGATCGCCGCTGGCCGGCGTCCGGAAACCTCGTATGAGGGACCGTAAGTCAATCGCCAATTGTTGGTCTCGGTGAACTCCGATTTGTGAGACAGGGCGAACTCCCTGCCAACCTCGTATCCGGTGGGATCTTGTGATCCCTAACCA
>JBEKVR010000253.1:0-3398 GCA_049513815.1 Roseiarcus sp. | reverse complement strand
TGAGGCCGATGCGATCGATCAGGCTCGCCGCGAAGGGCGCCATCAGTCCGTAGATGAGCAGCCGTAGCGCCACGGCGCCGGAGATGTCTTCGGCGCTCCAGTCGAACTGGCGTTCGAGCGGCAGGATCAGCGCGCCGGGCAGGGCCATCGCGCCGGCGGTGACGACGGAGAGGGCGAACACGACCGCCAACACGACCCAGCTGTAATGGAGTCCAAGACGCGACAGGCGCCGCGCCAACCTCCCGGCCAGCATGCGCGGTCCTTTCCGGCGAGCTTGGGACTTCGCGCCGCGGTGCGGCGCTGGACGGAAATGAGCGCCGGCGCGCAGCTTGTCAACCGACGCGAGCAGTCCCCGCTAGAGCGTGCGGCGAAACGCCAGGCGCCGGGATCTTCCGTCCCTTAGCAAATGCAAGAAAAGGCCAACGCCGATCGGCGTTGGCCTCCACTTTGCGCGACGCCCAACGCGGCTTCGGCGCGTCAGTCCAGTGGGCGCTCCTGCGTCAGAAGGCCGCCCAGGCATAAAGGAACAGCGTGTTGTTGCCCGAGGCGTTGTGAGTGCCCCCCGTGCCGGCTCCATCGAAGTTGTTCGTTCCACCGTAGAGGTTGAAGTACGTCGTGTATTGAACGCCGACGCGCACATTGGCGTACTTGTATGGCCCTGGGGCGCCGTGGCTGAATGGGAGATAGGCCGCGTCGAAGATCATCCCGCTGCCGTTCGGGCTACTGACCAAGGCGGGGGGAGGGGTGCTGCCATAGTAGGCCCCCGTATCCCAAAACGGATCGCTGGTTCCGGAAACATTGAAGTAGCCGGCGGTCAAGCTGTAAGTGTGATCCCAGACGAAAGTGGCGTTGGCCTTGAAGCTGTTCAGCTTGTCGTTGACGTTCGACGCGGCGCCGGTGGCGAAGCTGGCGTTGAACTTCTGAAACTCCATCACGTCGGAGAGCTTGAGCGTCACGCTGTATTGCTGGCCGTCGTACTGGTACTGAGAGTCGAAGCCGACGTCGAGATAGCTGTCGGCGCCGATGCCGCCCTGCCCCCCTGGAACCGTTTGGCCATACATGCCGTATGTGCCGATCATCAGATAATGATCGCCCCAATGCGGCTCGACCGCCAACCGCCAGTACGGCATGACCCCGCGCTGAACGTCGGGCGTCGGACCTGGCTGCATGCCGAAGGCCTCAAGCGTGCTCTTGTTGTAGCCGAGGTAGGCGGTCAATTCCGCATAGACGAGATCGTTCCAATAGACGTAGGCGCCGGCGCCGGCGACGCTCTGCGCAAGCGCGTCGATGTGCGTGCCCGGCGGACTGAACGCCGCCACACTCGAGCTGAACTGCGGGAAGCCCCACGCATTGACCGTGTTCCAGGCGTCCTGGAACGTCGGCGTATTGTTGACGTCGATGCCGTAGTAGGCGTTCTTGCCGAACAGCTGGAACGAGTCGACGTAGCGGGCGTCCGAACCATCGAACCAGACCTGCCCGGTGACCGGATTGCCCGACACCTGAACGAACGAACCGAGGTTGCCGTAGATATCGCCGGCGAGGAATCCAGTCACCTGCTGCGTGACGAGATTGTCGTTCGACTTCAAGCCTGGCGAAGCCGGCCCGTCCTGCTTGGACTGCGTGTGGGTGAATCCCGGCATGAGCATCGCCGCGATCGGCAGCGGGGGCGGGTTCTTGGCGCCCTCCTCTATGTAGCCGGTGAGCTTGAAGTGGCGGCCGAACGGCGTCAGTTCGGGGAAGGCGGTGTGACAGGTTGCGCAGGCTTGACCCGTCTGCCGGCTGAAGCTCGGCACCGCCCCCGCCGGCCGCGTGAACGCGACGATGCCGGCCAGCGCCAGAGCGCAAATCAGAAGAAGCGCGCCCACATTGAACTGCGCCGAGGCGTGTAGGCCGCCCCCACTAGCAAGATTATGGCGCCCTTGCATGATCCGACCTCCGCATCGACATTGAATCGCAACCCCTTGGGTGGGGCCTCCAGCACACGCGACGGCACTGATTCACGCTTGCGTGATCGTGTTGCAGCTCTGCTGTGATTTCAAGGAACATTCCTCGCTGCTGGGACGGGCGGCCTTGCGTGGCGCTTTGCAAAACTTTGAAATGGTTCAACTAGATCGCGCAGCTCAGATGAGCCCACTGCGGAAATCGAACTTGTGTTGCATTCCAGCAACAGAACCGTCTGATAGCTTCGTCAGCTTGCGTGAGTGCGTCGTCTGCGGAGTCTCGTCGCGCGCCTGATGGCCTTCCAGGGCTTCGCTAAATCGTGGTCCAGCAGGAATCTTCATCACCGCTTCAAGCAGTGCTTCCGCCTTGGGTTGAATCCAGTCATCCGGTGGAGGGTGCGACAGGATAAGCAAGCAAGAGATTCAGTCCGTCAGGCGAGCGCGATCGCCGCCACCAGGCGGCCGTAGTCGGGTTCCTGGCGATGGGTGGCGCGCCGGTAACTGAAGAAGCGCGCCTCGTCGGCGTAGGTGTCGAGGCCCAGGTCCTCGAAGCGGGCGATTCCGGCGCGCGCCGCGCGCTCGGCGATGTACCCGTGGAGGTCGAACATCGACCGTCCGGCGTTGACGCTTTGGGTGAAGAAACGGTCCGAACCTTTGTCGTCGGCTTCGAAAGCCGCGACAAATTCCGGGCCGACCTCATACGACGGCTGGGCGATGCAGGGGCCGAGCGCGGCGCTGATGCGGTCGACCCGCGCCCCGAGCGCGGCCATCGCCGCGACCGTCGCTTCGAGCACGCCATTGAGCGCGCCCTTCCAGCCGGCGTGCGCGGCGCCGATCACGCGCGCTTCGGCGTCGGCGAACAGGATCATGCCGCAATCGGCGCCGGTGACGCCGAGGCCGAGGCCGGGCGTCGCGGTGACCAGCGCGTCGCAACGCGGCCGCGCTTCGCGCGGGAACGGCGCCGTGATCGCCAGCGCGTCGGGCGAATGGACCTGGTAGGGGATCGCGAGGCGCTCGGGCGCAACCTTGATCGCCGCCGCCATCCGGGCGCGGTTGGCGACGACGGCGTCCTGTTCGTCGCGCGAGCCGACGCCGCCGTTGAGCGTCGCGTAGACGCCCTGGGAAACGCCGCCGCGGCGGGTGAAGAACGCGTGGGCGACGCCGGGCAGCTCGAGCGTCGCGGCTCTGAGGGTCTCGGCCGCCGTCACGCCGGCTTCGCCGGGCTGGGCTGGAAGCCGGGGGGCGCAGGGACGGCGCGGTTGGCGACCGCCATCGCCTTGAACAGCGCGCCCATCTCGTTTTCGCCCTTGCCGACCAGGCGCCGGCGCGCCGCCTCGATTTCGCCGGCGCGGTCGGGAGAGCGCTCGCCGAGCGCGCGGGCGCGCACATCGATTCCGAGCGCGCGCAGGAAGTCACCCTGGTCGATTGGCCCGTGGACCGTCGCGCCGGCGGCGCGGG
>JBEKVR010000252.1:0-3644 GCA_049513815.1 Roseiarcus sp. | reverse complement strand
CTCATCGGTCATTCGCGTCAGCATGGTCGGCCTCCAGATACCGACCACCCATGAGTCACAGATTCTCTGATTTGGGAATCCCATCACGCTATGCTCGACGGAATCCGTCCACACGGCCTAGCGTCCATTCCGTCCTATTGGACGGACGTCGCTGGTGATCGAAATTCGTCGCGCGGCTGGCGGCGACAGACAGTTCGGCCGGCACCGCTTCATTCGCCGCCGAGGGGAACAGATCGCCGCGCTGGCTAACGTGACGGCCACGTTCTCGTGTGGTCACGCCTGCGTCCGCACGCTTCGCGACGGCCAGCCCACCATCGCGCGACTGTTGGACATCCCAATGAGGAAGCCGCCGCATCGTCTCAATGAAGGAGGCGGCGCAGTTGAAGGCGGCTTGCTAGCCGCCGCGTAGATCGCTTCCCTCCGCCGATCCCATGGCGTCCCGCACGCGCGCCGCCGATCGTGAGCTGGCGCGGCGAGCCGTCAAGGGCCGCAGAGCGTCCCACGCTACGGCCGCGCTCCAGTGGGCTTCCTCCCTTGACCGCTCGCCTATGCGCCAGCTCGACGGCAAGGCGCGCGCAAGACGCCAACGAGCGCCAGCCGATCGCAACAGTCGCCGTGGAACCCCGCATCCGCCGGGGAACGTCGGCGGATGTGGGGTGCTATAATCTGAAAACCAAAGACCGCTGTCTGACCCCGACAAGGGGTCTTTGGTTTTCAGATTCAAGCGGTGCGGCGCACCATCTTACCGACCTGCCCGGAGGCAGGTCGTCTTCATGCGCCGGCTCTCAATCGAAGTTCGTCGCGCGCTTCATCGCGAGGTAACGCGCAACGTCTGGCTGCGCGCCCGTAGCGAGATTGATACCGAGCTTCGCAAACTGGGCCGGATCGCGCGGGCGTTTGGGAGTCTTAGACGTACCGGCCGCCTCGATAGTGTGTGAGCCAATCGGCCGCTTTAGTGGCGATCCAGTCTCTTGCTCTGGCTTCTGTCTCGAAGCCGCTCATCTGGATTTGCTCGCCGTGAGGAAGCGTAATTCGCACATACCAGCCCTGTTCGGCCTTGAGCTGGACCGGCTCAAATTTTGTCGTGGGCTTGGAACCCGCCATGTTCTCATTATGGGGAAAGCTGGGCTACGCCGCTAGCGCAAAATTCCGCTGCCACAATCGAACTGACCCACTACCCACCTTCCCCCTTCCGTGCGCTTTCATCTTCCCTATGATAGACTTTCCGCATGTCATCCAAGACGCTCGACGAAGCAATCGCCAAGGCCCAGCAACTCCCGGAAGCCGACCAGGAGCGCCTTGGTCGCGAGCTCAACGACTACATCGATCATCTACGTGCGCTCCGCAGCGACATTGCCGCCGGCATTCGATCCCTCGACGCCGGCCTTGGTCGGAAGATCAACATCGAAGAAGTGATCGCGCGAGCCCGCGCCACGCATGCCGGAGCCTAAGCTTCAGCTCGATTGGTCGCCGGAAGCCGAGGCCGACTTGCTGGCGATTTGGCGCTGGGGAGCGTCCCATTTCTCGCCGGAGATAGCCGACGCGCGTCTACGCGACATCGATCGCGCCGCTTCCAGTCTGACGATGTTTCCGGAGGCGGGCGTCGCGCGCGACCAGCTCGTCGCCGGCATCCGATCCGTCGTTGTCTATCCGACCGTGATCTTCTATCGCATCACCGCCGCTGCTATTGAGATCGTGCGCGTCGTCGACGGTCGCCGCAATCTCGCGGCGTTCTTTCCTTCCAGCGGCGACTAGGAATCCGAATGTCTATCGACCAAATTGACAGTGGCGAAGCGATTTGCTCCAAATCGCCGTCACGTGCGTACTGAAGAGCGTTCGAGTGCCAACAAGGTGCCAAAGAAAAAGAGGCGATTTCCTAACTATCTGAAAACAAACGCGGTCCCGGTAGCTCAGCAGGATAGAGCACAGGTTTCCTAAACCTGGGGTCAGGGGTTCGACTCCCTTCCGGGACGCCATCAATTGATGGCCGTATTGATTTCATTTGGCAATTCGCCCCACTTCCCTCACCTTGGGGTAGGGTGAGGGGATAGGGCGTTCACTTTCTGCCCCCGCGCTCAAGCTTCGTCATGCCTGTTCCGGCCATGCGAGCGCGGTCGGCGGCCTTCGTGTAGAGGGCGGGCATTTGGTCCGAAGACCATCCGAACATGGCGCGCAATTCGACGATGCTGGCGCCGTTCTCGGCCGCTCGGGTGGCCCCCGCCTTGCGAAGCCCGTGAGCAGTCCCCTGCACGCCTACGGCCTCGCAAACCTCTCTAAACCAGTTACCAAAACTCTCCTTGGTCATCGGCTTGCCGCGCTCGCCCGCAATGAAGGAGAGGTCGCCAGTCGGCGCGGCTTCGATTGACGCCTTGAGCGGGGGCAAGATCGGGGCGTCAACCACGGTTCCCGTCTTCTCAGTGGAGATACGAAAGCGCCCGTCTTTGACGTGCTGGCGTCCAAGCCGCACCGCGTCGCCGCGCCGCAAGCCGGTATATAACAGAAGATCGAAGGCCAACCTTTGGCGGGTTCCGATAGGCCATGCCGACTCGTAAATTGCGATTTCGGCCTCTGTCCATGTGTGGTGCCCCTCGGTCTTGATCGTCAGGAACTTCACATCGCGCGTCGGGTTTTCCTTCACGTGCTCGGCATCGATCGCCCAATCGAACAGCGCGCGCATCGTCTTCACGAACTGATTTGCAGCCGCAGGTGTGTCCATGCGGCGTTCGCGGCCCTCAATGATCTTCGCCCGCGAGATCGCGGCAAACGGGATATCGCCCGCCTGCGCAATCACGTGCTTGAGAATGTTCTCGCGTTGGCGGCGCGTCGCGTTTGAAAGGGTCGCCCATGCCGACGACTCTCGATATCTGCCGATCAACCACGCGAGAGTAGCGGCCCCTGCCCTTACGGGCTTCGCTGGCGCGGCGCTGCCCATGATGGCGCCTTTTGATATTCCTCCATGAACTCAGGCGTGCCGTAGGTCGCCCGAATTCGCGTGCGAGGTCCGGCACCAATTCGGACGTACCACACAGCTTTACCGTGCCGCGTGATTTGTCTGACCAGATACGGCGGGCGGGGGCGCGGCATGGATTGCCTCAAAGGTGATAATCTCGGACGGAGGCGGATTTCGCCCCTTGGGGCATAGTGTGCGGACCGAATGGCCCGACGATCATAGACCCGTCCGGCTCGACGCGAACAGCGAAACCGTCGCCCGCGCGCTTCGCAGATCGCAAGGCCCTGTCCAGGTCCGTTTGTCTGAATAGCAGCGGACGCCGATATCGGGACAGCGACGGCGGGACACAAATGTCATTTGGGGAAGTTTCAAGGACCATGGACGTTCCGTTCACTTGATTGCCGCCCGGACATCGCGACGACTGCGTTTTCGCGCCGGGGTTGGCCGCCTCGATTTCTTCATTTGAAACGACAACACGCATTGGGGCGTTCCTCAGATAAGAAACGGCCGCCGGGGGTGATCCTCGGCGGCCTGTTTGGCGTTGACGGCTGTTGATCCGGCTCTAGCCCTTGCTATTCATGACGAGGTTCGGTTTGGCGCTTGGGCGGCTTTGGGGGACTTCGGGCGCACGGGTTCGTTCGGGTTTTTCACGGTGTGACGACCGATACTTTTGCGAACGCGTTGGAGGGATGAC
>JBEKVR010000251.1:0-3663 GCA_049513815.1 Roseiarcus sp. | reverse complement strand
CGTCGACGTCGCAGACCAGCGCCGCGACGGGCGCGTCGCGCGCCTCGGTCGCGGCGGACAAATCCGCCGCCGCCTTTTCGAACCCGCGGCGATTGAGCAGACCGGTTAGCGGGTCGACGCCGCTGAGCCGATCAAGCTCGTCCCGCGCGAGATTAAGCTGACGCAGCGTCTCCACCGAGCGGATCGCGACGATCGGCGTGAACACCAATGTTTCCACGACCGCCAGGGCGAGGCAGAACCGCATCGCCTCCCAGCCGCCGATCGCGCGCAACAGATCGCCGCCATACGGCCACAGGCACGCCGCCATCGTCGCGGGCAGGATGAAAGCCGCCGCGTATGCGGTCTGAATGGCGATCCAGCGTGCGACTCCGGCGCGCGTGCGGATAACGGGGGCCATGCAAGACTTCCAAGCCATGCAGCGGACAAAGCTACGGCGTGGGTGCAAATGAAAAAGTAACTCGGCTGCCATTGGAGCGTATCTCGTTGCGTAAAATTAGCCCATCGGGCGCACGAAGCTTAGAGTTGGTTCAATGCATCTCATTCTGCGTCAAGGGCTTCGACGCCAACCGACGTCGCGGCCGAGCCCATTCCTCAACGATGGCGGGATCAAACCGGCTAAAATTACTCTTTCCGCAATTCGAAGCTCATTCACACACTGGTAACGTGCTTGGACGACGCTGAGCAAGGCTGATTCGTCGCGAATGCGGGAGCGCGTTTGCGTCGAGGCCGGCGTTGCCTGGAGCGGGCGCGCCGGCCGCAATGCGGGCCGCCCTGTCCAGGCGCGTGATCCCGATCGAGCAGGGCCACGAGCGCGGATGTACCGCCGCGGCCGCTGCCGATCGCTGGAGAAATCAGCTCGAGCATTTCCATCAAGCTTTGTGCCCCCGGCAGTCGAGCCGGCCGCCGCCGCAATGTTCGCCTCGAAGGCGCGGCGACGATCGGTTGATCGGCCAACGGGAAGAAGCGGTCGCGCTTCGCGGGCGCCGCAAAGCGGCGGCTGAAACAGCGAATGAAATGAGACCCGGATGGCGCTTACCGCGGCTTGCGCTTAGCGCCTCCGCCGCCCTTGCGGAATTGACCAAGCCCGATCTTCTTCGCCAACGCCGATCGCTGCGCTGCGTAATTGGGAGCGACCATCGGATAGTCGTTCGGCAAACTCCACTTCGCGCGGTATTGCTCCGGCGTCATTCCCAGCGTCGCTAGATGCCGCCGCAGAGATTTGAATTTGCGGCCGTCGTCGAGACAGATGAGATAATCCGGCGTGACTGACTTGCGCGTCGACACCGCCGGCGCTGGCGCTGCCGGTTCCGTCGCGTTCGGCGTAGCCGCGCCGCCTGCGTTCTTCGTCAACGCCGCATGCACCGATTGAATCAGCGCCGGCAGTTCAGCCCACGGCAAAGAATTGTGGACGACGTAGGCGGAGACGATCTCGGCCGCCAATCCGATCGGATCGGAAGAGCCGGACTTGGATGTCGGCATACAAATCCTCGAGTCACATTTGAGATATTTCGATATCCCGATAGATGAACTACGACAAGTTGTCGCGAAAGCCCCGCACGCGGCCATTGCGACGACGGCCGGCGCAACGAGATCGTTGGCGCGGAGCGCGCTCGGCGTGTGGAAGGTGATGCCGACGAGATCCGGGCTGCTCGCCACGTCGACCGGCGTCGCCTCTTCGTCGATATGCCACACCGTCCACTCACGCGGCGGCAGGCGATCGGCTGCGCAACCCTGACCAGCTACGCCGATCGCCCGTTGCTCCGCCGGCGCTCCTGCGCCAATCTCAACCCGCGACTCTGGCCCCGGCTGGGTGAACGTCAGGGGTCACAGCACACCGGTTCGCAGAAACTCGCCCATGCCTCCATAAGTTTTCGACGCTTTTCAAGAGCGTCAGTGCGCCGGTAGCTACGTTCGACTTGAGTACCAATCTGGTGGCCCATCGCCTCTTCAATAACAGAACGCGAAAACCCGGTTTCGTCCTCGGCCCATGTCCTGAATGTCGCCCGAAACCCGTGAGCCGTTATCGGGCGCCCGCTGTCCACATCGACCCACTTCTTTTTGGCGACGCTGTTCATTCTTTTCAGAAGCGTTAGGAGCGCCATATTGGAAAGCGGTTTGTCGGCGGCCCGACCCGCAAAGACGAACCTGGAAGTCCGGATTGTTTGCATCTCAAGAATAATTTGGACGGCCCTCGGGGATAGCGGCACGCGGAACGCCACCTTCCGGTGTTTTCGGTCCTTCAGGTTAGGGACTGGCACGGACCACACCGCCTGATCCAAGTCGAACTGGGGCCATTGCGCCTTCAGAACGGAGCCAGTCCGGACATTGGTGAGAATCAAGAACTCAAGTGCGGCGCCCGCGATGGCGTCTCTCTCACGCAGTTTCGCTATAAACGCGGGGACGCGCGCAAACGGCAGCGATGGATGGCTGCCCCGACTCAACCTCGTTGGCGGCTCGAAGCCCATCGCCTTCAAGTCATCCCATCTGGCAGGATTGTCCGGCATCGATATGCCGTGGTCGTCACGCAGTCGGATGCGGGCGTATTCAAAGACGCGCCGGATGGCAGGGTATAGCTTGCGCGCCACCTCTGGTTTGTTGCTCCATATCGGCCGCAGAATCGCGGCGATATCCAATGCGGTGATCTCGTGGACAGGACGCCCGAGAAGGGGGCCGCAATATGCAGGGCCGAGATGGCGCTCCCATTGGTAGCGCACCTTGGCGTTGGTCGATTTGCTCTGGGCTTGCGCGACGACGACCTTTGCCAGCTCGCCAAAAGTCGGGATCGGCTCTAACGCTTTCCTTGCGACGGTCCGGGCCGCGAGCGGGTCGGCCCCCTGCGCAATGAGCTTACGACCCTCGGCAGCGGCTATTCTCGCTTCGGACAGGCCAACGGCGGGATAGGCCCCGAGGCCCATATCCCGGCGAGAGCCGTTCATCTGATAGCGGTGCACCCAGTTTCGACGGCCCGAGTCGGAAACAACGAGGCAAAGGCCGTCGCCGTCGCCGTGGCGCCCCACGCCTGCGGCTTTCACGGCTCGATCCGTCCCGCGGCCCATTCTGCCGATCCCACATTTACTCCCACATCCCGACGCGGATAGTGGCATACAAACGCGGACGTAGGAAGACCAATTTCTAACACACTATTGATATAGCTAAGTTAATTCAGACACCCGCGGACGGCCCTGGGCGATAGCGTGGTGCCGGCCAGGGCACCATTTCTCCTCTCGCGCGCCGGTCGCGGCGACTGCGCTTCATCAATGCAGCGCCTGAGCGTTCGGCCCAATTGATTCGGCGGCGGTCGAGACGCCTTGGCCGTCGTACGCCATTGATCGGGGGTTTCGTACGTCGTCACCGTAAGCTCGCAACCCTGCGGTAAACTCGTTCGGCCGGCCGTCTGAGTGCTTCGACTGATTTAACAGGAAGGTTTCGATGAACATGTCTTCCGCCCATCACACCGTCTATCTGGTCCCGGTCTCGCAAGAGGTCGGGCTCACCTCGATGGCGTTGGGACTGGTCCGGGCTTTGCGACTGGCCGGCGTGAGGGTCGGCTACTTCAAGCCGATCTTTCAGCCCGAAGCGGTGAAGGGCGACCGCGATCTCGCCGTCCACTTCGCCCGATCCTTGTGCGGCAAGGTCACGCCGGATGCGATTGCTTTCGAGCAT
>JBEKVR010000250.1:0-3665 GCA_049513815.1 Roseiarcus sp. | reverse complement strand
ATCTCGGCCGATCGCAGCCAAAGAAAGACCTGACGCGCGCTGCCGAGTTCACGGAACTTAGCGAACACCATGCGGACGGCTTCCTGCACGTGCTCGTCAGGATCGACTTCGATCTTGCCCGCCTCGCTCCAGCAGAAGCCGGGAGGAAGCATGAACTGGAACTCGCCGCGCCGCGCCTTCGAATCGCGAGCGGCCAGGCCGCGTTGTCGCATCAGGCTGAGTTCGTATTCCGACATCGTCCCCTTCAGGCCGAGCAGCAGACGGTCGTTGACGATTCTCGGATCGTAAGCGCCTTCGGGATCGATGACGAGCGTCCCGGCGAGCGCGCAAAGCTCGATCAGGTGATGCCAGTCCCGTCCGTTGCGCGCCAGCCGCGAGGCCTCGATGCAATAGACGGCGCCGACATCGCCGGAGCAGACCATCGCGACTAGTCGCTCGAAGCCAGGACGCTCGACACTCCCCGATCCAGAGCGGCCGAGATCGTCGTCGATCACCTTCACCGACGCAAAGCCCGCAGCGCCTGCGGCGCCGGCGAGGTCGTATTGCCGTCTCTGGCTTTCGAGATTGGCGAAGACCTGCGCCATAGTCGACTGCCGCACATAGACGATCGCCGCGCGGGCGAGGTGGTCAGACGTGATCTTGGGGCTCATCACCGCCTCCCTGCCTTGCCGCCGCGTCCGGCGCCGTCGTCCGCTCGCCCATGGCTTCGAGCAGAAGATCGGCCAGCGCCTCGATCAGCCCCTTCACGTTCGGGCTCGCGGGAAACGGAAACGGCGTTGGATCGCGGGGTTCGAGATCCAGCGCGAGCTGCGATCGGTCTCGGTTCCTCCTCTTGCGCACGAATCGCCTCCTTCGTTTTTGAAGGACGCGATCGTGAACCTCGTTTCAGGGATTTGCCGCCGGCCGCCAGGACCGCGGCGAGTTCGTTCAGGGCTTCGATGCTGACCTGCGGCGGACCGAGGCTCATGCCAGCGCAGTACGCGTCGTCGAACATCCAGTTCGGCAGCTCGCGGGCGAGGTCCGGCCGCTCATCCGTGTAGATGCAGGTCAGATCCTTGCCGCGCCGGTTGCGCGAGACCTGCAACGTCCGGTCGAACAGCGGATGCCAACGGTACGCAACTCTCGCGTGGCGAAAACTATATGCAGAATGTCGGTAGTTGGCCACGCCGCCCGCGGAAGACGAACAAATCGCCGGCGTGCGGATCACGGCCGAGGCCCTGCTGAATCTGGAGCGCCAACCCGTTCATGCCGCGTCGCATGTCGGTGACCCCGCCGGCGAGCCACACGCGCACGCCGGAAGGAACCGCGATCACGTCCGCCTCTCGAGAACGTCGAGAAGACGCGCCAGGACGACGGTGTCAAAGTCAGGGCCGACGATGACGCGACGTCCGTTCGCCAGCGCGATCTCCATGCGGCCAGCCGCCGTCGGCGCCGGTTTGAGATTTCCAGACGAATCCCTAACGACCTCGACGGGCTCGCAGGCGATGAAGGCAGGCAAGAACATCGCTGCAGTCTCCGCCGCTGGGGAAGCAGACGCAATTTGCCGGCGCCACGTAAACAACTGCGACGCCGACAGTCCGTACCGGCGCGCTGTCGCCGAAACGCGCCGAGACCCGTCGAAGCTCTCGGCGACGATCCGCCGCTTCTCTTCGTCCGTCCAGCCCCGGCGCGCGCCGGTCGCG
Source organism: Roseiarcus sp. (assembly GCA_049513815.1). Classification (GTDB taxonomy): domain Bacteria; phylum Pseudomonadota; class Alphaproteobacteria; order Rhizobiales; family Beijerinckiaceae; genus Roseiarcus. Next base: position 1,983 of record JBEKVR010000250.1, on the reverse strand, counting down.
ATCACTTCGAGCCGGGAAACCTTCGGCATAGGCGTATGACTAGGCATACGCCTATGTCTTCGCTCTCACCGCGCGTTCACAAGGCGGCCCTCGGCGGAGGGTTACCCATGAAACGGTGGGAGATCGGGATGATGGGGTTGCCATAGATGCGCAGGAGTGCGCGTGGCGCACACCAGGGATCGCATTGAGGATACGGCCGTCGCAGCTCGCCCGTCCGTCGGCAGCCCCATAGGTACTGAACGGGTCGCAGGCCAGATAAGAATAGCGGCCGAGTGATGCGTCTCGCGCCGCGCTATCGAGAAAGGTGAGCCGCAGCAGATGCGCGAGACGTCGCATCACCGCGACGGGCTCACTCCAGACAAGCTCGCGGACGTACATCAGGCCGGCGGCGCGACCGTAGCAATGTCATAGTCGGCGGCGAAGCGAAGTTCGCGCAACGGGCGCACCAGCGTGATCGATGCATGGTAGAGATGGTGCCCCTTATAGGCGGCGAGTTCCGCGTCGTTTTCGAACTCGCCATAGACGACGACGTCGATCTCGTCGCTGAGCGGGTCCGATTTGCGGTTGCGCGCAATCTCGAGCCGACGCGCATGGGGGATCGCGGCGAGAACCGAAAGGCCATCGACGATCCGGTCGACTTCAGCCTTGTTCTTGGCGGTGAATAGGACGATGTGACGGATCATGCGCGGCCGCAGAGCGAGTGTGATGAAGGTCAGAACGCATGACTTACCGCGGCATCAACCGCGCGACAATGCCCGCGCCTTATGCGGCGCTTGATAGATCACGGCGGTCAGTGTGTGGTCGCAATTGGGGTCTGACGCACTTTTGATGACGATCGGGTCACGTGGCGCCGATGACGCGCGCTTGCAGCAGATCGAGTTTTCCTCGCCCATACATCTGGCGCTTGACCAGCTTGAGCTTGCAGATCTGGCCTTCGGCTTGGCCGTTGGACCAACCCGACGAGATTGCGGCGCTCACCGCGGCTTTGTCCTTCGTGACGCCATTCGCGAATCCAGCGACGAGACTCGTCTTGGCGCGCTCGATCCACGGATCGAGTTCCGCCAGCGCCTTTCTTCGGATCATGGCTTGGAAGTCCGCCACGATTTCGCGCGCCTCGACCAGAAGCTCGACGCCGCTCTCGATCGCGGCGACGGTTACAGTCTCGGCCTTGGAGAGCCGGTCGCGCCCGATCGTCATCAACCGGGCGATGGTGCGGGCGGAGGGTGTGCGGCTTATCGCGCTTGCATCCATCTTTTCCGATCGCCGTCGCCGCCCGCTCCACTCGCTGACGACGCGAAGACATCCGCGAAACCCCTGCCGCCTCAGCGAACGCCATAGTTCAGAGCGGTTGCGACGCCCCGCCGCCCATTGCTCGTCCAGCCAGGGAAGGTAGGCTTCGAGCGAACTGCTGCGAACGCGAAAGATGTCCGACCTCTGACCGCGAAGCACCTTTCGGGTGAGGCCGCGGCTGTAGCCGGTGCGACGCACGATCTCCCTGATCGGCGCACCCTCCTTGGCCATCGCGAGGATGGCGGCGTTGGTCTCCTCGCGGCGCAGATACCCCTCGTATTGGAGCTTCTCGGCCGCGGTGAGCAGGGCCGGATTGATCGTGGCGGCGCCAATCGCAGCCCGGATTTGGCGCATAGACTTGCGTACGGCGTCGAGGAAAGCGTGGCTTGCGTTCTCCATCAGATGCCAGCGGTCGGCGACCTGCACTGCGTTGGGGAGGGCCTTTTGCGTCGCGAGCGCGTAGCCGCCGCCTCGATCCCGAGCCACTACGGCGATCTGCGGCTGGCCGGTCAGCCATGCCTCGGCGGTCGCTGGTTCGCGATCCGGCAGCAATGCGATCGTCTTTCGGCGTTCGAGATCACAGATCAGCGTTCCATAGCGATGGTTGCGCCGCCAAGCCCAATCGTCGATCCCGATGATCGCCGGGGGCGCGAAGCTCGGGCTGCCACGCCTGCGCACGGCGCGCAACAGGGT
>JBEKVR010000249.1:0-3718 GCA_049513815.1 Roseiarcus sp. | reverse complement strand
GTCAGTGGGCGAAGTCGGTGACGGTCACCTTGCGAAGTTCGCCATCGCCCGCCTCCATGCGTCTTATGTAGTCCGGGCACTCGGAGAGCTTGATCTGGTGGGAGACGAGGTCGTCGACGCGAATGGTCTTGGACTTCATCAGGTCGATCGCCTGCATGCTGTTCTTCAGCGACGTGTACGAGGAGATGATCGAGATCTCCTCGCGGAAGAGCCGGAAGTGGTCGAAGGCGACCTGACTGCCCATGTGGGGCACGCCGAAGACGAGCACGCGGCCGCGCGGACGCGTCAAGCGATTGGCCGCTTCGGCCACCAGCGCCGAGGCGCCCGAGGCGTCGGCGACGCTGTCGTAGACGCGATCGGCGATTTCGGACGCGCTGGCGTAGACCGTTCCAAGACCGAGCGCGGCGGCGCGGGCGGCGCGGGTGGCGTTGCGCTCGAGGTAGTCGACCCGGGCCGCGCCGCGGGCCTTGATCAGACGCCCCATCATGACGCCGATGGGACCCGCGCCCATGACCAGCGCATGCGCGGCCCAGCCCACGCCCAGCTGCTCGGTGGCGTGAACGACGCAGGACAGCGGTTCGACCAGCGCGCCTTGGACGAAAGGCAGGTCGCCGATGTCGAAGGCGGCGCGCTCTTTGACGATGACGTATTCGGCCATGCCGCCGGAGCGATTGCAGCCCGGGATCATCATGTTGCGGCAAAAATGGTGGTCGCCGCGCAGGCATTCGGGACAGTTGTTGCAGGGGATGTTGGGCTCGACGGCGACGCGGGCGCCGGGCGCGAAGCGCGCGCAGTCCGGTCCGACGGCCGCCACTTCTCCGGCGAATTCATGGCCCGGAACGAGGGGGAACGTGGCGGTGTAGTCGCCGTTGTAGATGTGGACGTCGGTGCCGCAGATGCCGCTGGCGCCGACGCGGATGAGCAGCTCGTCGCCCTTGGGCTCGGGACGGGCGCCCTCAGCGATCGCCATTTTGCCCGGTTCGGAAATGACCAGGGATTTCATCAGGGGGCTCATAGAACCTCTCCAAAGGCCAAGCCGGCGGGGCGTTCATCGTCACCCGACATTCGCCGGATGACCGCCGTTTTCGCTGCATTCGTGTGCCAATCGCGGATTTTCGCAATGTTCGAGTGCCGGTCAAACCCGGTCTTGCCGGCGTCAGAGTGTCGCACGCATCCGATCAGCCTGGAGGCGACGAGTCTTCGGCTATCCAGGAGGATCTCTCCCGTCGATCGACTCAAACCCATGACGCGCAACGCCGTGCGCAGTTGACGCCACCGGCGGCCGCAATTCCACGGATCAGCGGCAGATGTCGGCGAAGCGATTCCAATGGCCAACGGTTGAGAGCGTCCGTAGCGCGCAAGGAGATAGCCTCCTCTGCGACCGCCTTGGCGCATTGTCCAGCCTCCGCGTTTTGTTTGGCGACGCTTAGGGTTCCAGTTGCGATCGTCCGCGGCTTTTCGGCGACAGGTGGCTCGGCGCAGCCTCCGTGAGATGCGCCGTTCGAACTCAACTCTAACGCCCAGTCGATACGGATAGCGGCCTTGTCGATATCGCTTTTGCCAGCCGCGCCCGTCGCGCCGAGGCGGGAGGCGCCGCGTTGCAGATGACGCCTCAGGCGCAGCGTGCGGATTGCCTACGAGCTGCTCTCGACGCTGCGATCGCGTTACAGAGCATCTCTCCGAGAGTATGCTCAGCAGAGCCTGCAGGACAACCAATCGAAGCCTGAGTCGCAATTGGGCCACACGAGAAAGGAAACTCCATCATGAGTAATGGAGCGTCCATGAGACCTCGCGATCGCGTGAGGATGTCCCTCAACCATCAGAAGCCGGACCGTTGTCCGATGCAAATCAGCTTCACCCCGGAATTTGCCCAGAGATTGCGCAAGGATATGCATCAGACAGGCCGGTCCGTTCACAATCCACATGGGGGCGGCAACACTTACGAGCTGGAACGCGCGCTTGGACAGGATCTATTGCTCACCTCAGTTGGTTGGGCCAACTCGTATTACGCCAACGAGACCTACGCCGGCGGCAAGGACTCCTATGCCGACGAGTGGGGGGTGTCGTGGAGGAGCGTTCCATATGAGACCCGTTTCGGCGCCGGATTCTACACAGATATCGTCGGTCATCCGCTGGCCAACGTCCGTTCCATCGAATCCTACCGACCGCCCGACCCGCACCGTCCGGAGCTTTACGGCGAGGCCGAGCGCCTGATCGCCGCCCATAAGAACGACTACTGGATCGTCGGCGTGACCGTGACCACTATCTTTGAGACCGCTTGGGCCCTACGCGGGCTAGAGCAGATGATGATCGACTTCACGGAGGATCCGGATCTCGCCGAGACAATTCTCGATATTCCGTTCCGGTATCATCTGGCCGCCGCCAAGAGACTCGTCGAATTGGGCGTGGACATGATCTGGACGGGAGATGACGTCGGCATGCAGCATGGCATGATGATCTCGCCCAACACTTGGCGGCGGTTCCTCAAGCCGCGCATGGCCGAGTTCATCTCCACGCTGAAGACCATAAACCCGGAAGTCAAGGTCGCGTATCATTCCGATGGCAACATCGAACGGATCATTCCGGAATTGATCGAGATCGGACTGGATGTCCTTAATCCCGTGCAGCCGGCCTGCATGGATCCGGCGAAGTTGAAGCGTCAGTATGGAGACAAGCTCTGTTTTTGGGGTTCCATCGACGAACAGCACACCCTCCCTTTCGGCACCCCAGAGCAAGTGCGCGGGCAGGTCTTGGAGCGCCTGGAGACCGTTGGCTACGACGGCGGACTCATCATCTCTCCAACGCATCACGTTCAACTGGATACGCCGCTCGAGAATTTTTGGGCCCTGGTTCACGCCATTGATGGTGAAAACGGGCTGGCGTCGGGGCTGCAATGATTGGATGCACGCGGCGGCGCAAAGGTAATCCACGAACCGGCGCGTGAGCGCGGGTTGACGTGAGCGACGGTGGCCCGGTTCCGCGATCAGCCGCAGCATGTCGGCGAACCGTTCGAAGCGAGCAGCGAGCCGGGCGCTGTTCCCGTCCCACGTAGGCGCGCACCGCATATTCGCCCACGGCGACCTGACGAAGGTGTGCAAGGAAGTCCTTGCCAGCGGCGCTAAATCGACCGGAAATCGCTCAGCACGTCATCGCGACCAAGGGTCTCAAAACCGGCGAAGGAGGAATGTCGCCTCTCTGATGGAGCCTCGAGCCATCAGAGCCTGCGCCGCGGGGCGCCAGAATCCGATCGAACGTCGCCAAAGTGGCCTCGCGCTCCATCCAGTGCAGCGCCCGGCCAATCGTCACCACGTCGAAGCGGCCGATGTCCGCGTCCAGGTCCTCCGCCCGCCCCTCGATCATGACAAGCCCGACCTCGGCCGCCGCCGGCGCCCGGCGCGCCTCGTCCGCCATCGCCGGCTCGGGGTCGACCCCGACGACGCGGCCGACATAGGGCGCGAAACCGAGCGCCAATAGACCCGGCCCCGCGCCGAGGTCAATCAACGCCTCGCGGCCCTGAAGATTCAGAGCCTTCGCCGCCGCCTTAGAGAAGGCTGGCGGATAAGGCTCCCGTCGCGCGGCGTAGGTCTGAGCGGTAGTTTCGAAACGACCCGTCTGATCGCACTCGCAGGATCCAGTGAGCGATCCTTAAGCTCGCTTTCTGTCACGTTTTCGGGCGCCGATCAGCGCCAGCAAAATCTGCATATGATGACCTGCAATT
>JBEKVR010000248.1:0-3777 GCA_049513815.1 Roseiarcus sp. | reverse complement strand
AAGGGCGGGCCGCTCAGGGTCTGCCGCCGGCGCCGTGGAATCCCCAACCCGCGATCGACGTCGCGAGCCCCCAGTTCGACAGCGCGCAGCCGGCGACGTGGAACTATGCGCCGCCCGAGCGCCGCGTCTTCGGCCTCGCGGCGCATGAGCGCCGCCTCTATTACGCGGTCGCCGACAGCCTACAGATTTGGTCGGTGGGGCTGAACGCCGACGGCTCGTTCGGCAAGGACGCGGTCATCGAGCTCGCCGCGCCGCCTTCGACCGGTCCGACCGAGATTTCGCAGATCGCCTTCGACGAGCAGGGGCGGATGTTTCTCGCCGACCGGGCGGCGCCGACCGGCGCTTTCGACTTCGAGGCCCTGGCGGTTCCGGCGATCGGCCGCGTGCTGCGCTATGCGCTGATCGAGATCATGCCGGACGGCCACCGCGTCTGGCAGCGACAGCCGGATGAATACGCGATCGGCTTCCCGCCCGACTACCACAACGGCGATGGCGGCGTCGCCATCGGCTACAATTACTACCCCGGCGGCGAGCTCATTCTCGCGTCCTGCGGCGGCTTGATGTGGACGACCGGCGAAGACTTGCGGCGCGCCGCCGATCCGGCGCTCGCCGCCCGGCTTAGCCAAACGGGGCCGCTGGACGTCAACGGCCTGCAAGGCAACGGGACCTGGCGCATCCGGCGCCGCGACAAGCCGCCGCTGGAGAGTTACTTCGTCGACTACACGGACACGTTCTATGACCCGGCGGAGCGCGGCCACATGGGAGACATCGCGATCGCGCGTCCGTGTTCGGCCAGTCAGCGCGCCGCGCTTCTTCCCTATGGCGGCGCGCCGCCGATCGGCGCCCCTCCGGTCTTCGCGCCGCCAGGCCCCGGCCACGGGCCGCCCGGGGCGCCGCCGAATGTTCCGATCCCGCCGCCGTACACGCCGCCGGGCGGTTGTCCGCCCGGCGAGCTGCCGAACGCCGGCGCGAACGGGTGCGCGAGCTGTCCGGCGCCAGGTATTCAGGTCAACGGCCAATGCTGCACCGCCGGGCAACTTGCGGTGGGCGACGCCTGTTCGAATTCGAGCTGCCCCGCCGGGCAGACGCCGGTCGGGCCGAGCAACTTCTGCTGCAACAGCGGCCAAGTCTACGCCGGCCCGAACGGCGCCCAGGCGTGCTGCGGCGGCGCCCTCGTCAACGGCGTTTGCCCAACGCCGACGCCCACTCCCACTCCGCCGCTCTGCCCCGCAAACTATACGCCGATCGGCGGCGCGTGTTGCCTGGCGAGCCAGGCGACTTCAACCGGCGTCTGTTGTCCGGCCGGACAGGCGCCGGGCGGCCCAAACAATAGCCAGTGCGTGTGGACCCCTCCCACGCACTTCCGGCCGCCGGGCGGACGGCTATGCTTGTGTGCGGAAGGCCTTGTTCCGAGCGCAAGCGGGTGCTGCGCGCGTGACAACCTGATGAGCGACGGCACTTGTTGCTGGACCGCGGTTACTCAGAATCGCGCCGTCTGTCCGTCGCGAACCCAGATCATCGTCCCATGCGCGGCGGGCTACACGAAAATGCCGGACGGCTCGTGCTGCAATAATCGGTTTGTCAGCGCGGACGGCAAATCCTGCAACGCAGCCATGCCGCCCTGCGCGCCGGGCCAAGTCCGCGACGCGCGCGGCGTTTGCGTCGCCGCGCCGCCGGCGCTCTGCCCGCCGGGCGAGACGCGCAATCCGGAAGGGATCTGCGTGGGGCTGCCGGGCGCGACCCCGCCTGCGGTTCCGACGTCGCCCTGCCCACCCGGCAAAGTGCGCAATCCGGATGGGATCTGCGTCGCCGCTCCCCCGCCGTCCTGCCCGCCGGGCGAAGTCCGCAGCGCGCGCGGCGTTTGCGTCGCCGCTCCCCCGCCGTCCTGCCCGCGCGGCCAAGCGCGCGACCGTGTCGGAGTCTGCGCGCCGCTCGCCAAACCGTCGTGCGCGCGGGGCTTCGCGTTCAACAGCCGCGGGGTCTGCACGCCCTTGGCGCCGTCGCGCTGTCCGCCCGGGGAGACGCGCAATCGGGCGGGGGTTTGCGTCGAGGCTCAAGCGCCGCCGGCCGTGGGGCCGATCTGGATCGCGCCGCCGCTGCTGTTCCCGTCGGGCCCCGGCAAACCGGTCACCGGGGGACCGACGGGCGGCGCCGGCCGGTTGCGCCCATGAGGCGTGCGGGCCGCCGGCTGGACGCGAAGGAGGCGAGAGGATGGCGTCGAGGACTTTCTGGCGCGGCGCGCTCGTCGCCGTCGCGGCGCTGACGGCGGCGCAGGCCACGCGCGCGCAAGACCCGCGCGCCGTCACCGAGGCGATCGTCAAGGATTACCTCGCCTCGCACCCCGACGAGGTCGGCGAGATCGTCAAGCAGTACTTCATCGCGCATCCGGAAGCGGTACGCGACATCCTCGCGGAGTTCGTCAAGCATCGGGCCGCCGGGCCGGCCGGGGGAGCGGCGGTCGACCGCAGCGCGGCGATCGCCGGCGTCGCTCAGCAATTATTCTCCTCGCCGCATCAGGTGACGCTCGGAAATCCCAACGGCAAAGTGACGCTCGTCGAGTTCTTCGACTACAGCTGCGGCTACTGCAAACGCGCGCTGCCCGACATGCTGACGCTTCTCAAGGACGATCCGGAGCTGCGGATCGTGCTCAAGGAGTTCCCGATCCTCGGACCCGGATCGACCGACGCGGCGCGCGTCGCTATCGCCGTGCGCATGCAGGACCCTGATGGCAAGCGCTACCTCGCCTTCCACCAGACGCTTCTCGGCGAGCCGGGACCGGCAACCAAGGAAAAGGCGCTTGCGGCCGCCCTCGACGGGAATTTCGATCTCGCGCGCATCGAGCAAGACATGGCGAGCGACGAAGTGGGCGCGACGCTTGGCGAGGACATGAAGCTCGCTGCGGCGCTCAGCGTATCGGGAACGCCGGCCTACGTCATTGGCAAAGGGGTCGTCGTCGGCGTCGTCGGCGTCGCAGCGCTGAAAGAGCGCATCGCCCAAGCGCGGGCGGAGAGCGCTCGCTGAGCGTACCGGCGGCGCGGCCAGGTTGCGGCGATTGGATCGACGACGACGCTCGCCGGCAATGGAGTTCGTCGCTGTCAAACGCGTGATCGCTCCACCCCCACGCCAGGCAGTCCGCGTTCGCCCCTTTTGACCGGCTGTTTATGGTGGCAAAGCGGTCGTTCCGCGCGCAGCATTCTAGAGTCTGCCATCCACGTGCGCCGTGAAAAGGCGGCGCTTTCCAGCAGGTGCAAGCCCCGCCCGGCAACCGCTCCAGCCGGAAGCAACCGGGGCAGGCATGGAGGCGACGAAATGTCTGAAGCACCCGGATAGCCGTCGCGATTTGGTGACGGCGCGAGTGTGCGGGCCGCAACGCGAGTGAACGCTGAGCAAGCCTCGAAAAGGACGATGTGTGGGCCGACCCGATGGTGGTTTCCGGGAAGGCTGAAACGGTTGGGTGAGACGAGCGAAGAGGATGCCCAGCCGCTGCACCGGGGTAGTGGCGGCAGCACGTACACCATTTGATTTCCGCCATACGATTGGTGACCAACATGCTATTCGTTTCGGGGCGGACCGGTTGCCGTCGAAAAGGCTCGCTCGCCCGTCGCAACCCGCCGCTGGAGGCGACAACGTGACGAGCCGCCGTCTACTCGATCCCGACGAAGCCCTGCACCGTCTCGAAACCCGCCTTGGGCGGTTGCACGCACGGCTACGCCTCGGCATCGAGCGCGAGCACGAAGCGCAGGCGTTCGGCCAGGGGCTCACTTTTCTGCACATGGA
>JBEKVR010000247.1:0-3778 GCA_049513815.1 Roseiarcus sp. | reverse complement strand
GATGGTCGGCATCTACTTCAAGACCAATCACATGCCGGTCCGCTTCCTGATCTACGTCGGCATCACCGCGCTGACGCGTCATTTGATCGTCGTGGTGCAGAGCGAGGCGGCGCCCGACGTCGGCGTCCTGATCCTCGCCGGCGGCACGCTGGTCATGGCGTTCGCGGTGCTCGTCGTCCGCTTCGCGTCCTTTCACTACCCCAGCGAGAGCGACAAGGGCGACGAAACCGGACAGGACGCGTAGACGCCAACAGCGCAATCACAGCGCCCCGACCCGCTTCAGCGCGTCGATCTGCGCCGCCGAAAAGCCGCGCTCGCGCAGGATCTCGTCGCCGTGCTCGCCTGGTGTCGCGGGCGGGCGCGCGATTTCGGGCGCGGTGCGCGAGAAGCGCGGCGCGGGCGCGGGTTGCGGCGCGCCGTCAACGTCGACGAAGGCTCGGCGCGCGACGTTGTGGGGATGGCGCGGCGCTTCGTCGAGGTCGAGCACCGGCGCGACGCAGGCGTCTGAATCGGCGAACAGCGCCGCCCATTCGTCGCGCGGCCGTTCAGCGAAGAGCGCTTCGAGCCGCGCCCTCATCGCCGGCCAAGCGCGCGGGTTCCAGCGGTCGGCGAAAGCGGCCGCTTCGAGCCCGAGCTTAACGATCAGCGCGGCGAAGAACTGCGGCTCCAGCGCGCCGACGGCGACCCACTTGCCGTCGGCGCAGCGATAAACGCCGTAGAACGGCGCGCCGCCGTCGAGGACGTTGGCCTGCCGCTCGGCGCGCCAGAAGCCTTTCGCCTTCAGTTTGTAGGTCATCGCCATGAGCAGGCCGACGCCGTCGGTCATCGCCGCGTCGACGACCTGTCCGCGCCCCGAGGCGCGCGCCTCGACGAGCGCGCAGACGACGCCGAAGGCGAGAAACATCGCGCCGCCGCCGAAGTCGCCGAGCAGGTTGAGCGGTACGGTCGGCGCATCCTTGGCGCCGATCGCGTGCAGCGCGCCGGTCAGAGCGATGTAGTCGATGTCGTGGCCGGCGACCGCGGCCAGCGGCCCCTCCTGGCCCCAACCGGTGACGCGGCCGAACACGAGGCGGGGATTGCGGGCAAGGCAGACGTCCGGGCCGAGGCCGAGTCGTTCCATGACGCCGGGGCGGAAGCCCTCGATCAGCGCGTCGGCGCCGGCGACGAGTTCGAGCGCAGCGGCGACCGCCTCCGGCTTCTTCAGGTCGAGGGCGATCGAGCGGCGGCCGCGATCGAGAAGAGCGCCGCCGGCGATGGCGTCGAACGCGTCGCCCTCGCCGCTCGGCTTGCGGTCGATGCGCACGACGTCCGCGCCCATGTCCGCGAGCAGCATGCCGGCGAAGGGCGCCGGGCCGACGCCGGCCATTTCGATGATCTTGACGCCCGCCAACGGTCCCATCGGCGCCCCCTCCCGCTTTGGGTCGCCATCAATGCGCATGGCGCGAGCGACGAAATCAAGGGCTTGCGCAGTCCGCGCAATCGCCCGGCGCTCAGCGGCTCCACAGCGCCTACCCCGCCAAGCAGCAGCGCTTGTACTTTTTGCCGCTCCCGCAAGGGCACGGATCGTTGCGGCCGATTCCGCGCAATGGATTGACGTAAGGCGTCTCGATTTCGTACCCGCCGCTTGCGCTCAAGTCTTCCTCTGCCAACGCGGCGTCGTCGCCGTAGGACCACGACGCGAGAGTCTCGACGGCCTTCCCAAACGGCGTCACCCCGTCCGCTTCGAAGCCGTCCAAGCCAGCGGAATTGTTGCGCGCCAGTCTCACCTGCTGGTCGAAGTGCTTGAGGCCGAATTCGACTGGGTCGACCCAATCATCGGCGTGCAGACTCGCGACTTCGGACCGCATGTCGTCGTAGCCGAGATTGGCGGCGGTCGCCGCCCAAGTTTGCCACAGGAACGATTCGCCGCGCGGTTTCATTTCGAGCCGCAGCCGCGCGAGATAGGCGCGCATCTCTTCGTCGGTGAGAATCGCGCGCTCGCGCGTGAGCCGACCGAGCGCCTCGAGCGCCGCAGCGCGCGCGAATTCGTCGCCGCGTTCCGACTCGATTGCGCTCATCAGCGGCTGGGGATCGCCGTCGCAGACATTGATGAGGATTCCGTTCAGCGTCTCGGTTTTCGCGTCGCCGAGGAATTCGATCGCCTCGTCGTTTTCGCCAATCAGCCGGCAGAGCGGCGCATAGGCGCGCGCCTCGCGCATCTCGCCACAGAGATGGACGATGAAGAAGATCTCGCCTTCAGCGACCTCGTCGCGCGCCGCCGAGCTGGCGCAGAAGGCGCGAATCCGGGCGACGAAGCGCGGCGCTGCGGTTTCCCAATGATCGAGGGCCCACTGCAGCGCCGCGCTCGGCATTTCTTCGGCGTCGCCGAACTGACGCAGGGCTTCGTCGACGTTCATGGCGGGAACCTCAAGTCCAGCCGCCATCTAGCCGCGGCGGCCGCGGCGAAGCAATGCTCTGGTCAGCGTCCCCACACGCTTCGGCTCACGCCGACCAGCAGGGCCACGCCGGAGGCGAGCGTCAGCAGGAGCGCGATCCTTGCCAGCGCCTGCGAGCGGCCCTTGCTGACGAGCCTGGCGCCAAGGATCGACGCGACGAGCGCGACCGGCGCGACGACCGCGAACAGGCGCAAGTCGTTCGGTTCGACCACGCCGGTGCGCGCGTAGGCGGCGAGCGTCAGGACGGCGACGACGATCGCAGAGGCTTTGATCGTCACGCGGCGCGGTTCGCGTTTCCAGCCGCGCAACCGCGTCCAAATCGCTGGCGGCGCGGCGGCCAGGCCGCAGAGCCCGCCAAGGACGCCGCCGACGACGCCGACAAAAGCGTCGGCGCCGATTCCGCCCGCCTTGACGCGCGCGGAATCGCGAGCCGCCAGCGCGTAAATCCCGTAGAGAGTCAGCAACGCCCCAATCGCCAAGCGAAAGCGCAGCGGGTCGGCGTTGTGCAGCAGGAAGACGCCGAGCGGCACGCCGAGCGCGCCGCCGACGACGAACGGCGCGACGCGCTTGAGGTCGAACGCGCCGCGCAGCGGAAAGAGGCCAACGACCGCGCCGAGCAGCGCGCCGAATACGGCGAGCGGCGCGGCAAGCGGCGGCGGTAGAATCCACGCCCACAGGCTCATCGCGACAAGCGGAAATTCGAGCTCGGCGGCGCCTTCGACGAATCCAGCGAGCGCCGCGCCGAGCGTCACGACGCCGATCGTCAGCCAGGCGGCGGGCGGCACGCCGGCTCAGCCGCCGCCGCGGCGGCGCAAGGCGGCCTCGCGGATGACGGTCAAAGTCGTCGCCGGCGCAATCGCTTCCGGGTCGATCTTCACGTGCAGAATCGACGGCTTGCCGGACGCCAGCGCGCGCTGAAAGGCCGGCGCGAACGCCTCCGTCTTCTCCACCGTCTCGCCATGGCCGCCGTAGGCGCGCGCCAGGGCGGCGAAATCGGGATTGCGCAATTGCGTCGCGCTGACGCGGCCGGGATATTCGCGCTCCTGATGCATGCGGATCGTGCCGTACATGCCGTTGTCGACGACGACGACGACGACCGGCAGTTCGTATTGGACGGCGGTGGCGAATTCCTGCCCGTTCATCAGGAAGTCGCCGTCGCCGGCGAAGGCGATCGCGATGCGCTCAGGATCGGCGCGCTTGGCGGCGATCGCCGCCGGCAGGCCGAAGCCCATCGAGCCCGAAGCGGGCCCAAGCTGCTGGTTGAAACGGCGGAAGCGCAGGAAACGGCCCGGCCAGATGGCGAAATTGCCGGCGCCGTTGGCGAAGGTGGCGTCGGGCGCGAG
>JBEKVR010000246.1:0-3869 GCA_049513815.1 Roseiarcus sp. | reverse complement strand
CATCACCGCAATCATGCGAAAGCTCGTCGTCCTCGCCAACGTCCTCATCAAAGAGGATCGCCCCTGGACGCCAATCCATGCTTGACCGCCAACACAGATGCTCATCCCAACCTTCTCCCCGCACGCGGCCCGCCGCTCAGCTATGCAAGCCGGGCGCCTCGTGGCCGGTGCGCGCGACGTATTCCGAGTAGCCGCCGTCGTAGCGATGAACGCCATCGGGAGTCAGCTCCAGCACGCGGTTGGACAGCGCGGCGAGGAAGCGCCGGTCGTGTGAGACGAACAGCATCGCGCCCTCGTATTGCGACAGCGCCGTGATCAGCATTTCCTTCGTCATCAGGTCGAGGTGGTTGGTCGGCTCGTCGAGCACGAGGAAATTCGGCGGATCGTAAAGCATGATCGCCATGACCAGCCGCGCCTTCTCGCCGCCCGACAGCACCCGGCACTTCTTTTCGACGTCGTCGCCCGAAAAACCGAAGCAGCCGGCGAGCGATCGCAGCGAACCCTGGCCGGCCTGCGGGAAGGCGTCCTCCAGCGACTGAAAGACGCTGCGGTCGCCGTCGAGCAGATCCATCGCGTGCTGGGCGAAATAGCCCATCTTCACGCTGGCGCCGATGGCGACGTCGCCCGCGTCCGGCTGCGCCGCGCCCGCCACCAGCTTCAGCAGCGTCGACTTGCCGGCGCCGTTGACGCCCATCACCGCCCAACGCTCGCGGCGGCGCACCTGGAAGTCCAACCTCTCGTAAATGCTGCGCGCGCCATAACCTTTGTCGACCCGCTTGAGCGTCGCCACGTCGTCGCCGGAACGCGGCGCGGGTGGAAATTCGAACAGGATCGTCTGACGGCGTCTCGGCGGCTCGACGCGCTCGATCTTGTCCAGCTTCTTCACCCGGCTCTGCACCTGGGCGGCGTGCGAGGCGCGCGCCTTGAAACGTTCGATGAATTTGATTTCCTTGGCCAGCATCGCCTGCTGGCGCTCGAACTGCGCCTGCTGCTGCTTCTCGTTCTGCGCGCGCTGCTGTTCGTAGAACTCGTAATTCCCGGAAAACGTGGTCAGCGCGCCGCCGTCGATTTCCACCACCTTGGTGACGATGCGGTTCATGAACTCGCGGTCATGCGAGGTCATCAGCAACGCCCCCTCGTAACTCTTGAGGAACGCCTCCAGCCAGATCAGACTCTCCAGGTCGAGATGGTTGCTCGGCTCGTCGAGGAGCATGGCGTCGGGGCGCATCAGCAGAATGCGGCCGAGCGCCACCCGCATCTTCCAGCCGCCGGAGAGCGCGCCGACGTCGCCCTCCATCATCGCTTCGCTGAAGCTCAGGCCGGCCAGCACTTCGCGCGCTCGGGCTTCAAGCGCGTAGCCGCCGAGGTCCTCGAACCGGCCGTGCGCCTCGCCGTAGCGCTCGACGATCGCGTCGAGGTCGTCCGCCTGGTCGGGATCGGCCATCGCCGCTTCCAGTTCACGCAGCTCGGCGGCCACGGCGCTCACCGGGCCGGCGCCGTCCATCACCTCGGCGACGGCGCTGCGACCCGACATTTCGCCGCCGTCCTGGCTGAAGTAGCCGATGGTGACGCCGCGATCGACCGACACCTGGCCTTCGTCAGGAGGCTCCTGTCCGACGATCATGCGGAAGAGCGTCGTCTTGCCAGCGCCGTTAGGGCCGACCAGGCCGACCTTCTCCCCCTTCCACAGCGCCGCGGAGGCCTCGACGAAGAGGAGGTGATGACCGTTCTGTTTGCTGATGTTTTCGAGACGAATCATGCGCGCGCGGAACCTCAGAAACGTGTTTCGCTGTTCGGTGATTTGGCGTGGTCGAGAAAGGCGGGGCCGAGCCGGGGCCCTAGTCTTCGAACCGCTCGCTCGTTCCTTGCGCGCCGCGCGGCGCGATCGACGCGTCGGGCGTCTGCGCCGGCTGAACGGAATCGCGGAAACGGTTGACGATCGGATAGCGCCGGTCGCGACCGAAGTTCTTCGAGCCGACCTTGACCCCCGGCGCCGACTGGCGGCGCTTGTATTCGGCGAGATAGAGCAGCCCCTCGACCCTCCGCACCGTCTCGGGGTCGAAACCGTCGGCGACGATGTCGGAGAGCCGCATTTCCTTTTCCACCAGCCGATAGAGGATCGCGTCGAGGGTCGGATAGGGCGGCAGCGAATCCTGGTCGGTCTGGTTCTCGCGCAGCTCGGCGGTCGGCGGGCGGGTGATGATGTCGGGCGGAATGACGATTCCGCCGGGCCCCTTCGCGCCGACCGGCTTCCAGCGGTTGCGCAATTCGGCGAGGCGGAAGACTTCGGTTTTGTAGACGTCCTTGATTGGATTGAAGCCGCCGTTCATGTCGCCATAGAGCGTCGCATAGCCGACCGACATTTCCGACTTGTTGCCGGTGGTGACGACCATCGCGCCGAACTTATTGGAGATCGACATCAGAATCAGGCCGCGGGCGCGGCTCTGGATGTTTTCCTCGGCGACGCCGCGCGGCCGACCGGCGAACATCGACGCCAGCGCATGTTCGACGCCCTCGACGGGCTCGGCGATCGGCACGATGTCGTAGCGGATTCCCAATGCTTTGGCGCAGGCCGCGGCGTCACGCAGCGACTGCTGGGCGGTGAAACGATAGGGCAGCATCACCGCATGCACGCGCTCCGGCCCGATCGCGTCGACCGCCATCGCCGCGCACAGAGCCGAGTCGATGCCGCCGGAAAGGCCGAGCACGACGCCGGGGAAACGATTGTCGTTGACGTAGTCGCGCAGGCCCAGGACGCAGGCGGCGTAGTCGCCCTCGTCGCCCTGGTCGACCGCCTCGCGCGGCCCCTCGACGCAGCGCCAGCCGGTTTCGCCGCGCTCCCACACCGTGCGCGCGACCATCGGGCGGAAGGCGGGAAGTTGCGCGGCGAGCGAACCGTCGGCGTTGACGACGAACGAGGCGCCCTCGAAGACGAGCTCGTCCTGACCGCCGACCTGATTGAGATAGACGAGCGGCAGCCCGCTTTCGGCGACGCGCGCCTCGGCGATCTCCAACCGGATTCCGAGCTTGTCGCGTTCGTAGGGCGAGGCGTTGGGCGCCAGCACGAACTCGCCGCCGGTTTCGACGATGCATTCGATCGGGTCAGGCGTCCAGATGTCCTCGCAGATCGGCACGCCGATGCGCACGCCGGAGAACACCAGCGGGCCGGGGTGCGGTCCCGGGCGAAACACGCGCTTCTCGTCGAACACGCCGTAGTTCGGCAGGTCGACCTTGAACCGCACCGATTCGATCCGCCCGCCGGCGAGCAGCGCCGCGGCGTTGTAGAGCGCGCCGCCCTCCACCCACGGCAGCCCGACCAGCACCGCCGGGCCGCCGTCGGCAGTCTCGCGCGCCATTTGCTCGCAGGCGCGGCGGCAGGCCTCCTGGAACGCGGGCTTGAGCACGAGGTCTTCGGGCGGATAGCCGGAGAGATAGAGCTCCGGCGCCATGACGAGCCCAGCGCCGAAAGCGGCGGCTTCGCCGCGCGCCCCGCGCAGCCGCTTTAGATTGCCGTCGATGTCGCCGACGATCGAGGAAATCTGCGCGAGCGCGATGACGAGGCGATTGGCGGGAGCGGGCATGGCTTCATTTTGCGCGTTGGCGCGGCGACGCGCAAACCCTTCTCCCGTTCGGGGGAAGGTGGCCCGACGGAGTCGGGCCGGATGAGGGGTGCGGCCAGATCCCCTCAGCGTGAGGAGCGCCGCGCCAGCGGCGCGTCTCGAACGACGAGGGGGGAGCGGAGCTCCGCGACCGCCGTCCTTCGACTCGCCTGCTTCGCAGGCGGCTCAGGATGAGGGCGGCGAGTGATTGGGCGCCGCTCCTGCCACCTCCCTCAGGGAAAGGGCCTACTCCGCCGCCTGAACCGGCCG
>JBEKVR010000245.1:0-3888 GCA_049513815.1 Roseiarcus sp. | reverse complement strand
GGCGTCCATGCCGAACACCGGCACGCCCGCCTTCTTCGCGGTCTCCAGACCGGCGGTCACTTGCGCGGGGTTCGCGTTGAGAATGATCGCGTCGACCTTCTGATTGACCGCGTTCTCCAAACCGCTGATGACGCCGGCGATGTCGCCCTTGGTGTCGACGATGTTGACCGTCCAGCCGTTGGCCTTCGCGACATCCTGGAACGCTTCCACGTAGTACTGGGTGCCCGGCTCCGCCATGTATGGCGTGACGATGGTGATTTTGGCGGCGGCAAGCGCTGAAGAAGCGCTGAACGCCAACGCGACGGCGGCGACGCAGCCGGCGAGCGCAAATTTCGAACTCATGATTCCTCCTTGCTGACCCGAATTGCAGAGTCGTTCGATCGGCCTGGACGGGCTTGGGGCCGTCCGTCTCGGCGTTGGACGCGACGACGGCGGGCGCAAAGGCTTGGCGCGTTCCACGCTTTTCAGCCCCACTCCCACCCGCGCCACCGGCGAAACGCGCGCAAGCTGATTGGCCGCCCGCTGCTCGCCCCCTCGCCGCAACCCGCCTGAGGCGCGGAATTGGCGCGTCGCCCGCGTCAGACTCCGCCGTTCGCGCGTTCGCGACAAACGTTTCTCTGAACGCCTCACGATTATCTCACCGTCCAAGCATTGCAATGAATTTCGGCGGGCCCGTTCGCGGGACTCGGGCTCGGCCACGATCCTGGGCGCGATTTAGATCGACGTCGCCGTTTCTGCGGCGATTGATGGGATTTCACCGCGACCCATGATCGTGGTTCAATGGCCGGCCTGATGGAACTGTCCCGCCGAAGCGGCGGCGACGGCGGCCCCGGACGGAGACGCGCGCGATGGAGGCTCCCGCCAGTCGGACTACTCAAGAGCCTGTGGAGCGGTCCCCGCGTCTGATCGCGTACTTTCCGCTCGCAGATCCCGCAATTCCGGTCGATCTGCTCGATCTTTACGCCGAGGCGGGCGTCGACGTCGTCGAGTTTGGCTGGCCGGCACGGGCGCCGTATCTCGACGGGCCCGACGTTCGCGCCTCCATGGCTCGCGCCGCCCGCGGCGACCCGCACGCCGCTTTCGCCGCCGCCCGCCGACGGCTGGCGAACCTTCGCAAGGTGCCGAAGGCGCTGATCATGTCCTACGCGGAGGAAGGGCACCCGGCGCTGATCGACCCCGCCTTCTACCGGGAGGCCGCCGCCGCCTTGGTCGTCGCGCCGGCGAACGATGCGTTGCGCCATGAAATCGAGGCGAGGGCGGTGAACGCCGGCGCCGCGCTGTCGACCTGCGTGACGCTGCCGATCACATCGGCGGACATCGCCGCAGCCAGACGCGCCACCGAATACGTCATGCTGCAAGCGGCCGCCGGCGTCACCGGGCCGCGCGAATCGCTTGATCCCGACAACCGTTCGCGCATCGCCGCGCTGCGCGCCAGCGGAGTCGAAGCGCCGATCGTGCTCGGCTTCGGCGTCTCCAATGGCGAGCAGGCGCGCGCCGCCGTCGATTTCGGCGCGGACGGGGTCGTGGTAGGGTCCGCCGTCTTGCGCGCCGCGTTGAATGGACGCGCCGAGCTGGCGGCGCTGTTGCGGCAGTTGCGAGAGGGACTTGATGGTTGAGCGCGACCTGTTTCTCGGGTTCGACGTCGGCACGACGACCGTGAAGGGCGCCCTCTTTGACAGCGAAGGCGCCACGCTGGCGCATGCGAGGCGCGCGTACCCGACGTCGCGGCCTGCGCCGGGGATCGTCGAGCAGAAGCCACGCGATTGGACAGACCGCATCATCGAGGTCATGGACGAGCTGTTGGGGGCGGGCCGCGCTCGGCGCGTCGCCGCCGTCGGCCTGTGCAGCCAGGTCAACACCGACGTGTTCGTCGACGCGAACGGGACGGCGATCGCTCCGGCGATCACCTGGCAGGACAATCGCGCCGCCGCTGAAGCCGCGCAGCTCGACTCCACGCTGTGCGACGCCGACAAGGATGCATGGTGGGGTGCGCCCTTGCCGATCGGCGCGAGCCACGTGCTCGCGCGCATGATGTGGATGGCGCGCGAGAGGCCGGACGTCTACGCGAAGACCCGCTTCGTGCTGACGCCGAAGGACTATTGCCTGAGGGCGTTGGCCGGCGTCGTCGCCACCGATCCGCTGTCGAACTTCTTTGTCGTCGGACGCGACCTGGCCTATGTCGGACCGCTGATCGGTCGGGTCGACGGCGCCGCCCAGCGCTTCGCGCCGTTGAAGTTCTTCACCGACGTCGTCGGCGAGATTGCGCTGGGATCGACCGGCGTCCGCGCGCCGGTCGTGGCGGGAACCATGGACGCGTGGAGCGGCCTGTTCGGCGCCGGCGTGTGCGCGGCGGGCCAGGGGGCCTACATCAGCGGCACCAGCGAGATTCTGGCGGTTGCGAGCGCCGGGCGGGTCGGCGCGCCCGGCGTGGTTACATTTCCGAAAGCGGCCGGGCTGAACGTCCACGCCGGGCCGACCCAGAGCGGTGGCGACGCCTTGCGCTGGTGGGGAGAGATTGTCGGCCGCGATGTCGCCGGCGTGGTGGAAGTCGCCGAAAAAGCCAGCCGCGCCGGGCCCCCGATCGTGTTCCTGCCGCACATGGAGGGCGAGCGCGCGCCGCTGTGGGACGCCGCGCTTCGCGGCGCGTTCGTCGGGATCGATGGTCGCGCCAAGGGGCCGGAGCTCGCGCTCGCGGTGATGGAGGGCGTCGCGCTCTCGGCCCGGTTGCTGCTCGCCTCGCTCGAGGCCGCCGCCGGGGAGACGATCCCGCGGCTGTTCCACGCCGGCGGCGGCGCCGGCTCGGACCTGTGGGCGCAAATCCGCGCCGATTGCCTGGAAAGACCGCTTGATCGCGTGGCGTGCCTCGATGTCGGATGCCTCGGGGCGGCGATCATGGCGGCAGTCGGCGTCGGAGCGCACGGCTCGCTCGCCGACGCCGTCCGAGCCATGACGCGCGTCGAGCGGACGTTCGCGCCCAATCCGCAGACGAAGCCGCGCTACGACGCGATGTACGACGTGTACGGCAAGTCGATAGAAGCGCTCAAGCGCAGCGGGGTTGTCGAGCAATGAGGTCGGGCAACCAACTCTCGACCCAGCGAACGCCCGGGCGCGCGTCACGCCCGACGGGCGCCGCGTGAGCGACTCTGCGCCAATTGGCCATAGCGAGAACGCGCCGACGTCGCGCCGGGGACGGTTCGACGATTTCGGCGGCCAATATGTCGCGCCGATTCTGATCCCCGTGCTCGACCGTCTGGACGACGCCTTCGTCAGCGCCTGGAGCGATGTATCGTTCCGGCAGGCGTTCGAGACGATCCTCCACCGTTTCGTCGGCAGACCGACGCCGTTGTTTCAAGCTTCCCGCCTCGCCGGCTGCTCCCCGGCGCGCATCGTGCTGAAGCGCGACGATCTCACGTTTGAAGGCGGCAACTATGCGACCTCGGCCCTCGGCCAGTGCCTGCTCGCCCAGCGCATGGGTCTCGGCGCGGTGATCGCCGACACCGGCTCGGGCGAGAACGGCATTGCGACCGCCGCCGTCGCGGCGCAGCTCGGGCTCGCGTGCCGCGTGTTCATCGGCAGTCGCGACGCCGCCAAGAATCCGGTGGCGGTTCGACGCGTCATCGCGTTTGGCTCGCAGGTCTCGATCGTCGACGACCGCGACGCCACGCTGCACGCGGCGATGAGCGCCGCGCTCCGGCACTGGATGAGCTGCGCCGAGACGACTGCCTACGTCATTGGCGGGCCGATCGGACCGCACCCATTTCCGACCATGGTCGGCGC
Source organism: Roseiarcus sp. (assembly GCA_049513815.1). Classification (GTDB taxonomy): domain Bacteria; phylum Pseudomonadota; class Alphaproteobacteria; order Rhizobiales; family Beijerinckiaceae; genus Roseiarcus. The sequence goes on along the minus strand of JBEKVR010000245.1, from coordinate 111 downwards.
CTTCGAGGCCGTCGTCGGACGCGAGACGCGCATGCAACTTCTGGAGGCGGGTCTGGCGCCGCAGGCGATCGTCTCCGCCGTCGGCGGCGGCGCGTCGACGCTGGGGCTGTT
>JBEKVR010000244.1:0-4052 GCA_049513815.1 Roseiarcus sp. | reverse complement strand
AGAATTCGCTTCGAGGTGCGACCAAGCGATCCTTTTTGCAGGGTCGGACGGCCGCGGCGCTCTGGCGTTGGAGGCGTTCCGGTTTCATGACGCGGCAACGACGTCCGAGCGCAGTTTGCTATTGACGCGTAGGGCGTTTCACGTTTGGCTTGGCCGTTGCGCTCGGCCTGACCCATGACGTCTCGGCAGACGTGCGACGGTACTGCGATGCCAGGCTTCCCAGCGTCGGGTAGTTGCTGATCCTGAGGCCCAGCAGTGGCTCCGGCGCCCAGTTGGTCGCATGTGGTCGGCATGCGTTCGAGCTCGCTGATGCGTCGACAAACGCGATCCGCGCGGCTCAGCTCGACGGCGTCGGTCTGACGCATCTGTTTGTAGCCGCGCCCAACGCCTTCACCTTCTTTCTCGGCCAACGTCAGCCTGTCCTGGGTAAAGTCTGTCTCTATGAGTTCGATTTCGACGGCGAGCGAGATCGATCCTACGTACGGGCGCTATCACTCCCGCTGCCGCACCCACCTCAGTAGTCGGTCGCGGAATGATACGGAATGAAACCCCCTGTTTTTGGGTAATTCAGGTCTTTTCAGGTCGTAGCTAAACTCATTGAAAACCAATGAAAATCACCTCATCTCGTGTTGTTCGGGACGAGGGGGTCGGAGGTTCGAATCCTCTCACTCCGACCAATTTCCCAGAAGTCGTTGCCGCCGACGATCGCGCGCGCGTCTTGGCGCGCGCCGCTCAGCTCACAACTTCGCCCACGTCGGCTTCAGCGCTTCCACCAATTCGCCGTAGACCACGCGTCGGCGAGCCAGCATCTCGACAAGGGCGCGATCCGGCTCGATCCGACCGCGCACGCGCGTCATCGCCGCCACCGCCGACTCGAGGTCGGGATGGAGGCCGACGCCGACGGCGGCGACGATCGCGGCGCCGAGCGCGCCGAGCTCGCTGGCTGTGGCGAGCTCGAGCGGCATGTCGAGTGCAGCGGCGAAGATGTCGAGCCACGGCCGGCTCCGCGCTGCGCCGCCGGCGAACCGCGCCGCGCGCGGCCGCGCCCGGCCCGCGAGCACGCGATCGATGTGGCGGCGGTGCTCGAAGGCGACGCCTTCGAACACGGCGCGGATCATCTCCGGCAGACCGTGCCACGAGGCGAGGCCGACGAAGGCGCCGCGCGCCTTGGGCTGGTCGATTCGGCCGTTCACGTAGGGAAGAAAGAACGGCGCGGCCTCACTGGCGCGGGCGCGCGCCGCCTGTTCGTTGCAAAATGCGAACAGAGCGGCGTGATCGCGGTGGGCGCCGTCGGCGGCGCTGACGACCGAGTCGACGAACCATTCGAATGTGCCCGCCGACGTCGGGGCGGCGTCGTTCAGCACGTATTCGCCCGGCCGCGGTCCGACGATCAGCGCGTTGATCGAGCCGTCCTTGACCGGAACTCGGCTCGCCAACTGATTCAAGCCCCAGGTGCCGGCGATGACGCTGATCAGGCTTTCGTCGATCGCGCCCAAGCCCAGCGCCATCGCTGGGCCGTCCGCGTAGCCGGTTGAGACTGGCGTGCCGGCGACAAGCCCGGTCGCGGCGGCGGCCTCCTTGGTGACCGCGCCGAACACGGTCAGCGGCTCGAGACCTTCGCCGTAGAGGCGCGCGTAGCGGCCGAGGCCGAAATGGTCGAGGATCTCCGGCGCGAAGCGGCGTGCGCCCTGGTCGAGAAGACCGCCCGACGAAAGCTCGCTGACTTCGAGGCCGACCGCGCCGGTCAGACGAAAGCGCAGATAGTCCTTGCAGAACATCGCGTGGTCGGCGCGCGCGAGCGCTTCCGGTTCGTGCGCCTCAAGCCAGGCGAGCAGCGGCGCCGGCTTGCCTGGCCACAACCGCTGGTAAGTGAGCGGAATGACCTCGTCCTCGAGTCCCGACGCCCGCCACTGCGCGACGATTGTCTCGGCGCGGAGGTCCGGCGAAAGGATGCCGTTGCGAACCGGCTTTCCGCTGTGATCGAGCAGGTAGAGCGCGTTGCCGTAGCCGGTGAGGCCGACGACGACGATCGACGACGGCGCGACCGCAGCCGCCGCCAGAACCTGACGCGAAATCTGGCAGATCGCCGACCACATCGAGGCGGGGTCGCGCTCCAGGCAACCGGGCGCCGGATGCAGCGGCGCCATCGTCGCGCCGGCGACGGCGAGCTCTTCGCCGCGCTCGTCGTAGAGCGCCGCCTTCACCGCCGTTCCGCCGGCGTCGAACGCGATGATATGCCGATGTGACATCACCCCTCCCGGTAACCTCAATTTCCGTATCTTGTCTGGAGCGCCCCTGCCCCGTGTCTAGGCCTCGACTCTCTCTTGCCCCAACCGAGACGCCAGCCGCCGTCTCGGCGCCCACAAGGTACTATTGAGGTGCGTCCGTTTGCGGCTCGAAGCAACAAAGCCAGTCGGCCTCGGAGGCCTTTTGCACTTCCGCTACAACCCTTGCTGATTCTTTCAGGTAGAAATGACGCGTCACGCTCATCCCGCCACCGAGCCTCGTGAAGGTGAGGCAACTGGCGCCGGATAGCTTGGTGACCAAGTCCGCGCCGCCGATTCTGACCGAGGCCACGACCCGTTGGTCGTGTGAACTATCGAATCAATGCGTTGGCTCTCTCCCTCGTCAATTCGCAAATTGAGGCTCACGGAGTCGCCCTTCGATAGGTGACTGTCGCGCACGAAGAGAAATACGTTTTGCTGTCCGTCTTCACAGCGAATAAGAAGAATCCACCCCTCCGCGTTCGACACGGAGGCTGCTAACACGCTCCGTTGTTGAAGAATGTCGCTCTCGGCGGCGACATAAAAATTGCCGATGGCGTCGGCAAGCGCCGGCACCGCGGCTGCCATCAGAGCAATGACAGAGACCAACGCTCGCGCGAACATCACACGCTCCAGCCGAGCTTTGTTAACCTCAATCTGTATGCAATATCCGGTGAGAGTGAGCTCAATATTCGTTGCAGAGAAGATGCGTCGGCGGCTCGTCCTCGACGATCGCCGGGAAGCGCGCCGGCGCGTCAAGAAAGAGATTGTCGGACGCGTCGTCGTTGACCGACGAGACCTCGCCGACGATCGCGGTTCCCGTGCCGGGCTCAGCGTAGAACTCGTGATAAAGGGCCGGCGTGAGCCGGATCGATTCGCCGGGATGAACGACGAAGCGATGCCCCGCCGGCACGCGCCGCGCGACCCCGTCGAGCGACACGCTGACCTCGCTGTCGTCGAGGCGGCCGTCGGCGGCGCGGTTGTAGACCTGGCAGATCAGGTTGCCGCCGGCGCGGCAGATGATGTCTTCCTGCTTGATCGCATGACAATGCATCGGCGTGCGCTGGCCCTCGCCGACGATCATCGCCTTTTCGCAGTAGACGGTGCGGCGATAGGGCGGCGCAACGCCGCCGTTGCGAATCGTGAACGCGACGAGGCCGACACGGGCGAAGTCGCCGGAAGCGAAATCGGTGACGTCCCAGCCGAGCTTGCAGCCGCGGATCTCGTCGCATTCCTCGCCCTTGCGCCGCCATTCTTCAGGCGTCCAGAAGGCGAACGGCGGCAGATGAAAGCCGTTGACGCGCAACACCGACTTCGCGCGCTCGATGGCGGCGTTGACCTCGGAGCGCAGCATCCTGGTTCTCCTTCTCTCCCCGCCCGCCGCCCCCCGCGAGGCGACGCGTCGGGGTGAAGGACTGAGCCGCTCGCGCCTACTCGACGATGCCGAGCAACGCGCGCTCGCTTTTGCGGTCGAACAGATAGAGGCGGTTGGGCGGGAAGGTCGCGTAGACGGATTCGCCCTCGCCGAGCCGCGTCTTGCCGGCAATCAGCGCGCTCAGCCGTCTGCCCGACGCCATCTTCGCCCTGACCAGCGTCGTGTGGCCGAGCGGTTCGACGGTGTCGACCGTGCCGGTGATGCTGAGCAGGCCACTTTCGGCCGGCCGGTCGGAGAAGACGATGTGCTCCGGCCGCCCGCCACTCGGCACCTCGCCGTCACTGGCGCGGGCGAGCGCGGCGCGGGCGGCGCCGTCGACCGTGAGGGTGGTCCGCTCTACGGTCAACGCGACG
>JBEKVR010000243.1:0-4131 GCA_049513815.1 Roseiarcus sp. | reverse complement strand
CCGTCTCGTCGATCATGCCGAGATTCTAGCCGCTCCGTGTCCCGGCGCGAATCCCCCATGTCGCGCCCCAATGTCCCGCCAGCCAGCCAGCCCGATTCAATTGTTCTTGAACGAGCCCTTAGAACGCGTTGCGGTCGTGGTAGGTCTGCAGGAACTGCTGCACCCGCGGCTCGCGGCTTTCGTGCAGCACGCGGCGCGGCGGGCCGTCGTCGAGGATGCGGCCGGAATCGATGAAGGCGATGCGGTTGGCGACATGGGCGGCGAAGCCCATCTCGTGGGTGACGATCAGCATCGTCATGCCTTCGCTCGCCAGGCTCTTCATCACCTCGAGCACTTCGCCGACCAGCTCGGGATCGAGCGCCGAGGTCGGTTCGTCGAACAGCATCAGCCGCGGCTGCATGGCCAGCGCCCGGGCGATGGCGACGCGCTGCTGCTGCCCGCCCGACAGGCGCGACGGATAGGCCTGCGCCTTGGCGGCGAGGCCGACGCGGACGAGCATCGCCATCGCGCGCTCGTCGGCCTCGGCGTGAGCGAGGCCGCGGACGCGGCGCAGCGGTTCGGCGACGTTGTGCAGGGCGGTCATGTGTGGCCAGAGATTGAAGTGTTGGAACACCATGCCAATCTCGCGCCGCATCGCGCGCAAATGGCGCGCCGCCATCGGCCGGCGCGCGCCATTCGGCGCGTCTTGGTAGCCGATCAGTCTGCCCTCGATGCGCACTTCGCCGGAATCGTACGGCTCGAGGAAGTTGACGCAGCGCAGCAGCGTGCTCTTGCCCGAGCCGCTGGGGCCGATCAGGCAGACGACCTCCGACGTGTCGATGGTCAGGTCGACGCCTCGCAGCACCTCGTGGTCGCCGAAGCGCTTGGTTAAGCCGCGGATCTGAATCGTCGGCAAGTTCATGCCGGGCTCGCTTCCTGCGCCATGAAGGTGGTGACGCGCACTTCGACGCGGCGCCCCAGCCGCGAAGTCGCCTCGACCAGCAGCCAGTAGAAAACCGCCATGGCGAAGATCGCGTCGAAGGCGGTGAAGGTCTCGGCCGCCATAGTCTGCATCTGGTACATCAGCTCCGGCACGGTGATGATCGACAGCACGACCGTCTCCTTGGAAAGCACGATCAGCATGTTGACGATCGGCGGCACGGCGGCGATCAGCGCGCCGGGCAGGGTGACGCGAAGCAAGGTGTCGCGCGGGCTCATGCCGACGCTCATCGCCGCTTCGATCTGGCCGATTGGCACGGCGGCGAAGCCGCCGCGGAAGATCTCGGCGAAATAGGCTGATGAGTAGAGCCCGAGGCCGACGACGCCAGCCGCGGTGGCGCTGAGCTTGAGCCCGACATAGGGGCCGCCGGCGTAGAGCAGGAACAGTTGCACCAGAAACGGCGTGCCGCGGAACACTTCGATCAAGGCGCGCAGCAGCCAGCGCAACGGCGCGAACGGCAAGCGGTAGAGCAGGGCGACGAAGAAGCCGAGCAGCAGCCCGAACGCGCCGCCGGCGCTCCAGCACATCACCGTGACGCCGAAGCCGCTGACGAGCGAGGGCGTGTAGCGCAGCAGGACGTCGGGGTTCATCGCGCTCCTCCCGCCGCCAGCCGCCGTTCGGCGATCGCGCCGATTCCGGCCAGGCAGAGGTTAATGGCGAGATAGAAGAGGCCGCCGCCGACATAGGCCTCGAGCGGCCGGTAGGTCAGGGAGGCGATGTTCATGCTGACCCGCGTCAGCTCGGCGATGCCGACCACCGAGACGAGTGACGACGCCTTCAAGAGCAGAATGAACTCATTGATCAGCGGCGGGACCGAGATGCGCAGCGCCTGCGGCAGCAGGATGCGCCGCCAGATTTCTGGCCCGGGGAAGCCGAGCGCCGCCGCCGCCTCGGCTTGGCCACGCGGCAGAGTGTTGAACGCGCCGCGCAGGATCTCCGCCTGATAGGCGCCCGAGGACAGCGCCAGCCCGCCGACCGCCGCCACCAGTGCGGGAATATCGAGGCCGAACTTGGCGAGGAAATAGTAGATGAACAGCAGCAGCACCAGCAGCGGCACGCCGCGGAACACACTGACGTAGGCGCCGCCGAGACGCCTGAGCCAGACCTGCTGCGACAAGCGCGCCGCGCAGACCGCGGCGCCGATCAGGAAGCCGAGCGCGATGCCGGCAAGCGAAATGGCGAGCGTCGTCCCTGCCGCCTGCGTCAGGTAACCAAAGGAGTGAAGGATGACCTGCGGGCGCATCGCCGGCGAAAAGCGAGGGCGGCCCCGCCGGCCGCCCTCTTGAATGGCAATCGCGTCAGATCGTCGGTTCGGGGACGGTCTTGGGAAGATCCATTGCCTGGCCGAACCACTTCTTCTGGATCGCCGCCACCGTGCCGTCGCCTTCGAGCTTGACCAGGGCCGCGTTGACCGCGTCGAGCAGGGTCTTGTCGTCGAGCCGGCCGACCCACGAGAAGTAGGTCGCCTGGCCAAACGGCGGCAGCACCAGCGCGAAGGCGTCGGAGCGCTGCGCCGCGGCGTAGGCGAGGTTGGGCAGCGAGTTGATGGAAGCGTCGATGCGCCCCGCCGCAAGGTCGGCGTAGGACTGGTTGTTGTCGACGTATTCCTTGACGTCGACCGGCTTCGGCAGCTTCGCGGCGAAGGCCTTGAGCTGTTCGAGCTGCGAAGTGCCCTTCTGGCCGCCGACCGCCTTGCCGGCGATGTCCTCGGGCTTGGCGATGCTCTTGTCGTCGGCGCGCTTCATCAGCGCGGCGGTGGCGTCGGCGATCGGCACCGAGAACGCGTAGCGCTTCATGCGCTCCTTAGTGATGGTGACCGGGGCGATGCAGAGGTCGAACTTCTTGGCCTCGAGGCCGGGCAGCACCGAGGTCCACGGCAAGTCGAGATAGGAGACCTTGACGCCGAGCTCCTTGGCGACCGCATCGATCAATTCGCGGTCGACGCCCTTGTAGGTTCCGTTGTCGGAGATGTCGAAGGGCGGAAACTGCATTTCGGTGGCGACGACGAGCTCGCCGCGCGACTTGATGTCTGCGAGCGTGTCGGCCCAGGCGACGCGCCCGGCGCCGAGCAGCCCGCCGGCCGCCGCCGTCGCCGCGAGGCCCCGCTTCAGCGCCTCGCGGCGCGTCATGCCGATCGTTTTGATTGTCTTCATCGCGATCCTCCAGTCCCCTTCGACCAGCGGCCACGCCGCCGCGCTTCCGACCTGCGGAGCGATCCCGGTTCGCGGGCCGCTCCGACGCCGCCCTGCCAACTTCCAAGTCTATACACAGGCGTCGGGCCAGGCCAAGCAAAGAGACAAGGAATCAAGCCTCGCCACAAGAACGCTTGGGCGGCCGCAAGATGAGCGCGCGACGCAATGGCGTTGGAATGCGAATCTCATGGGGCTTAAGGCGGTCCTTGCCGTCGCAGACGACTACAGGGAGTTGATCGGCTTGCTCCGCCTGGCCGGCGCGCCGCTTGCTTCGATACAAATCTCCGCCAACAAAGTCTGCACGTCCGCGCGCGAGCGAAAGCCGTCACGCGCTGTGGGGGAAGCGTCGAGAGATGCCGTCAACTGCTGCGAAATGGCGTATTTCGGCGACCCGCGATTTACCGGCTGGGGTGGCGGGTTCCTGTTCTCGTCGGCAGGGAGTGCGCCGGAGCGGTCGCCGTAAGCGGCCTGTCGGAGGACGAGGACGCCAACCTTGCCGAGATCGGCGCGAAAGCGGTCTTGGAAGGAACAAACACCCGGTCATAGAGACAAGTGTCGACGACGGTTTTCAGGAGACAATTTTGAGCGCCTCGGGTCTTGCGCAGACCGGATCAGACTGCGGCATTGGTCGATTTGATCAACGACGCGCCGCTATCCCAAATCGTCGCTGATTTACGAGAAACTTGGCAGGCGGTTGCGTCCTAATTGTCTTCCCTCGAGGCGCTCAAATAGCTTTCGAGTCTCTCTGCCATCTCGGTCAGCATAATCGAGCGCTCCGACGCAATTGTCATTGACGAGCCCTTGGGAAGGTCCCGTCGCGACATGTGTTGGAATTGGCTGACGCGTCTTCGGGCGACATGAGGCTATCCGATCATGCGGCGAGGTCAATGATCTGATCGTCGGGCTTTTCAGCGAGGCTCTGCCATCCGTCGACCTTTCGCATGGCGATCTGCCCGGAGG
>JBEKVR010000242.1:0-4132 GCA_049513815.1 Roseiarcus sp. | reverse complement strand
GCCGACGCGCGGCGTTTCGTCTTCGGCGACAAGTCGCATCAGACCGTGGGCGCGCGCCGGACGGCCGCTCGCGTCGGCGCTCCAACGGCCCAGATCCTCAACGACGCGGGCGCCGCCGCCGGGCGTCGCAAGGCGATAGACAGCGCGATAGGGAACGCCGTCGCCGCCGTCCTGTGCGCTCGATTCCTGGATCGCGAGATAGCGCGACGAAGGCGAATCGGCGGTGACGAGTTCGGCGAAACCTGCGCCGGTCGCCAACGCGCTTGACGGGAACGCGGCGAGCGTCTCGGCGGCGTTGGGGCCCCAGGTCAAGCGGTCGCTGGCGATGTCCCAATCGTAGACGACCGCGCGCAGCCGATTGAGGGTCGAGCGCGGGTCGAGCGCGAAGGCGTCGGCGACGCCTCGTTCGCTCGATTCGTTTCCCGCCGGCGCCGACGCGTCGATCGCGCCTGAGCCGTCCGTTTCGTTCAGCCGATCCGTCGCCCGCCCGATCTTCGCCGCGCCAGGCGAAATCTATCGGCGATCGGTTAAGGCGAAGTTTCCGTTTAACGATTCGGCAACCAAATCCGACCGGCGGCTCAGAAGCGATCCTTGCGGCCGCGGATCTCGGCGAAGACCGCCGCCGGGTCGGCGCCCGCCATGCCGATCGCCGCCTGCAGCGTCGGCTCTTCGGCGCGCAGGAACGGATTCGTCGCGAGTTCGGCGGCGATGGTGGTCGGCAGGGTCGGCTTGCCCGCGGCGCGCAACGTCGCGACTTCGCCGGCGCGCGCCTTGAGCACGGAATTGGCGGGGTCGATGGTCAGGGCGAAGCGCGCGTTCGCCTCGGTGTATTCGTGGCCGCAGTAGACCTCGGTCGAGCCGGGCAGCGCAGCGAGTTTCAACAGCGATCCCCACATCACCGCCGGCGGCGTCTCGAACACCCGGCCGCAGCCGAGCGCGAACAAGGTGTCGCCGAAGAATGCGATCTCCTCCTCCTCGAACCAGTAGACGATGTGGCCGGCGGTGTGTCCGGGCGTCTCGATGACCTTGGCGGCGAGCCGGCCGACGCGCGCGTAGTCGCCTTCGGCAAGCGGGCGATCGACGCCGCCGATGCGCGCCGCTTCCTTGGCTGGAGCGGAAACCCTGAGCTTGGAATAGCGCGCGCGCAACGCCGGCAGGCCCTGCACATGGTCGGAGTGGTGATGGGTGACGAGCGCGTCGGTGAGCGTCCAGCCCTGCGCCTCGGCCGCGGCGATGACCGCCTCGCCGTCCGGGGCGTCGATTGCGGCGGTCGCGCCGGTGGCGGAATCGTGGACCAGGACGCCGTAATTGTCCTTCAGGCACAGGAACTGACGCACATAGATGGTCATGGCCGCCTCATTGGTTTCCGCCGCGAGGCGGCGTTTGCGCCGCGGCGTCGAAAGGTCCACATTCGCCGCGCTCGCCGACAGGCCTAGCCAACCATGCCGCTCGACGTCAACGACCTCGTCGCTTTCTATGCTTCGCCGCTGGGCGACGTCACGCGGCGGCTGATCGGCCGCGTGCTGCGCGCACGTTGGGACGATTGCCGCGGCCTGTCGATTCTCGGCCTCGGATTCGCCGGCCCGTTGCTGGAGCGATTCCGCGACCAGGCGCAGCGTACGCTGGCGTTCATGCCGGCCGAGGTCGGCGTCACGCGCTGGCCGGCGCAGGGCCGCGCCGCCGCGGCGTTGGTCGAACTCGACATGCTGCCGCTGCCCGACGCTTCGATCGACCGCGCGCTCGTCGTTCACGGATTGGAGACCGCCGAGCACCCGAGCGGCGTGCTGGAGGAAGTCGGGCGCGTGCTGGCGCCGGGCGGCCGGGCGATGTTCGTCGTGCCGTCGCGCCGCGGCGTTTGGGCGCGGGTCGACGGCAACCCGTTCGGCCAGGGCCAGCCGTATTCGCGCACGCAGTTGCGCGACCTGATGCGCGACGCGCTGTTCTCGCCGATCTTCTGGGGCGAGGCGCTTTATGCGCCGCCGTTTCGCCGCCGCTTTTTCCTCAATTCGGCGCCGGCGATCGAGCGGATTGGCGCGGCGATCGGCCTGCCTTTCGCCGGCGTGCTGATCGTCGAGGCGACCAAGCAGCTCTACCGGCCGGTCGGCGTCCGGCGGCTGGCGCGACGCGAGGCGGTGGCGCTGCCGCCCGGCCTTGCCCCGGTCGCCCATCGCCAGCCGGCGGGGAGCCGTTGAGCGGGCGCAATGCGCGCGCCCGCTTTTTGCGATTGTCGAAGGCGGCGGATCGTGCTTTGAACCCCGCGCCCCGCCTTGGAGAGATGACTCATGCCGCAATCGGAACGTCTGCTCGTGCTGCTGCGCCACGGCCAAAGCGAGTGGAACCTCAAGAATCTGTTCACCGGCTGGCGCGACCCCGACCTGTCGCCGCTCGGCGTCGAAGAGGCGAAGAACGCCGGACGGCGACTGAAGGCGCGGGGCCTGCAGTTCGACGTCGCCTTCACGTCGGCGCTCGTCCGCGCCCAGCACACGCTGGCGCTGACGCTCGCCGAGCTCGGTCAGACCGGTCTGCCGGAGATGCGCGACCAGGCGCTCAACGAGCGCGACTACGGCGACCTGTGCGGGCTCAACAAGGACGACGCGCGCAAGAAGTGGGGCGAGGAGCAGGTCCACCTGTGGCGGCGCAGCTATGACGTGCCGCCGCCCGGCGGCGAGAGCCTCAAGGACACGGTGGCGCGCGCGCTGCCCTATTACTGCCAGAACATCCTGCCGGCGGTGCTCGGCGGCAAGCGCGTGCTGGTCGCCGCCCACGGCAACAGCCTGCGCGCGCTGGTGATGGTGCTCGACCGCCTGACGCCGAAGACGATCCCGACCATGGAGCTGGCGACCGGCGTGCCGCTGGTCTACCGCCTCAACGCCGATTCGACCGTCGCGTCGAAAGACGTGCTGACCGACTGACGCGGCGACGCCCTCGTCCTTCGACTTGCCTGCTTACGCAGGCGGCTCAGGATGAGGGCGGTGGGTAGGCCGAGATTCCGATCCCCGTCATCTCCCGATCCCCTCATCGTGAGGAGCGCCGCGCCAGCGGCGCGTCTCGAACGACGAGGGGATCGCCTTTCGCCTTGGACATCCGCCCTCGTCCTTCGACTCGCCTGCTTGCGCAGGCGGCTCAGGATGGGGGCGGCGGAGAAAATGTGAGGAGCGCCGCGCCAGAGCCGACGGCAAAAGCGGGCGCCGCCGCGCCGCGCTCGCCGGGCATGCGAACGAAGGCGCTCGAATAAGCTCCACATTTGCCGCGGCTTGGCGAAGTGGCTAGCTTGTCCGGCGAGGCGGGTCCCGCATCTGCGGGTTTGCGATATTTTCCGGGAGGATTGGCGTGGGCGAGGGTCGCCGTCTTTACATCGGCGCGTATTGCGGCGCGTCGCGCTGCCACGCGCGCCTGCGCGACGGCGAGGGGCGGGCGATCGCCGAAGCGCAGGGATCGGGCGGCAATCTCTACGTCGATTTCGACGCGGCGCTCGCCACCCTCGACAAGCGGATCGACGCCATTTGCGCCAAGGCCGGCCTCGCCGCCGCCGACCGCGCCAAAGTGACGCTCGGCCTCGGCCTTGCCGGCCTTTCCAGCCCCGCCGACGCCGAGCGCGTCGAGGCGCGCTACGCCGGCTTCGCCAGCGTGCGCGCCGCCAATGACGCGCTCGCCGGCTGTCTAGGCGCCCACGGCGGCGGCGACGGCGCGCTGGTCATCGCCGGCACCGGTTCGGCGGCGGTCGCGCGCGTCGGCGGGCGCGAGACGATGATCGGCGGGCGAGGCTTTCTGCTCGGCGACGATGGTTCGACGGCGCGCGTCGGCGCCGAAGCGATCCGCGCCGCCCTGCGCGCCCACGACGGCGTCGGGCCGGCGTCGTCGTTGACCGCCGAGGTGATGCGCCGCTTCGGCGATCCACTGACGGCGACGCAATGGGCGCTGACCGCCAAGCCGGCAGGCTATGGCGCGTTCATGCCGCTGGTCTTCGAGCGCGCCGCCGCCGGCGACGCGGTGGCGCTGACGATCGTCACGGCTGCGGCGCGGGCGATCGACGCGCTGATCGCCGCCACGCGCGCGCTCGGAGCGAGCCACGTCGCGCTGGTCGGCGGGATGAACCCGGCGATCACGCCCTATCTCGTCGAAGCGTCGCGCG
>JBEKVR010000241.1:0-4142 GCA_049513815.1 Roseiarcus sp. | reverse complement strand
GAAGGCTCGCCAAGGATTGGGAGTGCCTCAATCGCAAGGCGCTCGCCTTTCTCAAGCTCGCCTCTATCCGCCTCATGACGCGAAAGTTATGCAATTCAAGATAATGTTCCCGGACAGACTCTAAGGCTCTTGAAGTCGAAATTGGTGAAGGCGCCGACGACGAAGCGGTCCATTTGATAGTCGACGCCAGCTTCGATCGTGCCGAACGCGCCGAACTTGCCGAGGTCGGAACGCTCGCCGCCCGCCCCAGTGTATGTGAAGGGTCCGGAGCTGGAGCTAATATACGAGTCGCTCGAACTCTTTGCTTGCAGGAACGCCAAGCCGCCGCCGACCCCGATGTGGAAGCCGGTCCAGGAATAGGGCGCCGTGGCGAGCATCGGCGTGGGCGCAGGCGGCGCCTTCATGGTCGGCAAATCGGCGGCGAGCGCCGACGTCGCCAGCAGAATCGCGGTCGTGGAGAGAAAAACCGTCGTGAGTTTCATGATTGGCCCCCGTTCCCGAGCCTGCAGGTGCGATAACCCACTGCCGAGCCTACGAATGCGTTACGTGTAACGCGCCCCATACGTCAATCACTCAGCGCCGATCGCGGCGGCCAAACATGACAAATTTGTCATCTGTTGCACGGACGCCACGTTTTGCACGGAAACTTTTGCGTTCCGCGGACCTATACTAATGTAAGTCTACCGGGTAAGTGCATTGTTTACCGCTGCCGACGAGCGGATCGCGATCGAGACTTGGCTGGACGCCAACCCACTACCGCTCCGTAATCTCGCGAAAGTGCGACCCGTTCGTGCGGCGGCGTTCGCGACAGGCTCCGGTCGCCCAGTCGCGCGGCTGCGTGACGCAACCACGGCGCGCCTCACCCCTTGGCATAGAGCGCGGCGATCTGGTCGGCGAAGGCGGTTTCGATGTTGAGGCGCTTCAGCTTCAGCGTCGGCGTCATCAGGGCGCCGGCGACCGTCCACGGCTCAAGCGTCAGCCACACCTTGCGCGGCGTCGCGTAGTCGGGGAAATGGGCGACGGCGCGGCGGATGTGGTTGAGCGCCAGCTCGCGCATCGGCGGCGCGGCGACGAGCGCTTCCGGCGCGCCGGAAAGTCCGATCTTCTTCGCCGCCTCGACCAGCGCGTCGCGGTTGACGACCGTCAGCGCGGCGATGAACGGGCGCTGCTCGCCGATGATCATCACCTGCTCGAACAGCGGATCGGTCTCGATCGCCTGCTCGATGTCGACCGGCGACACTTTCTCGCCGGTCGAGGTGACGATGATGTCCTTGATGCGGCCCTTGATGAAGACGCGGCCGTCGACGAGGCGCGCCTGGTCGCCGGTGTGCAGCCAGCCGTCGGAATCGAGCGCCTTGGCGCTGTCCTCAGGCCGCCGCCAATAGCCCCCTGCATGACGTTCGGCCCCCTGACCAGAAGCTCGTCGTTGTCGCCGAGCTTGACCGAGACGCCGGCGAGCGTCTCGCCGACGCTTTTGGGATCGTTGCGGCCGAGGCGGTTGACGCTGACGACCGGCGACGACTCGGTCATGCCGTAGCCCTGCAGCACCTCGACCCCCATCGCGAGAAAGAAATGCGCGACGACGAACGGCATCGGCGCGCCGCCGGCAACCGCGAGGCGCAGCCGGCCGCCGAAGGCGGCGCGCACCTTGCGCGCCACCAGCCAGTCGAGCGCCGGCCAGATCAGCCGCTCGAGCGGCGACGGCCCGTCCCCCGCGCTTTGCGCCTGTTCGAACCGGCGCCAGCCGACGCGCTCGGCGAGCGCGCTCAATGCGCGCGCCAGCGCCCCGCCCTTGGCGAGCCGCTCGTGGATGGCGAGATAGGCGCGCTCGTAGATGCGCGGCACCGAGATCAGGATCGTCGGCCGGACATTGCGCATGTCCTCGACCAGATGCGCCACCGAGCGGGCGTAGGCGACCGTCGCGCCGACGGCGATCGGCAGGTAATAGCCGGCGGTGCGCTCGAATGTGTGCGACAGCGGCAGGAACGAGAGAAAGAGGTCGCCCGGCAAAGCCGCGACGCTCTGGCGCGACGCGAGCACGTTGGCCACGACATTGGCGTGCGACAGCATCACGCCCTTCGGCCGGCCGGTGGCGCCGGAGGTGTAGACGATCGCCGCCAGAGACTGCGGTTCGACCGGGCGCTCGGGCGCCGGCTTCCCCTCCGCCGCGGCGAGCCAATCGGCGGCGCGCACGACGCGCTTGTCGTCGCCGATCGCTTCGTCCGGCCCGGCGAGCACGACGACGCGCTTCAGCTCGGGGCAGTCGGCGAGCTCGGGCGCGAGGCGCCGCCAATAGTCGGCGCTGTCGAGAATCACCACCGCCGCGCCGCAGTCGCCGATGATGAAGCCGACATTGCCGGGATTGTCGGTGACATGCAGCGGCGCGATCGCCAGACCGAGCGCCAGCGCCGCCTGGTCGACGCAGACGTAATCGACGCCGTTGACCATCAGGGTGGCGACGCGGGCGCCCGCCTCCAGCTCCTCGGCGGCGAGGGCGGCGCGCCAGCGCGCGCTCTCCGCCGCGACCCGCCGCCAGCTCCAGTCGACCCAACGACCGGCGGCCGAATCGTGCCAGCGATAGGCGACGGCCTCTGGGGTCAGCGCCGCGCGGGCGCGGAAAAGCTCTGAGAGGGTTCGCGATTCGCCGATCGGGTCGGCGGCGGGGGAGAGCGGCGGCGGGGCGGAGGCGGCGTTGTCCATCGGGGCTTCCGGGGCGGGGAGCGGGCCTTATACGCCATCGCCGCGGCAGGCGCGGTACCCCCTTCGTCGACCCTCGGCGGGAGCAAACGCGCCGGCGCCGAGGCGCATTAACGTTGACGAAACGTTAACGCAAACTCCCCATAGTCGCTGCGAAATGGCCGCGGTGGCGGAGGGGAACCCATGGCTAGATCCGGCGGGTCGTCGAACATTACGCTTCGCGTTGCGCTGGTCAGCGCGGGCTTCATCGCCGGACTGGCCGCGGTCGTCGTCGTCTTTGGCGACGAGACGAGCAAAATTGCCGACGCGCTCTTGGCAGCTCAGACCGGCGCCGAGTTCATGATCGAACTCGCCGCGGCGATTGCGATCGCCATCGGCCTGATTTCGATCGTCCTCATCTCCCGCAGCCTCGCCAAGCCGCTGCGCAATCTCGACGCGGCGATGACGCGCCTCGCCGGCGGCGACCTCACGGTCGAGCAGCCGATGCTCGGCCAGCGCGGACGCTATGTGTCAATCGCCCACGCGTTCGAGCGGATCAAGCAGGCGATGGTCGAGGACGACCAGCAGGCGCGCGCCGCCATGGCGCGGCGCGAAGAGCGCGAGGCCAATGAGATCGTCCGCCGCCAAACCGAAGCCGAACGCGCCGCCGCCGCGCGCGAGCAGCAGCAGACCGTCAGCGCGCTGGCGGAAGCGTGCGAGCGCCTGTCCGAAGGCAATCTGGCCTTCCGCATCTCCGCCGAGTTCCCACCTGGATATCAAAAGGTGAAAGACGACTTCAACGAGGCCATCGCCCAGATGCAGCGCGCCGTCGCCGTCATCTCCGACTCCGTGCGCGGCATCCGCGTCAACGCCGACGCGGTCGCGCACGCGTCCGACGACCTGTCGCACCGCACCGAGCAGCAGGCGGAGACTCTGGAAGAGACCGCCGCCGCGCTCAGCGAGATCACCAAGACCGTGAAGGCGGCGGCCGAATCCGCGCTGCACGCGCGCGAGGTCGTCGTCGCCGCCGACGGCGACGCCAAGAAGGGCGCGGTCGTCGTCAAGCAGGCGGTCGCGGCGATGGACGGCATCGCCAAGTCGGCGCAGCAGATCACCCAGATCATCGGCGTCATCGACGAGATCGCCTTCCAGACCAACTTGCTGGCGCTCAACGCCGGCGTCGAAGCGGCGCGCGCCGGCGACGCGGGACGCGGCTTCGCCGTCGTCGCCTCGGAAGTGCGCGCGCTCGCCCAGCGCTCGGCCGAGGCGGCCAAAGAGATCAAGGGGCTGATTTCGGCCTCGACCGCCCAGGTCGGCCACGGCGTCGAACTGGTCGCCGAGACTGGCGCGGCGCTCGAGCGCATCATGGCCCAAGTCGCCGACGTCAACGCGGTCATCGCCGGCATCGCCGCCGGCGCGCGCGAACAGTCGACCGGCCTCGACGAGGTCAACATCGCGCTCGGCCG
>JBEKVR010000240.1:0-4244 GCA_049513815.1 Roseiarcus sp. | reverse complement strand
CTGCGATCGTAGCGAGCGCGGTTTTCCTTCGTCCACATTGGCGGCGGCTCCCCAAAGAATCAGGCCGCCTCCCTTGAATCACAAATGACTCAGCCGATTCAATATGTTCCCGGACAGACACTTAAGGCCAAGAGCACGTCGCTGGCGTACGGAACGTGTTCCGGGTCGTGTTCGGCCAGCGCCGCCTACCATCACGTCTGGTATAAGGTCGGCAGCAGTTGGGACGCCGGCGTGCGGCTCGGCTATCTCGTGACCGATCGCAACCTGATCTATGCTTTGGGTGGCTATTCGGGCGCGCAAATCTCGTCCGGCGTCCGTCTTGACGAGTACATCACCAGCGCCGGCGGGCCATTCACTGCGTCAGTCGGGGCGTCGCAATCGGGCTGGAAGTCCGGCTTTGTCCTGGGCGCCGGCTGGGAAAGCGCGATCACCGACCACATCACCTTCAAGGTCGAGTATCGTTACGCCGACTACGGCAAGGCGAAGTCGAGCTACGCGAGCTCGGGAGAAGGGTATCAGTCGTACGCGCGGCAATCTGGCGACGTAACGGTGAACAGTGTGCGCGCGGTGCTCGGCTACAAATTCTAGCTGGTCGCCTACGGCGGTTCGCCAACGGGCCCCTTGCGGGGCCCGTTTCGTTTGGCGGCGACGATCGCTACTCCCCGCGCAGCCGGGAGAAGGGTACCATCAAGGACCGGGCGGCGAGCTGAGACAGCGCGTCCGATCGACAGGCCCCTCTCCCAGCCCTCCCCGGCAAGCGGGGAGAAGGGCGCCTTTGCAATGCTGAACGGGTCGCTTCGGCCCGGAAAGGTCAGGCCTATGTCGACCGCCTTGGCTGAAACGGCGCGCCCGACGGACGACGCGGCGGCTGAAATCGAGCGGCTGTGGACGCTGCAAAAGCTCAACCTCGGGCCGGTCGGCTATTTCGCCGCGCTCGCAGAAGGCGATGACGAGATCCTCGCCGTCGGCGCCGCCAACGTTCTGCTCGACCAGGGGATCGTTCCCGATCCGCTGCGCGACCGAATGGTGGAGCTGGCGACCTACCAGTCGATCCAACTGCGCGCTTTCGACTTCTTCATCGCCGACTACGACTACGATCGCGCCCGCGCCGTCCTGGAGACGCCGCTGCGGCCGACCGACGCGCTGATCAAGCGCCAGCTCGCCGCGAGCCTCGGCGTCGATCCGGCGGAGCTGGCGGCGATCGAGATCGAGCGTTTCCTCCGCACTGGCGAGGTCGGCCCGATCGCCGCCGCGGCGACGGCGGCCGAAAGCGCCGGCGGCTGGCGGCGCGCGCTGCCGCTGATCGTCGACCTCATCCTCATCAATCCGCAGAATGCGGGATGGTCGGTGTGGCTCGGCCGTGCGCTGCGAGACGCCAACCAATTCGACCTGATTGAGCGGTTCTGCGCGATCGCCGACAAGATCGAGATCTTCCCCAACATCAGCCAGATCTTTCGCGCGCTGCTGGCCGGCAGGGCGGGCGCGGCGCCCGACGGGCTGAAGCTGCTCGATCGCGTCGTCGCCAAGCACGTCCCGCAAGACGGCCTGGTGCTGATGGCGGCGATCCGGGCCGAGCTGTTCGAAAAGGTCGGCCGCTACGAAGACGCCTACGGCGCCTATATGAAGCAGAACAAGCTGCTCGGCGGGTCGGACGTCGACCCGGGCCTCTTCGCCCGCGGCGTAAAGGCGAAAGCCGCGCTGGATATCGCCGGCGACGCACCCCAGGGACGCGACAATCACTTCATCATGTGCGGCTTCGCCCGCTCCGGCACCACGCTGCTCGAGCTCGCGCTCGACAGCCACCCGCGCGTCGAGGCCTTCGAGGAGATTCCGAGCTTCACTTCGGTCCACAACCTGTTCCGTCCGACGCTCGTCGAGGGCAAGCCGCTCGTCGCCGACTTCGCCGCCAAGGCGCGCGCGCGCTACTACGCCGAAATCGATCGCCGCAAGAAGAAAGCGGGCGCCGACATTTTCGTCGACAAGCAGCCGATGCTCTCCGCAGAGGCGAGATTCCTGCACAAGCTGTTCCCCGAAAAGCGATACATCTTCATCATCCGCCATCCGTACGACGTCGTGCTGAGCTGCTTCAAGCAGACCTTTGTGCGCAACGTCGCGATGGACAACTTTCTCACGTTCGAGGACGCCTGCCGCGCCTACGATTTCACCATGGGCCAATGGTTCGGGACCTTCGGCTTCGAATCGCCCGAGGTCTGCTACGTCCGCTACGATCGGCTGGTGCTCGACTTCAAAGCGGAGGTGAGCCGCGTCCTCGCCTTCCTCGGCGCCGACTGGCACGACGATGTTCTGCATTTCGCCGAGCGCGCCGACGAGCGTGAGGCGAAGACGCCGAGCTACGCCAAGGTGCGCAGCGGCGTTTCGATTGGCGTGCAGACGGCATGGCGCAACTACGCCTTCTTGTTCAAGCGGCAGGAAGCGCGGCCGCTCGACCGCTGGGCCAAGCTGTTCGACTACGAAACGACCGCCTGAGCGCCGAAGACGGCGCGCTCTATCGCTTGAGCGCCCCGATCGCCTGCTCGGCGGCGGCGAGGCCGGTTAAGTACGCGCCGTGCGCGGTCGAGAAGTCCTCGCGCGAGCAGGCTTCGCCGGCGAAGAACAGCCTTCCGTCGAGGGGCGCGGCGAGCGCGGCGCGATCGTCGGCGCGGCCGGGCAGGGCGTAGGAATAGGCGCCGCGGGCGAACGGATCGCCGCTCCAGCCGTGCAGCGCCAGCGGCGCGATGCGCCGGGCGAAATCGCCGCCGTAGAGGCCGATAAGCTCGTTGCGGGCGAAGGCGAAGAACGCCGCCGCGCCGCCCTTTTCCAGGTCGGCGGCGAGCGCGCCGCCGAAATAGCATTCGATCATCGGCCGGCCGAACGGCCGGAACTGATAGGAGGCGGTGTCGACGCGGCGCGGATCGCCGAACGCGCGCGTCTCGGGCTCGAACGCCTCCGCGTCGGCAAGCGACAGGAACAGCTTGTCGTCGCGCCCGAGCGGCAGCCCCGCCGCCGCACGCGTCTTGTCGGGAAGCGTCGGCGCGAACAGCGCTTCGTCGGCGGCGATGACCGCGCTCGGCAGGGTGACGATCGCCGCGTCGGCTTCGACGATTCCGCGCCTCGTCTCGACGCGAATCCGCCGGCCGCCGTGATCGATGCGCGTGACGGCGCTGTCGAAGGCGACGTCGAGGCCGGCGCCGTGGGCGGCGATCGCCGCGCCGTAACCTTCGGCGACGCGCCAGTTGACGCCGTCGTCGGCGTAGCGGCCGAGGTCGCGCGCCGAGACGCGCGCCAATTCCGCGCCGCTGTAATAGCCGCTGATCGCGTCGATCAGCGCGTTCCATCGCCCGCCCGGTTCGAGCAAGTCCGCCAGCGAGCGGTCGGGTTCGCTTTCTGGCAGCGCGTCGGCGCGTTCATGCAGCGCCCACAGCGCGGCCCGCATTGCGTCCGCCTCGGTCGCCGTCAGGCCCGGTTGCGACGTCGCGCGCGCCCACGGCGGCGGCGTGCGATCGATCGTCCGGCCCTGCGCCTTGGCGATTGCGGTCCACGGATTGCGCTTGGCCGAATGCAGCCAGCCGCAACCGAGATCAACGGGAAAGCCGCCCGCCTCGATCGTCCAGGCGCGGCCGCCGAGCCGGTCGCGCGCTTCGAGGATGAGCGCCTTGACGCCGGCGTCGCTGAGCCGCCGCGCGGCGCCGATCCCCGCCGCCCCGCCGCCGATCACCGCAACCTCGACGTCGCCGCTCGTCATGCGCCCTCCTGATCGGGCAGGACCATACGGCAAGCATCGCCGTGTCGCCCCCTCCTGGCGCACACGGTGAAGCACGAACAAGGAGGCGCAACGGACCTCGCCGTCGAACTCTTGGTTGCGGAAAATTCCAAATCGACGAGCCTGTCAATGACGCGGGCTTCGCCCGCGCCGCCGAAGGCGGTGGCTGCGAGCCATCATTGACAGGCTCGTCGATTTGGAAAGGCGTCTCGCCAAGAGTTCGACGGCGAGGTCTGTCGCGCCTCCTCCCCCTCCCCCTCCGAATCCGCCTCCACGGACGTGCTCACTCGCATGGGGTGACAGGCGAAGCGCAAAGCGGCATGCCTTCGCGCCCGTCGCCATGGAGTCCGCCGACGCCCTTCGCCGCCACACGCCGCGCCTTCGTCTACGGCCTCGCCGCCGCGCTCGCCGCGCCCGGCGCGCGCGCCGCAGACGCGTCGTCCGCCGGCGCGCGCGTTGCGGCGATCGAGGCGGCGGCGGGCGG
>JBEKVR010000239.1:0-4256 GCA_049513815.1 Roseiarcus sp. | reverse complement strand
CTTGATCTGCTGGTCGATGTCGCTCACATCCGATCGCCGGTCAGCTTCGTCGACTTGCAGAGAAATCACCGAGTGCCTAAGGCTACGCTTCACAAATTGCTTTTTACACTCGAGGCGCTCCGCTTCGTGCGACGCGATGAAGACACCGGAAAGTATTCACTCGGCCTGGCGACAATGGAGGTGTCGGCCGCCGGCGCTGCGGGGCCAGGCGACTTGGCCATGATGCTTCGCCCTGTGATGCGGAAACTCGTCGAAGAAACGCATGAATCTTGCCATCTGGGGATTTTGGTCGGTGGCGAGGAGGTGATCCTAAGCCGTATCGATCCGGAGCACCAAGTGGTGCGCCTCGCGCTGCATATCGGCAGACGCCATCCCGCCTACGCCTCGGCTGGGGGCCTTGCGTCCTTGGCGTTGCGGCTGGACCAGGCGATGTTCGATAGCCTGCCTGAGAAGCTGCCGCAGCTGACGGAGAACACAATCAAAACCCGCGGGGAACTTCTTGAGCGACTTGATCAAATTCGAGCGCAGGGCTACGCGCTTGACATGGAAGAGGCGTACATTGGGGTCCGCTGCGTGGGCGTCGCGGTCGCCACGGCGAACTGGCCGGTCGTGCACACCAGCCTGTCGGTTCCGCTTCAGCGTGGCTCGGTCAGGCGCCTGCACGAACTCGCCAAGCCGCTGATGATTGCCGCCAGCGAAATCGAGCGGATCCTCGCCGTTACGCCGCGCTGGTGACCGGACGCGAACGATTACGTTAACGCAGGCAGAGAGGCCGCCAGGTTTTCGGCTTTGTCCTTTCTGGTCGACCTAGTGTCGCGCCACAGAGATTGTGACGGGTTCGCTTATCGAAGAATGGGCAGCGCTTCTGGTGGGATCAGGAGCTGAATGCTGCGGGCGGCTCCGGGCGCCCGAGAGATGAGGCCAACCTTTTCAAGGGTCAGCACCATCTGGTGAACAGACGGGGCCGCGACGCCGAAGTGGCGACGCATGTCGGCTTCGGCCGGAGGCTGTTTGAAGATCCGGCTGTAGGCGTAGATGAAGGCCAGGTACAGGCCCTGGATCTGCGTAAAGCTGAACCCTGCCGCGGCCGGACGTTGGTCAAGTGGCTGACTCATTTCGGATTCATCTGCGCCTCCCCGCTGAAGGAGGCGTCGATGAATATAAAGTTCCGCGTAGAGCTTACCCAATCGAAACGTGACCAACTGGCCGCCCTGTTGAGCGGGGGACGCCACGCCTCGCGCAAAATCAAGCGCGCCCAGATCCTGGTCGCGTCGGACGAAGACTTCAGTGACGAGGTGATCGCAGCAACCTTGAACGTCAGCGGATCGACGATTTACCGGACCAAGCGGCGTTTCGTGGAAGCCAATCTGGAGGGGGCGCTGAGCGAAGAGCCGCGCCCGGGTGTTGGGCGCATGCTATCGAGCAAGGAGGAGGCGCTCTTGGTGGCGACCGCCTGCTCAAAACCGCCGCCGGGGCGAGCCCGCTGGACCCTGGAGCTTCTGGCCGACGAGATGGTCCAGCTCACCGACCATGACGAGTTGTCCTCGGAGACCGTGCGTCGACGGCTGGCTGAGAACCATCTCAAGCCCTGGCGCAAAGACATGTGGTGCATCCCCAAGGTCGACGGTGAATACGTCGCGCGCATGGAGGACGTGCTGGACCTCTATGCAGGGGCGCCTGATCCGCAAAGGCCTGTGGTCTGCTTCGACGAAAGCTCGACCCAGCTCATCGGCGAAGTGCGCGAGCCCATTGCCGCCAAGCCACGCCAGCTCGAGCGCTTTGACTGCGAATATCGCCGTAACGGCGCCGTCAATCTGTTCGTCTTCATGGACGCCCACAGGCCGTGGCGCAGGGTGAAAGTCACTGACCGGCGAACCAATCAAGACTTCGCCGAGTGCATGCGCGAGCTGGTCGACGTCGATTATCCTGACGCCCCGATCATCCGCGTGGTGATGGACAACCTCTCCACCCATTCCGCCGGCGCGCTTTACGATGCCTTCCCCGCACCGGAGGCCCGACGGGTGCTGAAGCGACTGGAATTCCACCACACGCCCAAGCACGCCAGCTGGCTGAACATGGTCGAGATCGAAATCGGCGTCCTGCGCAGCCAATGCTTGGACCGCCGCATCGACAGCAAACACACGATCATCGCCGAGGTCGCCGCTTGGGAGCAGCGGCGCAACGCAGAAGGAGCCCAGATCCAATGGATGTTCACCACCGAAAAGGCCCGCGAAAAGCTCCGCAAAGCCTATCCCGTCAAAGAGTCATAATCTCTGTGGTGCGACACTAGGTGTTGCGCGTCGTCCGAGCCGTCGTCGAGCCCCTATTGTCGATTCACGAGCAGGTCGCACGGGAGCAAGCGAATTTCGACGAGGATGTGCGCCGCCGCGCGCGCGCCGACGAAACCGTCAGGCGGCTCATGAGCGTCCCCGGCGTCGGCGTCGTCACAGCTTTGACGTTCCGCCACACGATCGATGATCCCTCGCGATTCAGCTCGGCATCGAAGGTCGGCGCTTATCTCGGGCTTACGCCGCGGCGTAAGCAGTCGGGGGAAACAGATATCACCGGCAAGATCTCACGATGGGGCGACCGCTTGCTACGCACCTATTTATTTGAGGCCGCCAGCGTCCTCGTGCATCGGACCAAGAAGTGGTCAACCCTGAAGGCGTGGGGCGTACGGCTGATCAAACGGATCGGCATGAAGAAAGCGAAAGTCGCGATCGCGCGCAAGATCGCGATCATCCTCCATTGTATCTGGGTCGATGGAACGAGTTTTGAATGGGGCCAGCCGAAGGCGGCCTGATTTACCTCAATTGGCGCGATCTCCGGCGCACTACGTCGCCGGCGATGTCCCCGTCGGGACGGTGGTTGTGGTCGACGCGCTCCCCCAACGGGACGTCTGGCCGCCAGTTTGAGTCGGTCTCGGTTCAGAATTTGGCGAAGAGACCTCTGTCTGACGCCGGCGCGCCCTTATTCGAGCTTGCCGCGCGTCGGTAGGTCAGGCCCACCTCGGGGGGAATTAGCCCGGATTATGCAGCCCATACTGGCGGATGTAGCTTAAATATCTGATTTCGCGTATGATTTGGTTGTCGAATCCAATCAGCGCGATTTCAGGAAAGCCACACCCGCCATGAGCGACCCTATGCTGGCGTTGCCCGGCCTGTCACCTGTTTCCGGCAAGACAATCGTCGCCAAATTCGATGGCGGTCTGCTGTCGTCGGATGGCGGGATTATTGTTTTGCGCGAGGTGGAGCAGCGCCTTCGCGTCGCCGATCGCATGGCTGCGTGCATCAAAGACCCGCGTGCGCCTGATCAGATCACGCATTCACTCGCCGACGTCATCCGCTTTCGGCTGCTAATGATCGCTGCGGGCTATGAAGACGGCAACGACGCCTCCAGTCTTCGCCGCGATCCCATGTTCAAGATGGCGCTCGATCTCGCCCCGTCGGATCGCGAACTGTGTTCGCAATCGACGATCTCGCGCCTGGAAAACCTGCCCGACGCCCGTGCGCTGTTGCGCATGGGCTGCGCCATGGTCGACCTCTATTGCGAGTCTTTCCGGCAGGTTCCCAAACGCATCACGCTCGATATTGACGACACGTTCGACGCGGTCCATGGCGGCCAGCAGCTTGGGCTCTTCAACGCGCATTACGACGAATATGGCTTCCAGCCGATCGTCGTGTTCGACGGCGAGGGCCGCTTCATCACCGCCGTGCTTCGCCCCGCCAAACGGCCCGGCGGCAAGGAGATCAAAGCCTTCCTACGCCGCCTGTTGCGCGCCATCCGCGCCCATTGGCCGAAAACGCAGATCATGTTGCGCGGCGACAGCCATTATTGCGCTCCCGAGGTTCTCGACTTTTGTCGCGCCAACGGGCTCGATTATGTGCTTGGCGTCGCGCCGACCACGACTTTGCGTCGCCACATCGGCGACCTCGAAGCCAGCGTGAAAGCAAGCTACGAGGCGGCGCCGAACCAGGGCAAAGTGCGCCGCTTCAAGGAGTTTTATGATGGCGCCGCGAGTTGGAGCCGCGTCGAGCGTGTCGTCGCTCGCGTCGAGGCTGGCGCGGAGGGCCCCGACACGCGCTTCGTCGTCACCAATCTCAAGATGCGCAATCCCCGCGCGCTCTACGAGGATGTCTATTGCCGGCGCGGTCAGGCCGAAAACCACATCAAATCGTGGAAGACGCATCTGGCGGCGGACCGCACCTCCTGCACGAAAGCTACGGCCAACCAATTGCGGCTGTTCCTGCACGCGG
>JBEKVR010000238.1:0-4270 GCA_049513815.1 Roseiarcus sp. | reverse complement strand
GCAGCAGATCTTCGAGCGAGGCGTGGCCTTTGGCGACCATCGCCACAAAGGCGCTCCCGGCGGCCCAGACCGTCGCCGCGCCGATGGCGAACAAGCCGAGAAGGTGAAACGCCTCGGAAAGAAGGTTGCCGATCGGATCGACGGCGCGGCGCAGGCGGCGCGTCGCATTGACTCGCGTGAGGGGTCCAGAGGGCACGATGAAGGTCTCCATCACCGCGCGGCCAGGTCCGCCTTTCGCCCGGAGCGCGCGACCGGGCGAAGCGCGTTTTCGGTGTTTCAGCGTCCGGCGAACGAGGCGGCGAGGCGATCGACGATCGGGTCGTAGCGCGCCTTGAGCGCGGCTGGATAGGTGACGATCAGGCTGTGGATCGTCTCCGACGCCGCCGACACGATATATTCTTCATAGAAGATCGAATCGACGCCGCCGATCGCGCGACGGCCGGAGACGACGAACCAGTTCTTGCCCGTGGCGTTGTAGGCGATCCGCGCGTAGTCGCCGCCGGTCAGCGAGGCGCGCTTCGAAGCGAGCGTGTCGTTGGCGACGTTGTAGCCGCCAAAGACGAGGATCTTCGCCCCGTCGAAAGCGACGAGCGTGCGGCCGTCGTCGTTTTCCGGCGGCGGCTGCATGACGAAAACATCGGCGGGGTAGGGGAGGCTGGTTCCGAACCGGTCGTTGACATAGGTCGCCCAGCGCGCGTCGGCGCTCGCGCCGCAAACCGCCGCCGCCAGCCAGGCGAGAGCCGCCGCCGCCCTCAGCATCGCCTTCATCTGCGCTCCCTTTTCGCCGCGGAATCGTGGGCGCTTGCCCAATCGAGTCCCTGTTCGAGTCGGTCGTTGCCCCAGAAGACCTCGCCGTCGGCCGTCGTCAAGCATGGCGCGCCGGGCAGGCCGAGCGCGATCGCGCGCGCCGTTTGCGCCTTCAACGCCGCCTTGTTGGCGTCCTCGACCGCGCGCGCAAGCAGCGGCTCGGGCGCGACGGCGATCTCGGCCAGCAGAGCGCCGAGCGTCGCCGGCGCATCGATCGGTCGGCCCTCGCCGAATTCGGCGCGGTAGACGGCCCGGCTGAAGGCGGGGCGAAGCGCGTCCTCGAGCGCCAACGCGACTCGCGCCGCCAGCAGGCTGTTCTGCGGAAACGGTTCGGGGCGCTTCAGCGGCAGGCCGAGCGCGCCGCAGATGCGCTCCATGTCGCGCCACATGTAGCGGCCCTTGGCGGGAAAGAGGTTGAAGGGCGAGTCGCGCCAGCCCTGACCGGCGAACAAGGGCCCGAGCAAGAACGGCCGCCAGGCGAGCGTGACGCCGCGTTCGGCCGCCAGCGACTCGATTCGCATCGCGGCCGGGAAGGAATAGCTGCTGGCGAATTCGCACCAGAACTCGGCCTGCGCCATGGCGGACCCCGGGACCGGCGTCTGGAGAGAAAGATCAAAGAAAACGGCCGCTTCGCCGGTCAGGCGGAAGCGGCCGTTGAACCTCGGGGCCGAACGCGCCGGATTGCATCCGGCGCGTGCGGGTCCAATCCGGGGCGCGACTTACGACTTGGGCGTCTCGGTCGGGGTCGGGGCCGGCTTCTTGACGGCCTTGTGCTTGACGACGTGGTGCTTGACCGGCGCCTTCTTCACGACGTGATGCTTGACGACTTTCTTCGCCACTGGGGCCGCGGTTGCGGCCGGCGTCGGCGCGGTCTGCGCGAACGAGGCGACAGGCGCGAGAATGAGGGCGGCTCCGATGCCGATGGCGGCGAGTTGCTTCAACATTGCGTTTCTCCGTAACGAGTCGGTGTTCATACGACGGACTCGACCTCTCAATGGCGAATTCAACCTGAATTGACGATGAACGGCCCCGCTGGTGACGCGCCTGGCCCGCCGAACGCCGCGCTTTTCCGCGCTGCGGCCGATCGACGCGGGTTTGACGGCCGGGCGGCGTCTCCGTATGAAGCGCCGGAGCCCGCGCCATGTCCCACAACACTTTCGGCCATCTCTTTCGCGTCACCACCTTCGGCGAGAGCCACGGTCCGGCGATCGGCTGCGTCGTCGACGGCTGTCCGCCGCTGCTGGCGCTCGAAGAGGCGGACATCCAGGCCGATCTCGACCGCCGGCGGCCGGGGACGTCGCGCTTCACCACCCAGCGGCGCGAGCCGGACATTGCGCGCATTCTCTCCGGCGTGACGAGCGACGAGCTTTCGGGTCGCCAGATCACCACCGGCGCCCCCATCGCGGTGACGATCGAAAACGTCGATCAGCGCTCGAAAGATTATTCTGAGATCAAGGACAAGTTCCGCCCCGGCCACGCCGACTACACCTACGAGGCCAAATACGGCGTGCGCGACTACCGCGGCGGCGGGCGCTCCTCGGCGCGCGAGACGGCGGCGCGCGTCGCCGCCGGCGCCATCGCACGCAAGGTCACGCCTGGCGTGCGTATCCGCGCCGCGCTGGTGCAGATCGGCAAGCTGACGATCGACCGCGCGCGCTGGGACTGGGACGAGACCGCGCGCAATCCGTTCTTCTGCCCCGACGCGGAAGCTGCGGCGCGTTTCGCCGACTATCTCGACGGGGTGCGCAAATCGGGTTCGTCGGTCGGCGCAGTAGTCGAGGTCGTCGCCGAGGGCGTTCCTGCCGGGTGGGGAGCGCCGATCTACGGCAAGCTCGACGGCGAACTTGCCGCCGCGCTGATGAGCGTCAATGCGGTCAAAGGGGTCGAGATCGGCGACGGCTTCGCCGCGGCGGCGCTGAGCGGCGAAGAGAACGCCGACGAAATGCGCGCCGGCAATGACGGACGGCCGAGGTTTCTCTCCAACCACGCCGGCGGAATCCTTGGCGGCATTTCGACTGGCCAGCCGATCGTCGCGCGCTTCGCGGTCAAGCCGACTTCTTCGATCCTGTCGCCGCGCCGCACCGTGACGCGCGCCGGCGAGGAGACCGACATTGTCACCACGGGCCGCCACGACCCGTGCGTGGGCATCCGCGCCGCGCCGGTCGGCGAGGCGATGGTCGCCTGCGTGCTCGCCGACGCCTTCCTGCGCCATCGCGGCCAGACGGGCCGTTAGGCCCGGTCGGCGTCAGAAGTGCACGCTTGCGCCGATGCGCGCGACGTTGGTCGAGGTGGTCACCGACTGCGTCACGCCGGGGAACGAGTAGCTCGCCCCCTCGAAGTCGTAGCGCAGCAGCTCGCCGCGGATCGAAACGTTTCGAGTGATGGGGTATTCGACGCCGACGCCGTAGGCGAGGCCCCTGATTGTCTGGCCGCTCGAGTCGCCGAAATATTTGTAGTCGGTCGTCGACCACGCCCAGCCGAGGGTTCCGTAGGCGAGCAGATTGCCGAAGACGTAGCCGCCCTTGACCCGCGCCGAAGACAGGAGGTTCTGGGAGAAAGAGGCCGACCCGAGCGAGCCGCTGCGAATCGAGCCGAAGGTCACGTCGCCTTCAACGCCGCCAACGACGCGGTTCGCCTGGAAATTGTAGCCGACATGCGCGCCGCCGACCGGGCCGGAAATGTTGGCCGAGCCCGCCGAGCCGAGCGCGACGCCGAGGTCGGGACCGATCTCGATCCCGGAGAAGTCGGCGCCGCCGGGACCGATGTCGGTGCGGTTGAGATCGGCAGCCGCGACGCCCGTCGCGCCGAATGCGACCAGAAGCGGCGACAGCCACAGAGCGAAGCGACGCGACACGGGGGACCTCCGGGTCCGAGTTTGTCGAATGCGAAGAATTTTACCGTTCTTTTTCACCCTTCGTTCGCCAAACTCGATTCACGCCAAACAAAGCGTTAAGCGGCCGGCCGGCCCTTAAGCGCGGCCGGGCGGGCGGCATAATCCTGTTGCGCCGAACTAGAGTCTTGCGGCAAGCTTGTAGGAAAATAGCTCGGTCTCAAGATCTCGAGCTGCGGGGGAGAACATGCTCAAAGACATTCTCGTCGTCCTGGAGGAAACCGACCGGGCGGCGATTCCCTATGCCCTCTCTTTCGCCAAGCGCGTCGAGGCGCGCGTGACCGCGCTGTGGCCGCGCCGCGACCTGTCGCTGATGACTGACGGCTCGCTCGAGGCGCGCCACGCAGCGATGCGCGGCGATCGCGAAGCGCGCGACGCAAAGGCGCGCGCGGCGCTCTCAAGTTTCGTCGCCCAGGCCAGCGCCGCCGGCGTCGAGGCCGAGGCGATCGACTATGACGATCCTTACGCCGTTCAACCGATGGATGCGCCCGCCTTCGCGCGCGGCTTCGACCTCGTCGTTGTCGAGCAAATTGAGCCCGGCCGGCCGCCGACCCTCAACGACCTCGCCGGCGC
>JBEKVR010000237.1:0-4305 GCA_049513815.1 Roseiarcus sp. | reverse complement strand
ACCTGGCGCTTGAACTCGATGCTGTGGGAACGATGCCTGGCCATGGGCTTCCATCTTTCGAAAGCCCGGCTCGAGGGTCAAATCCTAAACTCCCGCCTGTCCGGCCCGAGGGGCCCACTCCATTTCGCGGCCAATACCGACCCCCTCGCGGTGTGAAGAATCCGAGGGAGATGGGCGCGCGACAATCAGGATGAGAATGCGCCGCCGCTGTCGCGCCGGAGGGAGAAGCTATGGGAGGCGGCGAGGCTGAGGCACCATCGACGCTTGGACAACCATAGATGGATGTAGATCATGCCTGCATTCGATGATTTGAGCCGTTCCCTCACCGCGCTGAATCAGGATAGCACGTTGATGACGGTTATCGAGATGAGCAACTCGAGTTGGCTCGTCGCCGGGATGGTGCCTGGCATTGAGCGTCATCCCATGAAGAAGCTCGATCCCGATCCGGTGGCGTTGCTCAACCTGGTCGGTCGCTGGCGCTGTGAAGCGGAGGGGAAAGAGCGGCGGATCGAGCGGGTCGCGCTCGCCTTCGAGGCGGGCCGCGACGGGTTCTGGCTAGCGCGATGGCTGCGGGAGCGCGGCATCGAGGCGTATGTGATCCATTCGACGAGCGTTGCCGTCACACGCGAGCACCGACGGGCGAAGACCGACCGGCTGGATACGGCGATGCTGATGCGAGTCTTTCTCGGTTGGCTGCGCGGCGAACGCGGTCATTGCCGAATGGTCGCGATTCCGACCTTGGAGGAGGAAGACGCTAAGCGGCCGAGCAGAGAGCGAGAAAGTCTGGTTGGCGAACGGACTCGGATCATCAACCGAATGAAGGGCGCGCTGGCACGGATGGGGATTCGTGGCTTCAAGCCAGAGCTGCGGCGGGCTCCGAAAGAACTGATCGCCTTGCTCACGCCAGAAGGTCAGCCGCTTCCTCCGAATCTGCTGGAAGAGATGCGGCGCGAGATGACGCGGCTCTCCTTGATCCGAGAGCAGATCGCGGCAATCGAACAAGCGCGACTTGCGCGTTTGCAGCAAGCATCTCCGTCGCGACCGAACGCGATGGTAGCGCTCCTGGCCAGGGTTATTGGGGTCGGAATCGAGACGGCTGATATGTTGGTTCAGGAGGTGCTGAGCCGAAATCTGCGAGATCGTCGGGCGGTGGCCCGCTACGCCGGCTTGACGGGATCTCCTGACGAGAGTGGCTCGCGGCGACGGGAAAAGGGGCTTGCCAAGGCGGGCAATGCCCGAGTGCGCCGTGGTTTGATCCAACTCGCTTGGCGATTCTTGATGTTCCAAAAGGATAGCGGGCTGGCGCAATGGTACCGGGCCCGAACTGCTCAGGGTGCGCGCAAAACGACGATGATCGTGGCGCTCGCCAGAAAGCTGCTGATCGCGTTCTGGCGCATGGTGAATGTCGGCGAAGTCCCGGCCGGTGTCGTGCTGCGACCGGGAATGTGAGCAGCTCCAAGAGGTCCAACAGGAGACACGTCCTTTGACGGCCGGTCACGACGTTGCGACAGGCCGCCAATGCTGATCCGAGGTGGCGGTGACCCGAGCTACGCCCTGGCTTCGACGCCGTAGGGAGAATGGGCCTGCCGCTTCGGAGCCTCGCCCCCGAAGCGAATGTCTGCTTCATGGTTTGGATCCCGCGAGGACCCAACCGAATACAAGGTTGCGGCGCGATGCATCGCGCCTCATGGCGGGCTCCCCTCGGCTCTGAAGATATCAGGAGAACCGACTCGAGAAGGCTTGACAGAAGAACTCCCATACAAGGGCGTAGCCCGACCGTAGGGGCGACAGCGGCGGCGCGCGCAAAGAACTTTATCCCCTCGCACGGCCGGCGCTGAACACGACTGCGCCGCGCGCGGCGGAGGCTCAGGAGCGGTTTTTGAACCGCCAGCTCGTGTTGTCGGTTTCGACGATATCGCAGTGGTGCGTCAGCCGGTCGAGCATGGCCGTCGTCATTTTGGCGTCGCCGAACACCTGCGGCCAATCGGCGAAAGCGAGATTGGTGGTGATCAGCAGTGAGGTGTTTTCATAGAGCTTGCTGATCAGATGGAACAGCAACTGGCCGCCGGGCTGGCTGAACGGAAGATAGCCGAGTTCGTCGATGACGATGAGATCGTAGCGCAGCAGGTTCTCCGAGAGTCGGCCGCTGCGACCGGCGGCCTTCTCCTGTTCGAGCTGATTGACGAGATCGACCAGATTGAAGAAGCGCCCTCTGGCGTGGGCGCGAACGACCGCCGAAGCCACGGCGATGCACAGATGGGTTTTCCCTGTGCCGGTGCCGCCGATGAAGATCGCGTTGCGCTTGGCGTCGAGGAAGGCGCCGGAGGCGAGTTCGCGAACCTGGCCCTCGTCGACCGGCGTGTCCGTGAAGACGAACGCGTCGATGTCCTTGAGCACCGGGAACTTCGCGCCGGCGATGCGATAGCTGATCGAGCGAGCTTGTCGGTGAGTACGCTCGGCGCGGATCAGGCTGGCGATCAGCGGATAAAGCTCGTCGCGCCGGGCGAGGCCCTTGCCGGCGATCTCGTCGAAGCTGGCGCGCATGCCGTACAGCTTGAGTTCGCTCATCGCCTCCAGAATCTCATGGCGTTCCATCAGGCGATTTTCCTTATGCGGTCGTAGCGGCCACAATCGGCCGCGGGTTCGATCTTCAAGCGAAGCGCGTCGGGAGTGGTGATGCTGGGCGGCGCCGCGGGCTGCCGCCGGCGCGCCAGCACGGTCAGGATCACATCGCCGCTGGCGATGCCCGCCTCCAGCGCCTCGGCGCAGGCGGCCGCGACCGCGCCGAGCCCGTGATCGAGAACCGCGCCCAATATCTTGACGAACTGGCGGTCGCCGTCGGCGTGCGGTTTGAGTTTGTCGCGCACCTGGGTCAGCGCGGCCGGCAGATCCCAATCCTTGAACGGCGCGCCGTTGCGCAGGGCGCCGGGCTTCTTCATCAGCACCGGCAGGTAATGCCAGGGGTCGTAAATGATCTTGTCGCGCTGGAAGCTGCGCGGATGATCGGCGACGACTTCCTCGCCCAGCAACACGACGACGCGCTCGGCATGGGAGCGCACCAGAACCATCCGACCGGCGGCGCGCGCGTCGACGCTGTAGCGATTATGGTCGGCCATGATCAGGCAGGTGGTGCTCGCCCTGACCGCCTTCTCGACGAACCCGTCGAAGGGGCCGCGAAGCCGCATCAGGCTCGCGCGCTCATCCTCGAACACGTCCCAGACCGTGCGGTCCTTGAACTCGGGATGCCGGGTTCGCTTGGCATAGGCGACGCACTGGTCTTCCAGCCACGCGTTCAACTCAGCCAGGCTCTTCACCCGTGGCTTGGGTCGGAACATCTGGTCCCGCAGATTGCCGACCTGGTTCTCGACCTGGCCTTTCTCCCACCCCGACGCGGGCGTGCAGGCCACGGGTTCGATCAGATGATGGGAGCACATTTGCAGAAAGCGGCCATTGTATCGGCGCGCCTTGCCCACGAAGATCGCCTCGACCGCCGTCTTCATGTTGTCGTAGATGCCGCGCCGGCAGACCCCGCCGAAAAATTGGAACGCCTTGTCGTGGGCGTCGAACACCAGTTCCTGGGTCTCACGAAAGTAGACGCGCACGAACGGCATGCGGCTGTGCGACAGCTTCATATGCGCCGCCTTCACCGTCAGCGGCAGTCCCTGGAGCGTGATCGTCTCGTGGCTCCAGTCGAACTGATAGGCTTCCCCCGGCGCGAAGCTCATCGGCACATAGGCGTGCACGGGAACTCGAGCTCGTTCCTCCCGCCAGGACTTCGTGAAGCGATGCACGCTGTCGTGGGCGCCGTCGTATCCGCGCCCACGCAGTTCTTCGAACAGCCGCTGCGTCGAGCGGCGCTCTCGCTTGGGCAGCGCGGACTCCGCCTCCAGAATCTCCGTCAACGCCTCGACCCAAACGCCCAGCTTCGGCGTCGGCTGAACGTCCCGCGCGTACTTGAACTCCGTCTGGCAGCCTCGGATGACTTTGCGAACCGTCGCGCGGGACACCGAAAGCGTCCGCACGATCTCCTTGATCGACCGCCCCTGCTCGAAATAGGCGCGTCGAATCTCGCCGATCTGGTCCACGCCAACCATCCCCATCAGCCCTTCCCGACCGATCCGGGCCAAAGGGAAGGACGCTGACACACAACGTCAGAGGGGGTCGTTATTGCAAGCGATTTTGCAGCCTGATCTCTATCGCGCCGCGCCGGGCCGCGCGGGGCGGATCACGCCGCTGCCGCGCCACGCTTTCCTTCTCGGCCGGCGCCAGCTTTGCCGCCGCCCGATCGGCTTCGATGAGACGAAC
>JBEKVR010000236.1:0-4320 GCA_049513815.1 Roseiarcus sp. | reverse complement strand
TTCGCCTTGAACGCCGCATCAAACTTCTTGCGTGACTTCGTCATTTCTCGCTCCATCGGTTGCGACAGAGCAGGACATTTCACACCTTAGCCAATGGTCCTAAATCCGGGGGCCAGTTCACGGCGCGAACCTTTCTTACGCGCAACTGACAGGTGCATCCCTCGAAGGCGCATCGCTCCAAGGCGCATCGTTCGGTTTGACGAACTTGGATGGAGCGTCCCTAAGGTTAGCATCGCTGGAAGGTGCGGCTCTCGCTTACGCATCGCTGCAGGGGGCGGACGTTGCTGGCGCGCGGATTCAAGGCGCCATATTCTATCATGCGGATCTTCGGGGCGCGTCGCTGCAAAACGCGGCGATAGGCGCAACGGATTTCACTGGTGCCTATTTGTGGCGCACCAACCGCCTACCGGACTCCGCAACGAAGGCGGTCAGCCCCTCGTCTGTCCTCGCGCCCGACGCAAAATGGGAACGCGATCTTTCGCCATCCGACTCTGATGTGAGACCCTGGACGGACCAGAGTTACGCGCAACTGGCGGTTCTGATCGATGGCATGACTCCGGGCGAGATGCATGACGCTGCCGTGAAACGAATTAGAGTCTTGGATTGCGCAAACCCCGACAAGACACTCGCCTCTTGCGATCCAAGAAATCCTTTTCCGATCGAGGCCGACGACTGGCGGCGAACGCTGGAAGCAAGCCGCACTTCTGATGCAAGTTATCAGGGCGCGCTCGTCGGGATCATGAAAGAGATCGTGTGCGACGGGAGACAGAATTCGATCCAGGTCGTGCGCGGGCTTCTTCAGAAACGGATTTCAGTCTTTAGCGAAAAAGTTGGGCGGACTTTGTACGGGGAGTACATACCCTTCGATCGTTATGAATTACTCAGAGATCATGCATTTGTCGATTTCATCATGAGCGACAAATGCCCTGTCCACGCGGTCCTCACCGAAGACGACAGAGCCGCGCTATCGGGACTTAAGTAGCGCCCGGAATCGCCCTCAGCGCCGTAATCGCGGTGACGCGTCGACCCAACAACGAGGAGGCCGCCTTGACCTGCGCTCAAGGTTAGGTTTCATGCGACCCAGTCGCGTCCTGCTTTAATGGGGTGACGCGGCGGAGGAGGAGGCGGGCGTGTCGATTTCGTCGCTGCTGCTGTTCGCGGCGGTCTATTTCGCCGCAGTGGCGACGCCTGGGCCGGGCGTGGCGGCTTTGGTGGCGCGGGTGCTCGGCCACGGCCTGGCCGGCGTCGCGCCCTTCATCCTCGGCTATGTCGTCGGCGACCTGATCTGGCTGGCGATCGCCGCCACCGGTCTCGCCGCGATCGCCCACCTGTTCGCCGGCGCCTTCATCGCGCTGAGAATCGCGGGCGCAGCGTACCTTCTCTACATCGCCTGGGGGATGATGCGCTCGTCGTTCGCCGCTGCGAGCGCGAGCGCAGCGCCGCCGCAGGCGACGCGCGGCTGGCGCGCGTTTTCCGGCTCGCTGTCGCTGACGCTCGGCAATCCGAAAGTGATCATCTTCTTTCTGTCGATCATGCCGCTGGTCGTCGATCTCAACGCCCTGACGCCGACGATCTTCGTGACGATTGCGACGATCGCCGTGACGGTTTTATCGGCGACGCTCGCCGCCTATGCGCTCGCCGCGGATCGGGCGCGCGCGATGCTGCGTTCGTCTAAAGCGATGCGTTACGTCCAGCGCGCCGCCGCTGGGGTGATCGCCGGCGTCGCGGTGGCGATCGCGGCGCGATGAAACGCCCGCCCGCGGGCAAGCGCCATTTGAAACGGAGAAACAAGCAATGACCGTCGATCGCATGACCGTCCTGTCGACGATGATCGACCAGGGGGTGATTCCGGTTTTCTATCATCCCGACGCCGAGGTCTGCACAAAGGTCATTCAGGCCTGCGCCAACGGCGGCGCCAAATGCATCGAGTTCACCAATCGCGGCGAGTTCGCCACGCATGTGTTCTTCGAGGTGACGCGCCACTTCGCCAAGGCCGACCCGAGCGTGATCATGGGCGTCGGCTCGATCGTCGACGCGCCGACCGCCGGCGTGTTCATCGCCAACGGCGCCAAGTTCGTCGTCGGCCCGCTGACCAATCCCGACGTCGCCAAGCTGTGCAATCGTCGCAAGATTCCTTACAGCCCGGGCTGCGGCTCGGCGAGCGAGATCGGCTACGCGGAAGAACTCGGCTGCGAGATCGTCAAGGTCTTCCCCGGCGGCTCGGTCGGCGGCCCGGAATTCGTCAAGGCGATGCTCGGCCCCTGTCCGTGGACGCGCATCATGCCGACCGGCGGCGTCGACGCCACCGAGGAATCGCTGACCAAATGGTTCAAGGCGGGCGTCGCCTGCGTCGGCATCGGCTCGAACCTGATCACCAAGGAATTGCTCGCCGCCAAGGACTATTCCGGCGTCGAGAAGAAGGTGCGCGAGACGATCGCGCTGATCCGCAAGATCCGGGGGAAGTGAGATGGCCGACGAAATCCTCAAGATCCGCCCGGCCGCCGAGACGAAGTGGGACTGCGCCTCGTTCGGCGAGGTGATGCTGCGCTTCGATCCCGGCTTCGGCCGCGTGCGCAACGCGCGCTCGTTCCAAGTGTGGGAAGGGGGCGGCGAATACAATGTCGCCCGCGCGATGCGCAAGTGCTGGGGCAAGCGCGCAACTGCGGTCACCGCGCTGCCGGTCAACGATCTCGGTTGGCTGGTCCAGGACCTGATGTGGCAGGGCGGCGTCGACACGTCGCATGTGATCTGGCGCGAGTTCGACGGGCTGGGGCGCAACACCCGCGTCGGCCTCAACTTCACCGAAAAGGGCTTCGGCGTGCGCGCCGCGCTCGGCTGCTCGGACCGCGGCCATTCGGCCGCTTCGCAGATCCGCCCTGGCGAAGTGAACTGGGAGAAGCTGTTCGGCGAAGAGGGGGTGCGCTGGTTCCACACCGGCGGCATCTTCGCCGCGCTGGCGAGCAACACCGCCGAAGCGGTGATCGAAGCCGTCGAGGCGGCGCACAAGCACGGGACGATCGTCTCCTACGACCTCAACTATCGCGCCTCGCTGTGGAAGAGCCAGGGCGGCAAGGACGGCGCGCAGAAGATCAACCGGACGATCGCGCCGCACGTCGACGTGATGATCGGCAACGAGGAGGACTTCACCGCCTGCCTCGGCTTCGCGGTCGAGGGGCTCGACGAGCACATCTCCAACATCGACCCGGCCAACTTCAAGACGATGATCGCCCAGGCGGTCAAAGCCTTCCCCAATTTCAAGGTCGCGGCGACGACGCTGCGCAACGCCAAGACCGCGTCGTTCAACGACTGGGGCGCGGTGCTCTACGCCGGCGGCGCGTTCTACGAGGCCCCCTTACGCGAGAACCTCGAGATCTACGATCGCGTCGGCGGCGGCGACGGCTTCGCTTCGGGGCTGGCCTACGGCTTCCTGGAAGGCAAGGGGCCGCAGGCGGCGGTCGAATACGGCGCGGCGCACGGCGCGCTGGCGATGACCACGCCGGGCGACACCTCGATGGTCAACGTCAAGGAAGTCGAAGCGATCATGAAGGGCAAAGGCGCGCGGGTGATCCGATAGCTTTCGGGTGTGAACTTGTTTCCCTCGCCTAGTCTGTTCGCCGCCTTCGTCGTCACCAGCGTCCTGCTGGCGCTGACGCCGGGGCCGGACATGGCGGTCTTCCTGTCGCGCACCTTCGCCGGCGGCCGCTCGCACGGCTATGCGGCGCTGATCGGCGCGATGAGCGGCGTCATCGTCCACACCTTCGCCGCCGCGCTCGGCCTGTCGGCGTTGATCGCCGCCTCGGCGCGCGCCTATGACGCGGTGAAGATCGCCGGCGCGCTCTATCTCGTCTATCTGGCCTGGGGCGCGCTCAAGCGCGGCGCGGCGCTGAAGCTCGATGCGGGCGGCGGCGCGGCGGGGACGCTCGGCGGCGCCTATATGACCGGGCTGCTGATCAATCTCGCCAATCCGAAGATCATCCTGTTCTTCGTCACCTTCCTGCCGCAGTTCATCGACGTCGGCGATCCCAATCCGAGCCGCAAACTCTTTGTCCTCGGCTTCAGCTTCATCGTGATCGGCGGGCTGGTCAGCGCGGCGATCATCGCCGTCGCCGGACGCTTCGTCGCGGCGGCGCGCGCCAATCCGCGCGCGGCGCGCTGGTTCGATTATGGCTTCGCCGGCCTGATGAGCGCTTTCGCCGCGCGGCTGATCCTCGGCGCCGCGCGCTGAAGACTCGTTAGAGCGGGAAATGGCAGACGACGGAGCGGTCGTCGCCGAGCGGGCGCAGCGCCGGCGCCGCTTCGCGGCAGCGCGGCTGCGCGAAG
>JBEKVR010000235.1:0-4323 GCA_049513815.1 Roseiarcus sp. | reverse complement strand
CACATACCCACAGCAGAAGCAGAAGCAGCAAGACGCGGCTTGATTCTTGAAGGACAAGGGCAGGCGAGATTACACCTTAAATCCAACCACCCGTGGTCCCACCAATGGGGTCCAGCTCACCTAATACTCGCCGACGAAGATCCCAATGACATAACCGTCTGGGATCCCGCGAGCGCCCGCGTGGTCGCGCAACTCAAGAACGTGGACCCGAACTCCGATGCGGTCCACTTGGCGATCTCCGGCGATCGACGGACCTTCGCCTTCGTCAGTTTCGACAACGGAGACGCTGACAAAGCCGAGAATCTGGGAGTCTCCGTTGTCCAGCACCATGAGACGAAAGTCTTCCCTGTCCGTCGGCAAGTGGCCGAAATCCGGCTCGACGCCGACAGCCGCACGGTCTTCGTCAGGACGGAGGCGGGTTGGATGGCGTGGAACGTCTCGACCGGCCAACAATTGGGCGGCGCGATTGCGCCTCCAAGCGCGGAGCCCGAATTCGACGCCGAGGGCGAGTGGACGCCCGACCGAAAATTTCACCGCGTCTCGGTCGGCGACGGCGATCAGCAGCAGTCGACGATCTTGGACTCGTCTGGTCGCGCGACGATGACCGTGAAGGGTTCTCTTTTCTTCTGTGAGGATTCGCGGCACGCCTGGAGCCTCTCGCCGGCGCAAGAGCAGTCGGTCGTTCTTTGGGACCTAGCTTCGGGCAAGCGGCTCTGGACCGCAACCGACGTCTTCAACACGAACGTCGACAACAGCTCCGAGTTGTTCGATGTGCTCGTGATGGAGTTTCCGGATGGGCGCGTCCGTCTTTCCGAAGGCGGTGAAAAGATGGTCAGGCTCGTTCGCGGCTTCGATGTGCGGCCATTCGACAAAGCCGCGGCGCGGCAGTTCCTCGAACCGTGAAGAGAACTCGCCCGAAGGAAGCCCAACGCCCGGTTAGACCGGGCGCGACCGTCTCCGCGGCGTCCTTGAAACGGCGGCTTCGCCCTATGGTCCGCAACCGCCCCTCGCCAGCATCGCGCCGGCATTCGAGAACAGCCGCCCTTGCCAGGACCGGCGATCATGGGCTCTGTTCGGGCGAACAGCGTCGATTTTCGATTGACGGCGATAGGCTCGTCAAATCACCAGTTTCAATCTCCGCTCCCCGCTTATGATTGCCGAACGCGCGCCGTCGGCATCGCGTCCGCTATCGAGTGCTGTCACATTGGCCGAAACTGGCCGCAGTGGGCGCGAAGCTGTCGTCTCCGTCACGCACTCGAAATGTCAGGTTTCCGACTTTCTGCGGTTCGGCGGGGCGGGCGTGGCCGCAAGCGATTCCAGGCGGCCCCGCGTGTCCGCCGGTCCCTCGCCGGCCTCGCCGGACGGCCGCCGTTCATTAATGGGTCTTTCTGATAATCGGAATTTGTGCTATTCTCTCTTTGTCCGATTCAGGAACCCGCAGCCATGTCCGCCTCCCTGCCCGCCCCCGCCGCATCGCGCGCCGCCGCGCGCGATCTGCGGCGCTTGCGCATTCTCGCTTCCCTGCAGGCGGGTCTTTCCTATGCGGCGATCGGGCGCGCGGAAGGGCTGTCGCGCGAGCGGGTGCGCCAGATCGTCGCCAAGGCGCTCGACGAGGAGGGAACCGCGACGAAGCTCGACCATGCGCGGGTGCAGATCGCCCGGCTCGAACCGGCGCTGCGCCTCGCCGCGGGCGCCGTCGCCGAGGGGGACCTTGGCGCGATCGACAAGCTGCTGCGGGTGCTCGACCGGCTCGACCGCTACAGCGCCGTCGAAGGCGCCGCGGCGAGCGAGGACGCGGGCGGGCGCGAACGGTTGCTCGCCAAGCTCAATGCGATGGCCGAGCGCATGATTGCGGCGCGGCGCTCGGGTCTCGTCGACGCCGACGGACGGCCCCGTCCAGGCGACGGCGAAAACGCCCTTGACGCGGCGGATAGCCCTGATTTCGTTGACGATCCCGACGCGCCGTCAAGCGCCGGGCTTGACGTCGCTTGACAACGCTTGACGAAACTTGACGCGCGCCTTGACGAGACGAACGGAACGTTATGCTCTCACGGCTCTCAACCCGAAAAGTCGTCATGGCCGGGCTTGACCCGGCCATCCAGGCTGGCGCTTGGAGAATTGGCGGCTTCGCTTCGCCGGGCGGCTACGTTCGTCGAGGGCGCCGTTTGGATGGCCGGGTCAAGCCCGGCCATGACGCCCGTGTGAGAGTCCGACTCGTTGCAACGCGCATAGCGCCGCGCCTCAGCTCGCCTCCAGGAACCGCTCGGCTTCGGCGAGGTCGACCGAGACGAGCTGGCTGACGCCGCGCTCGGCCATGGTGACGCCGAACAGCCGGTCCATGCGCGCCATCGTGATCGGATTGTGGGTGATGGTGACGAAGCGCGTGTCGGAGCGGCGGCCCATTTCGTCGAGCAGGTCGCAGAAGCGCTCGACGTTGAAATCGTCAAGCGGCGCGTCGACCTCGTCGAGCACGCAGATCGGCGACGGGTTGGTGAGGAACACGGCGAAGATCAGCGCCATCGCCGTCAACGCCTGCTCGCCGCCGGAAAGCAGCGTCAGCGTCTGCGGCTTCTTGCCCGGCGGCCGCGCCAGCAGTTCAAGCCCGGCCTCGAGCGGATCGTCGGACTCGATCAGTTGCAGCTCGGCCGTGCCGCCCTCGAACAGGGCCGCGAACAACTCGCCGAAATGCTTGTTGACGACCTCGAACGCGCCGAGCAGCCGTTCGCGCCCTTCCTGATTGAGGTTCTGGATCGCCTGGCGCAGCCGCTTGATCGCTTCGGTGAGATCGTCGCGCTCCGCCACCAGCTTGTCGCGGCTCGCCGTCACTTCGGCGAGTTCCTCGTCGGCGCGCAGGTTGACTGCGCCGAGCCGCTCGCGCTCCTGCTTGAGGCTCTCGAGTTTGCGCTCGACGCCATCCGCCTCGGGCGGCGCCTCGCCGGTCGCGAGGCCGGCGAGCCCCGGCAACTCGGCCGGCGCGACGTTGAGTTCGTTCTCGATCGTCCTGATCAGCTCCTCGCGCGCCTCGCGCGCGCCCGTGAGCCGCTGCTCGGAGGCGGCGCGCGCCTCGCGTGACGCGCCCATCGCTTCGAGGGCGGCGCGCGCGGCGCGGTCGGCGGCGGCGAGCGCCGTCTCGGCGGCGGCGCGCGCGTCGGCGGCGCCTTTTCGCGCCGCCTCCGCCGCGTCGAGCTCGCTCATCAATCTTAGGCGCTGTCGCAGGAAGACCGCCGGCGCCTCGGCGAGCGTCGCCAGCTCGGCCTCGGCGGCGGCGCGCCGTTCGCCGATGTCGGCGATGTGCGCGTCCGCCTTGGCGCGGCGCTCGGCCCACGACCGTCGCTCCTCGCCGATCGCGCGCCGCCGCGCCTCGCGCGCTTCCGCCTCGCGCGCGAGATTTTGCGCCGCCGCTTTCGCTTCGGCGAATTCCGCCCGCTCCTGGGCGGCGAGCGTGCGCGCGCGCTCCAGCGCCAGCGCCAGCTCGTCGCTCGGCGCAAGATCATTGAGCGCGGCTTCATGCTGCGCCGTGCGCTCGGCCGCTTCGCGCCGCTGCTCTTCGGCGCGCGCCAGCGCTTCGTCGAGCGCCGACAACCGCGACAGCGTCTGGGCGCGCCGGCGCTCGCTCGCGGCGAGCTTGTCGCGCCCCGCATCGAGCGCCGCCCGCGCCGCGCGCGCGGCCTGGCGGGCGACGCTCTCGGCGGCGGCCGCTTCGCGCAAGTCCGCTTGCGCCTTGCCCGCTTCGGCGCGCGCCAGCGCCGCGGCCTGGCGCGCGGCCTCGGCCTCGCGCGACAGATCGCCGAGCCGGTTCTTCTCGACCAGCCGCTGCGCCGCCGGCGTCGGCGCCTCGGCGGTGGCAACGAAACCGTCCCAGCGCCACAGGTCGCCTTCGAGCGACGCCAGCCGCTGCCCGGCTTTCAGCAATGCCGCCACACGCGCGCCGTCGGCGCGGGCGACGACGCCGATCTGCGCCAGCCGCCGCCGCAACGCCGGCGGCGCTTCGACGCGCCCGGCGAGCGGCTCGACGCCTTGCGGCAATTGCGGATCGTCCTCGCCTTCGCTGAGTGACCAATGCGCCGGCGCTTCGGCGTCGACCGAGGCCTGCAGATCGTCGCCGAGCGCGGCGCCGAGCGCCGCCTCGTAGCCGCGCGCGACATTGACCGCGTCGATCGCCGGCCGCCACTTGCCGCTCGGCGTCGCGCTGATCAGCTTGGTGAGCGCGCTGACTTCCGCGTCGATGCGCTGGGCGGCGCGTTCGGCCTCGGCAAGGGGCCCGCGCGACCGCGCTTCCGCCTCGCGCGCCTGCGCATGCGCCGACTCGGCGGCGAGCGCCTG
>JBEKVR010000234.1:0-4333 GCA_049513815.1 Roseiarcus sp. | reverse complement strand
TGGACTGGCTACTACGGAAAACCCGGCCCCGTCGTCATGCTCGAAGGTTGGTTCGAGTTCCAAGCCGCAAAGCGCGGCCTCCGTGCCATGAAGGCGAACCACAATGTGTGAATCCGGTAGCCGCAAGCGGGGAGAGGGGATCATTGCGTACGCCCAAATGCAGAGTGCTCTAAGCCCCCAGCCACAGCCCGAACAGGAACGACGCGGAATTGGCGGCGAGCGAGACGATTCCGGAGCGCGCCGGCGTCAGCCGCGCCATCCAAGCGATCAGCACCGCCTCGACGACGACCACCAGCGCCTCGATCGTCAGGATCGCCGGCCAGTAGGGGAAGCGGCCGTAGGACCAGATCGCCAGCGTCCACATCTGCGGATGGGTGACGGCGGTGGCGACCATCGACGCGGCGCCGGCGTGGAGCGCGCCGCGGCTCGGCCAGGCGGCGACGACGACGATCGCCCAGGCGACCGGCCCTTCGATCGCCATCGAAATCAGCAGCGCCTCGGTTTCGCTCATGGACATCGTCCTGACGACGGAGGCAGAATGGAAGAAGCCGGAGCCGTTGATAAGGGTGTCGCGCATGCGTCGCCTCGCCGCAATTGGCGTCACGTTCGCCGCGACGCTCGCCGCCGCGCGCGCCGACATCGCGCCGCCGCCGCTCCAATTCATCGACGTGACCGCCGGCGACCTCACCTTCCTGGTCATCGCGCGCGACTATACGCGACCCAGCCGTCCGACCGCCCAGCTCGTCGGCTGCCTCGACGGCCGGCCGAATTGCGCGCTCGCGCGCGCCAAAGGGCTGGTCGGCCGGCGGGTCGGCGGCTTCGACGGACGCGACTTCGATCCCGGCGGCGCCTTGCGCTCGCAGATCCTCGCCGCGTTCAGCCGCGACGGCGCGCCGGCGACGATCGAAATCGACTTCGAGCCCGAAGACACTGGCGGCGAGCCATTGCGCGTGGTCTTCGCGCGGCGGTAATATACAGAGCCGCGACGGGCGCGTGTTCGGCGTCAGGCGGCTTCGGGCTTGGCGTCGAAGTCTTCGCTGCATTGAGGGGGGAGGCAGATATGTTGACGTCCGCGACTGCGCTCGTTTTGTCCGCGATTTCCACGCCTGCCGTCGGCGACGTGACGCCGGCCTCGCTTGCGGTGCGGCCGCCGCTCGTCAGTCTCACCGGAGCGCCGTATGATTGGGCGCTGCAGCAGGGCGGCGGCGCGAAGGGGTTGTCGGTCGCCGACGGCACCGCCAACTGCAACACCGTGATGTCCTACACCAACGGCGGCAAGGATCACGTGCCCGACTGCGGCTTCGACTGATCCGCTTAGCCGTCGCGGTTGGCGGCGATGCTGCTCCTGCTGACCAACAGCGTCGACGGCACGGCCGACATGTTGGTTGGCCTTTGCGCCGAGCGCGGTCAGCCCGTCTTCCGTTTCAACATCGACCTGTGGGCGAACTACCGCTTCGCCTGGACGCCTGACGGTTTCGCCTTCGCCGATCCTTCCGGCCGCGCCGCGGCGTCGGAGGCGCTCACGGCCTGCCTGTGGCGGCGCCCGTCGCTGCGCGAAACGGCGGGTTGGGTCGGCGGCGACGCGAACGCGCGCGAGGCGACCGAAGCCGAGTTGCACGCGCTGATGCGCGAAATCGCCGAATGGGCGCGCGCCCGCCGGTTGTTGCGACTGATCGAGCCCAACGGCCCGCGGCGGGTCGGCAGGCTGGCGCAGATGCGCGTCGCGCGCGAATTCTTCTCCGTCCCCGAGTGGAGCATGGGTTGGGGCGTGCGCTGGCCCGCCGGCCGGCGCATGGTCAAGCGCCTCACCACCGAGCCGCTCGGCCCCGAGCGCGACCGCCAGATCTACGTCCAGTCGGTAGAAGCCGAGCGCCTCGCGCCCGGTTGGCCGTGGCTCACCCAGGCGATCGCGCCGGGAACGCGCGACGCGACGGCGCTCTACGTCGCGGGACGGATCTTCGCCTTCGAGATGGAGCGAACCCGCGCCGATCTCGACGTCGAAGACTGGCGCACGCGCGTCGGCGCCCATGCCGACGTCTGGCGGCCGTGGGCGACGCCGCCCGACTTCGCCGCGCGCGTCGACGCCTATATGCGCCGCCTCGGCCTGCATTACGGCCGGCTCGATTTTCTCAGCGGCGACGGCGAGCCGACGTTTCTCGAAGTCAATCCCAACGGCCAGTTCGGCTGGCTCGACGATCCTGCCGGCTGGCCGCTGCATCGCGCCGTGCTCGACGCGGCGCTCGATCCCGCCTCGACCCTTGAAAACGAGGCGATCCGCGAAGCGCGCGCGCGGCCGCCCGCGTCGCCGTCCGTTT
Organism: Roseiarcus sp.; assembly: GCA_049513815.1. Classification (GTDB taxonomy): domain Bacteria; phylum Pseudomonadota; class Alphaproteobacteria; order Rhizobiales; family Beijerinckiaceae; genus Roseiarcus. The sequence goes on along the minus strand of JBEKVR010000234.1, from coordinate 2,018 downwards.
CGGTAGGAGGATGAAATGCGCCTGGAAATTCTCGCCGCCGCCGTCGCCGCGCCGCTGGTCGTTTCGGCCGCCCTGGCCGACATCGCGCCGACGCCCGATCGCGGCCCGCCGATCGGCGACGCCGGCGGTCTGTCCTTCATGGTTCAGCCGGTTCAGGTCGAATTCGGCCCGGCCAACGGCCCGCATTATTACAAGACCGAGCAGGTCGTCATGCTGACCGATTGCGCCGCGAGAACGCCGAACTGCGCGCTGGCGAAGCAGAAGAACCTGATCGGCATGGAAGTGTCGGCGGTCGACGGCGCCGAGCTCAGGCCGGAAAAGGGAATGGTCGCGCAGATCCTCGCCGCCTTCGCCGACCCGAAGGCGCCGACGACGATCGCCCTGACCCTCTACGGGCGCGCCGCCGACAGCCAGCCGGTCGAGGTGAAGTTCGCGAGAAGGTGAGGGTGGCGGTCGCTCGCGGGGCCTGATCGCATCGTTGGCGGCGACCGCTTGGCGCCGCAGGCGAGTCGCGATGTCGAAGCGCCGGTCGCCTCAGCCGGCGGACGGCAAGAGGAAATTGACGGGCGTGTCACCGTAATTCCGGCCTCACGACGAAGTCTGCGTGAACTCGAATGCGAGGCCTAACTGAGCAATACGAATCAGTGCACTAGAAATGATCGAGAAGAAAGACGAGAACACTACGGCCGCGTACGATTTTGCACGATCACCATTCTAGCATTGGACAATAGATTCTGCCATTAAAATCGTGGTCAAAATAGACGCTGTGCTGCCCAGGATTTGTAACGCTGCAGCATTAGTAAAGGCGATTCCGGAAGCCTGCGCGAGCTTGTCCGGATGAGATAATAGAAATCTTCCGGCCGAAAACACATCAAAGTTCATCGCCTTTACGTCCATCAACGTCGAGTAATTTTGATAAGCTGACTGAATGTGACTAATACTGTCAATCGGAATGTATAAGACAGCAATCGTATAGATGTAGTAACAACTATTTAGTGTTACTCTTATACCTAAAACATAACACGCAATGAACAACAACATTGCGTCAATGAATAGTCTTAGACTGTCTGAGAATAGATATGCCAACCAAAAATAATTGTCGACATGAGATACTGGAAACGAGAACAATACAATTATGTTAATCAGAAAAGCAAGACCGATTGGAAAAAGCCAAAATTCGTAAAATAATTCTGATATCGACTGATCTGCGCGACTTCGTTGTATTAGATTGTTCACCGTTCGTAGAGGCGTAACACATTGGGCAAGCCAAGGAAGCCCAGACAATTTTGAAAGCTCTTCAAGCATTTCGATCTCTGAACTTATTTCGAATGGAGTCTAAGGCTATTGCCAGGCAGCACAATATGGGAAGAACGACGTTCTGATCGACTAGCAGTTGGTTCCACGGCGTTTCCCTAAGAAATGCATAATCAAATACGGCCCAGACAGCAATGAAAATTATAGAATTTAGTAGATTCTCTCGAAGGATGTTTTTCGCGCCCCACCATGATATTATTATAGGCGAAAATAGTACGGACGAAAGTACAAGTGCCAAGGAAAGAGTACTCTTATTAACATCGCTGGGCGAAAGATTGCTTTTAGCGCTGTTTTCAAGAACCAGCGGTATATCAGTCAAGTCGAACCACGCTGCATATATGAGCGGAGCGATCACAATAATACAACAAACCGCGACGAAATTTAGTGACATAACCCCGAGAACCCCGACCGCAAATCGTCGAGGCGATATCGAAACAGACGGGGCGGAACTGGTTGCCGTGCCCGCGCTTTGACTCAAACTCATTCCGTGCGGTCCCCCAGAGAAAGGACACGAAGGCTTCATTGGGTAAAGTCGCAAAAACGGAAACGGCCTACAAGGCGATTAGTTGGATTACGGTGACACTTGCATAATTCCCCTATTCTGGACACGCCCGTCTTTGCCGATTTGAGCGCCGCGGAACGGACCTTGCCGTCGAGTTCTTGTTGAGCCCGTTTTTCCAAACCGGATCGGCTGTCAAGGATCG
>JBEKVR010000233.1:0-4468 GCA_049513815.1 Roseiarcus sp. | reverse complement strand
GCCACGGCGGCAAGCGCAAACCAGACAATCGTGGCGGCGATCGTCAGCGGCCGCAGGCGGCGCACCCGCAGCGGATGGACGAAGACGACCGGCGCGAACATCGCCGCCGTCGCCGCGAGCGTCAGGACCGCGTTGATTTGCCACGGCCAGCGCAGCACGAACAGATAGAACGCGAACACGTTCCAGATCGCCGGAAAGCCGCGGAACCAATAGTCGTTGGTCTTCATCCGCGTGTCGGCGAAATAGAGCGCCGAGGCGATGACGACGGCGAGACCGATCCAGAAGGCGACCGTCGACGGCATCAGGTCGGAGCGCCACAACGCCACCACCGGCACCAGGACGTAGGTGAGAAAATCGACCACCAGGTCGAGGATCGCGCCGTCGATCGTCGCCGCCGTCTCGCTGACCTTGGCGAAGCGCGCCAGCGTTCCGTCGATGCCGTCGATGAACAGCGCCAGGGCGAGCCAGGCGAAACAGATCGAGAATTTGCGCTCGATCGCCGCGTCAAGCGCCAGCAGCGCCACGGCGCCGCCGGAGGCGGTGAAGAGGTGAACCGAGAACCCCGCGACGCGGCGAACCGGCATGGCCTTGCGCGCGCTCGTCATGCCGATTCGTCCCCAGCCCTCCGCCGCCCGCCCCCGGCCAGGCTGGCTGGCTGGCTGGCTGGCTGGCTGGACAGCTTAAAAGCACGCATGTCAGGATAGGGCAATGGCCCCTTCCCAAATCGAAGCCGCCGAAATCTGCGACGTCTTCGTCGTCGGCGCGGGGCTCGCCGGCCTGGCGGCGGCGATCGGCTTCGCCCGCGCCGGCCGTCGCGTGATCTCAGCCGGCGCGACCGAGCGGCTCGGCCAGGGACGGACGGTGGCGCTGCTCGGCCCGTCGAGTGATTTTCTCGACGAACTCGGCGTCTGGCCAGCGGTGGCGGCGCGCGCCGCGCCGATGCGGGGCCTGCGGATCGTCGACGACACCGGCTCGCTGTTCGCGCCGCCGCCGATCGCGTTCCGCGCCGCCGAGATCGGCCGCGACGTCTTCGGCTGGAACGTCGAGAACGCGGCGCTTTCCGACGCGCTCGAAGCGGCGGCCGGCGCTCAAACTGATCTCGTTCGCATCGCGGCCAACGTCGCCGCGTTCGATTTCGCGCCCGAGCGCGCCGCGATGACGCTCGCCGACGGACGCGTCTTCGCCGCCGCGCTGGTCGTCGGCGCGGACGGGCGCGCTTCGCCGTCGCGACGCGCCGCCGGGATTGCGGTCCGCGCGCGCCGCTACCCGCAGTGCGCGCTGACTGTCGTGCTCGCCCACGCGCGCCCGCACGACGACGTCTCGACCGAGTTTCACACCCGCCAGGGACCGTTCACGCTGGTGCCCCTGCCCGCGGCGCCCGGCGCGCTCCATCGCTCGAGCCTGGTCTGGGCGATGAGCGAGCCGGAGGCGAAGCGGCGCGGCGCGCTCGACGACGCCGCCCTCGCCGCAGAGATCGAGCGCCAGGCGCGCTCGCTGCTCGGCGCGATGCGGATCGAGGGCGAGCGCGGAATTTTCCCGCTCGCGCGCCAAAGCGTCGGCCGTCTGGTCGCGACCCGACTGGCGCTGGTCGGCGACGCAGCGCACGCCTTCCCGCCGATCGGCGCGCAGGGGCTCAACCTGGGCTTACGCGACGTCAGGGCGCTGATCGCCGCCGCGACCGCGAGCGACGATCTCGGCGCCGACGCCGCGCTCGACCGCTATGCGCGTTCGCGCGCCGCCGACATTCTGTTCCGAACGACCGCCGTCGCCGGGCTCAATCGCTCCCTGCTCGCGGATTGCGCGCCGGCCGATCTCGCGCGCGGCCTCGGCCTCGCCGCGCTCGGCGCGATTGGGCCGCTCAGACGCCTGACGATGCGCGAAGGCGTCGCGCCTTTGTTCGCCGGCTGACGACGCGCCGAATTCAGGCCGCCGGCGGCGCGCCAGTCGCGAATCCGCCCGCCTCGACCAGCCGCGCCGCGTAGCGGGCCATCTGGTCGACCTCAATGTTGACGCGATCGCCGACCTTCCATCCGCTCAGCGTCGTCACTTCGAGTGTGTGCGGGATCAGCAGCACCTCGAACCGGTCGCCGTCGACGGCGTTGACGGTCAGCGACACGCCGTCAAGCGCCACCGAGCCCTTGACGGCGATGAACTTCGCCAGCGTCGCCGGCGCACGGAAGACAAAATGCGCCATGCCGTCGAAGTCGCGGCGTTCGAGGACTTCCGCCACGCCGTCGACGTGACCGCTGACCATGTGGCCGCCGAGCTCGTCGCCGATCTTGAGCGAACGTTCGAGGTCGACCTTGTCGCCGACCTTCCAGCCGCCGAGCGTCGTCACCGCCAGCGTCTCCGCGCCGACGTCGGTCGTGATCGCCGTACGATTGCCGCGTCGCGCCGCTTCGACCACGGTCAGGCACACGCCGGCATGGGCGACCGACGCGCCGACATCGACCGTCGCGATATCGTAGCGGCAAGCGACGGTAAGCTGCAGCTTCTCGGCCCCGCGCCGCACTTCAACGACTTCGCCGACGTCGGTGACAATCCCGGTGAACATACATTCTCCTATCCGCGGCCAACCTCCGCCCTCGTCCTGAGGCGCCGCGCAGCGGCCTCGAAGGACGTTCCAGATCGCTCGTTATCGCGGGCGATCCTCAGATCGTCCTTCGAGGCCCTCGCTGGCGCGAGGGCGCCTCAGGACGAGGGCATACGTAGACCTCGCCGCCCAACGTTCCAAGCGCGGAAGAATCACCCAACCCGTTCCCAGCGTCGCAGCGTGTCGGTCCCATATGTCTCGGGCTCGAGCGCGCGGTACTGCGCCAGGTCAACCAGCGCGGCGTGGGCGGCGGCGTCGAGCGCCGGCCGTCCGGGCCGGCCGAGCGGCTTGACGGCGGTGAACAGCGCCGCCTCGTCGACGAGCCCGAGCGCGATCAGCCGCGACGCCACGCGCGGGCCGCCCTCGCTGAAGACGCGCGTCACGCCGCGCTTGCCGATGAGCCGCAGCGCCGCGCCGAGATCGACGCCTCCGGCCGGATCGGCCTCGACGCGCGCCGTTTCGACGCCCTTGGCGGCGAGCGCCGCTTCGCGCGCGGCCGGCGCGGCGGCCGTAGCGACGACCAATGTCGGAAATTGGCGCGCGGTCGCCATGAGCCGCGAAGCGAGCGGCAGCTCGAGCCGCGAGTCGAGGATGACGCGCAGCGGCTTCTGCGCGACGCCAGGCAGCCGCACGGTGAGCAACGGATCGTCGTCGCGCGCCGTGCCGACGCCGATCATGATCGCGTCGTGCAGCGAGCGCATCACCTGCACGGCGCCGTTGGCCGCTTCCCCGGTGATGGCGAGGCGCGCGTCGTGCTCGTCGCCGGCGGCGTAGCCGTCGGCGGTCAAGGCGAGCTTCAGCGTCACCATCGGCCGGCCGACGGTGACGCGCAGAATATGGCCGCGATGATCGCGTCGCGCCTGGGCTTCGCCGACGCCGACGGCGACGGCGATCCCCGCCTCGCGCAGCCGGGCGAGGCCGCGGCCGGCGACGCGCGCGTCCGGGTCTCCAAGCGCGCAGACGAGGCGCGCGATTCCGGCGGCGACGATCGCGTCGGCGCAGGGCGGCGTGACGCCGGTGTGCGAGCACGGTTCGAGCGTCACGTACATCGTCGCGCCGCGCGCCGCTTCGCCCGCTTCGGCGAGCGCGACAACCTCGGCGTGCGGCCGGCCGCCCGGCACCGTGACGCCGCGGCCGACGACAACGCCGTCGCAAACGATCAACGCGGCGACGCAAGGGTTGGGCGCGGTCAGGCCGAAGTTGCGGCGGCCGAACCGCAGCGCGGCGGCCATCCACCGTTCGTCGTCCTCGCGCATCGCGTCCAGGCCGCTCATCGCGCCGGCGCGCGCGGTCGCGGATTGGCGCCGTCCGGCGCCGGCTCGGCGTCTGGCCCGCCCGCGAGCTCGCCGACGATCGCGTTGAAATCGCGCGCCTCGCGGAAATTGCGGTAGACCGAGGCGAAGCGCACGTAGGCGACGTCGTCGAGGCCCTTCAGGCCTTCCATCACCAATTCGCCGATGCGCTCGGTCGGGATGTCGGCGTCGCCCTGGCTCTCGAGCTGGCGCACGATGCCGTTGATCATGCGCTCGACCCGCTCAGGCGCGACGGCGCGCTTGCGCAGCGCGACCTCGACCGAATGCTGCAGCTTGTCGCGGTCGAAGGGCGCGCGACGACCGCCCCTCTTGACTACCATCAGCTCGCGCAATTGCACCCGCTCGAACGTGGTGAAGCGGCCGCCGCAATCGGGACAGATGCGGCGACGGCGGATCGACGACGCGTCCTCGGTCGGCCGCGAGTCCTTCACCTGGGTGTCGAGCCCGCCGCAATATGGGCAGCGCATGGACTGGCTTTCCTCGGACTTATTCCGCGCATCATGGCCGGGCTTGACCCGGCCATCCACGTCGCGGCGCGCGCCGCCGCCACTCTGACCGCTTG
>JBEKVR010000232.1:0-4487 GCA_049513815.1 Roseiarcus sp. | reverse complement strand
GAGCGCGCCCTTTTCAAACAGGGTTTCGACATAGACGGCCGGGTCGCCCGACCGTCCGTTGACCAGAAAGGCGTGCAGGAGCGGGCGCATGGGGAGAGCTTATAGCCCCGTTCGCAGAACCGGACCCCACGCCGATCCACAAACGACGGCATTTGCGTCACGAAGAAGCCGCCGATTGGCGAGGCTTTCATGCTCGGCAGTGGGCGACGCTACGAACGCTGAGACCCTCTACGACTGTGAACAAGCGTCGAAGTTTGACCCAGCCAAAGCAAAGCTAATCAACTGCTTGCGACGCCGATCGGCCTTCAGACCCGGTGCCGCTTCACACCTTCGGGCGGCTCGCCGATGACGAAGCGCTGCCCATGGCGCTATTCCCTCGATGTGCAACAAGGCGGGCGGCTGCGCGCCAACTTGCAGCCCCCCTCGCTTTAGTCAGTGAGGCGGCGCATTTGCGGGCCGCCAACCGATACAATCTCTCGTTCTTCGACGCGCCCAGCGAGCGGTAGGCTTCGCAAACGCGAAGCGCTTCGTCGGGCGCGTCCGCCCCGTGCTGGCTGACGAGGTGACGGATCACTGCGTCGATTTCTTCGTCGGTCGGTCCAAACCAAGGGAGGTTCATCTCCTTGGCCTCCTGTCAGTTGCGATCGATTGCGTCTCCCAAGGCGGGCGCAAAGTGGCGGCGAGCTGAAGCGACGCCCACGAAAATGACAATTCCACCGTCGGCGTCCGTGACGCGAATATGGCTTCCCGGCGCCAGGGCGCGCTGCACGAATTCACCGAGTCTTGGCCATAGCGCCTTCGGATTCTCCAGCTCGACGAAGCGCGCGGCCGCAACGTTTCCATCTTGAAGCAATTCAAGATTGTAACGCTCCATGACGCCCTCCCTTGGGACCGTTGAGCGAACATCCTGCGCGGCTGCGCTTCGCCAGCATTGCGGAGTGCGCTTCGTCTCCGGTAGCCTGACGCCTGAGCAGGGCGCCTCAGAGTCAATTGCCTCGATCCTGAAGGGAGCGCCTTCGCGGATCCTCTGACTGCGGCATAATGACACACCCGCATTGCAAAGGAAATTCGAAATCTGTCTGTGCGGGGACCCGAGGTAAGGGCTGAATTTGTGCATGGCGGCTGACACAAGCCGAGCATGTGCAACCGTGGACTTCACCATTGGCGCATTGCTAGTAAGCGCTTGGCGCGCAACGCAAATCGCGTGGCGACCAAAACTCCTGCCGATCGCCGGGTTTCCCCACTCCTTCTGGTTGAGCGCTGTCAACTTGGCCCACGATCGCCGCAGGAATCCGCCCTACCGCCACAACGATGCGACACACGCTGGTAATCGATGAAGCCTTCGGCGCGCCGTGTGTCACATATGCGGCCAGAAGTGCCTTTAGCGACCTCGCATCCGCTATCGAGAACCTACACGTCCACGAAGGTATGCCAGGTGCAAAGGGGGCCGGGTTCATCGATATCGCTTCTGGCAAGCGTAGCGAGCGAGCCGTAGTGCGCCACCCGCAAGCCGTCGCGGCGATCACGAACTGGGCGAAGGCCAACGTATATGACTCGGCGATTTGGACAGCGCTCGCCACCAATCTTCATGAGCCTGAGAAGGCAGGTGAGCCTTTTTCGGCGCGTGCTGCGATCCGCTATGTTGATTCGCTTGATGCGCGAAAGACTGCTGCCGCCTTGAACTACATCCGGCAAGCGCCGCCCGAAATCCAGACGCCGGTTCGTACTGCGGTCAATGCCCGCTGGCCGGAAGGATGATCCGACCATGCCTGTCAATCCGCCCGGGGCCCGAACGCCGATTGGCGTCGCAACCTACTGATTGTTTTCACATTGGCGGGATCAACCTTCGGCGCCTGATCACACCGTGATACCGACAAAGCGCGGCTTCCTGGTTGGCAATCCCACTATAACTCATTGATTCCAAATCCCCTCGGAATTGGGCAGTTGTCACCTAACATATTGTAATACCGCCGAAAACTACAGCCTCTTAATCAGCGGGTCCAAGGTTCGAGCCCTTGTGCGCCCACCATCGAAACCCTTCGCGCCGACTTCGCCTGACGGCGCCGTTGCGCTTCGTCTTCGCTTCGATCTGACGCTGCGCTCGCCGCCCGCGCCGGCGCAAAAAGAAACGCGCCGGCGGGAGGTCTTCGCCGGCGCGTTCAAAAGCGCGGGCAAGGCTCAATAGCAGACGTTGACCGGACGGCTGCCGATGTAGTTGCCCCAGCGATCGTAGATCGGCTGATAGCGGGTGCAGTCGTAATTGTTCGCGGCGATCGCGGCGCCGGCGGCGAGGCCAAGCACGCCGACGGCGGCGTATGGGCCCCAGCCGTAGTGGTGATGACTCACCCACCAGCCCGGGCCGGCGGAGGCGGGCGCAGCGGCGAAAACGGCGAATGCGAGGGTCAGAGCCGCCATCGTTCCGGCGACCGACTTCTTCAGCGAAGCGTTCATTGTCTTGGCTCCAGGGTTCGATGCGACCCGCCGAAGCGGCGGCGGTCGCGTTGCGCTTGGAGCTTACGGGACGACGCCGGCGTTTGCGCGCCGGCGTCGTCGAAGCAGAAAACGAAAACGTGATCGAGGGAACTGCGGTCCGCCGGCCCTCAATAATATCGGCAGACCCAGTGGCCGTAGTGGTTGTGCCAGCAGTGCCTTTGCGGCCCGGTGGCGTTGGCGATCACCGCCCCCGCGACGGCGCCGACCGCGCCGCCGACCGCCGCCCCGCCCCACGAATGCGAGGCGACGCCGCCGACCACTGCGCCAGTGGCGCCGCCGATCAGCGCGCCATTGGCTTCGCGTTGTGACATCGAACATCCGGCGACGGACAGAGCGACGACGCTCACGAGAAGCAGTTTGTTCATTGGATCCTCAGGGGTCTGGAGGGTCGTATCGCGGCGAAGAATAGCCGGACAGCGGCGGCGCGTATAGCGACAGTAGAGACAGAAACGCCGGGCGCGTCACTTTCGGACACGCCCGGCGTTCAAACGCGAATTTCAGCGGCCTCAGGCCGCCTCTTCGACCGCCGACTCGTCGCCGTCAGCGGCGTCGGCCTTGGCGGCGCGGCGCTGCGAGCGCTTGAGATGGCTCTCGATCAGCTTCAGCGCGTCGATCTCGGACAGCCTCTGCACCGCCGCGATCTCGCGCATGATCCGGTCAAGCGCCGCCTCATAGAGCTGGCGTTCGGAATAGGATTGCTCAGGCTGCGCCTCGGAACGATAGAGATCGCGCACCACCTCGGCGATGGCGTTGATGTCGCCGGAATTGATCTTCGCCTCGTATTCCTGAGCGCGACGCGACCACATCGTGCGCTTGATGCGCGCGCGGCCGGTCAGGATCTCCAGCGACTTTCTGGCGATGTCGGGATCGGACAGCTTGCGCATGCCGACGCCGACGACCTTCGACGTCGGGACCCGCAACGTCATCTTGTCCTTGGCGAAGCTGATGACGAACAGCTCGAGGCGGAACCCCGCCACTTCCTGATCCTCAACGGCGACGATCTGGCCGACGCCATGGGCCGGGTAGACGACAAATTCGTTAACCTTGAAGCCCTGACGCGGTCCAGAGGCCGGCCTGGCCGCCCTGACGGCGGCAGACTCCGTCTCGATAGAGGCGGCCACATCGACAGGGCGCCCCTTGACCGCGAACGGCGCACGCTTGGCGAGCGGCGCAGCGGGCTTGGCCGACGCGTCGGCGGCAGGACGCGGCGCTGGAGCGGCGACGCGAGGCGCTTTGGCTTCGACCGCGGGCTTGGCGACAGTGGGCTTGGCGACGGCGGATTTGACCATGGCTGGCTTGGCGGCCTCATTGACAATGGGTTTCGTTTCAGCGGCTTTGCTGGCCTTGGCGACGACGAGCTTCGCGGCCGGGACCGCCGAAGCCGAACGCGCACGGCGCTTCGCGGCCGCGCTGGCGGCGGCGCGCGCGGCGCGCCGCTTGGCTTCGGACTTGTCAGTCTTGGCTTTGGCGCTGTGCGCCGTCTTGGCCTTGACCGTCGTCCGGCGCGACGCCGACGCGGCGGCGGAACTCTTGCTCTTACGCGACGTCGTTGATCCGACTGACGCTTTCGCCTTTTTGGTGACCGTGCCGGATCCCTTCTTGCTCGCCTTCTTGCGCGCCGCCATGACGGAAAAACTCCAAACGCGATAGCCGACCGGGCGGACGGATTTCCGAAACGCCGGTGCAGACAATCAAAAGATTAACGCTGTGTGCCCCAACTCTGAGCATATGGGGCGAGAATCGAGCCTTGCTAGGCCGCAATGGGCCTTACAGTGTTTTCTTTAGCACAATTTCGGCGAAGAATCAAAAATGACCGAGGTCAGCGTCAAGCCGCGGCGTCGCTCAATCCCCCTGGCCGGGTTTGGGGGAGAAGAACGCGGCGAATTTCCCCGCGCGGCCGTCGTAGTCCTTCGCGTCCGGCGGCGGCCCGCGCTTGACCGTGATGTAGGGCCAGGTCTTTGAATAATCAGCGTTAAGTCGAAGCCAGGCGTCGA
>JBEKVR010000231.1:0-4506 GCA_049513815.1 Roseiarcus sp. | reverse complement strand
AAGGTCAGAACCAGTTGCCGAAGGTCGTCAAAGGCGCCAAATTCCGCGACGGAATCGAGGTCGTGCCGGAAGCCAAATTCGCCGCCTGATCCACGCCGTCACCCAAATTCAGGCATAGCTCGACCGCCCCGGGCAATGGTCGAAGCGCGGAATCGCGAAAATCACGAGCGCGCGAACGCCAGGGCGCGCGAATTTGCGCCGCTTCTGTGCGCGCTGCGCGACCAGGGCGCGACGATGTCTGGTATCGCCGAATCGCTGACGCAGATGGGCGTTCCAACGCCGAACAAGGCGTCGCGCTGGGGCTATTTCACCATTCGCAGCATGTTTGAACGCGCAGGCTTAGAGAAGCCAAAATCAGCTCGAGGCCATAGACGGAACGCAACGAGGGCGCTCGCCAACCCGCGCGTTCCCTTGTTTCTCGGTTCTCTAAACGGACTACAACTGTGATGGGGTTTGGCCCGCAGCGAGCGACCAACCCAAGAGCGTGAGCGACGACAGCTCCCGCCAGGCCGCCGCCGCTGTTGTTGTGTCGTCGTCCAGGTCAAAGTATGGGCGCAGACGCATGAACCTGCGACATATGGCGGCGGCAATGGCGCGTTAGCGTTTCTCGTTGACGAGCGAGTAGCTCGTGCTCCGTCCGCCGGCAGCGTTTTTGACGAGAACGCCGCGCTTGACGAGATCGTCGATGTCGCGCAGCGCCGTGTCCTGCGAGCATTTCGCGATCTTCGCCCACTTGGACGACGTCAGCTTGCCGAGGAAGCCGTCGAGCAGACGATTGATGATCTCGCGCTGACGAACGTTGAATGCCGCGGTCGCGTAGCGGTCCCAAAAGCGCGCCTTCTTCAGAACGGCGGCGAGCGTTTCCTCGGCTCGCGTCAAGGCGCTCTCGAGGCACGCGAGAAACCACTCCAACCAAGGCGTCACATCGAGAGCGCCTTTCTGCGTCGCTTCGAGGATGTCGTAATAGGCTTTGCGCTCTAACCGTATCTGGGTCGACATGCTGTAGAAGCGCCGCGCGCTGCCCTCCGAACGTGCAAGCGCCATGTCGGCGACAGCGCGTGCGATGCGTCCGTTGCCATCGTCAAACGGGTGGATCGTGACAAACCAAAGATGGGCAATCGCGGCCTTCAAAACTTCGTCGCTGGTCGGCTTGGCGTTGAACCATTTCAGGAAGGCCTGCATCTGCCCGCGCACCAACTTGGCGGCGGGAGCCTGATAATGGATGCGCTCGCGTCCCATCGGGCCGGAGACAACTTGCATTGGCCCGGCCTTGTCGTCGCGCCAGCGGCCGACGGCGATTTTTGTCATGCCGCTGCGCCCCGTCGGGAAGAGGGCCGCATGCCAGGCGAAGAGCCTCTCGGCTGTGAGTGGCGCGGCGTATTTCTGAGTGGCGTCGAGCATCATCTCGACGACGCTTTCGACGTTTCGATCGGCGGGCAGCAGCGCGCCGATGTCCATGCCGAGGCGACGCGCGATTGACGAGCGCACCTGAGCGCGATCGAGGACTTCGCCTTCGATCTCGCTCGATTTGATGACGTCTTCGGTGAGGGTCTGAAGCACGGCCTCGGCCTTGAACTGGAATCCAAGCCCTTCCATGCGGCCAATCAAGCGTCCTTGGTGATGGCGGACGCGCACGAGCTGCGGCGCGATCTTCTCGTCGCTCCAGCGGAATTGCGGCCAGTCGGCGCGCTCATGGATATAGGTTGGCATTCACCGCGCCTCTTGCGGCGATTATGCCTGTTATTCGCCGCAAAAGCAATCACATTCGCCGCAAGTCGTGCGGCGAATAGCGGCCCTATTCGCCGCATAAGGAGAGCGGTTTGTAAAGCGCTCCGCAATCTCACATGGAAGCGAATGTCGACGGCTTAGATGTGATTCCTCACAACTGGTATCGACAAGATTCGCGAAAAATCACACTCGCTCATGTTGCGTCCATGTTGCGTGGAGATTCCGGCAAAAATTTGCGACCATTGAAAATGCTTGGAAATTCTTGCAACATGACGCGACATAATAGTGCCGTTTTGGCTGTTAAGAACGCGCCATAACTAGCTGATTTTGCGGCATAACTTTTGGCTGGGGCGCCAGGATTCGAACCTGGGGATGGCGGAATCAAAATCCGCCACGGCAAGCCAAGCCGGGTCGCAAGGCTAACACCGATGACGGCGGGAACGCCTACCTTTTCGGCGCCATCTGCCCCATGTGCGGAACCGGCGCGGCGCTGGCGCTGCCTTTCGCCGATACGGAAGCGATGCAGCTCCGCCTCGACGAGATCGCCGCCAACGTCGCCGTCGGTGCCCATGCCGTGCTGATCTTCGACCGGGCCGGCTGGCACACCACGCCCAATCTCGTCTTCACGCCGAACTTCACGCCGATCTGGCTGCTGTCGCGCGCCCCCGAGCTCAACCCGGTCGAAACCGTCTGGCAGTATCTGCGCCGCAACTGGCTGTCGAACTCCGTCTTCGAGAACTTCGACGACATCATCGACGCCGCTTGCGACGCCTGGCGCAACCTCACAGCCACGCCCGAGCTCGTCACATCAATCGGCATGCGCCGCTGGGCCCCGCCGGCGTCGGTCAGACCTTATGTCCGCCGGTATTAGTCGCCGCGGCGCATTCGCGACCCGACGGCATCGGCGTCGGCGGCAAAAACGATGTGCCGAAAAAATGCGACCAGGCCGGGGATCGAAGAATGGTCTATGGGCCGGAGCGCCGCACAAGTCTGGCGTTTGAACGCAATCCCTCCTTCTCGATTAGCCCTCGACCAGTCTCTGCGAGACATATGAATGTTGTTGCCAAAGCGCGTCCCGCGAGCAGCCAGAGGACGCGCGATTCGCGAATGGAGCCGCGATTCGAATTGAGATTTTCTAAGATCGAGGTCGATCGCGAATGGATCTAGGCGCCATGGTCCAACGTCGCCAAGAGACCAAAGATCAACGTGTCCGCTTCGCTATCTCCCGATTTCGTCGAGCTTCTGCCCGCGCCATTGCCGCCGAGGCGGCCAAAATTCGTGATCGAGGCGTTCGACGCCATTGCATTCGTCGGCCGCGACGAATGGATGGTCAAGCGGCTGATCCCCCGCCACGGCGTCGGGTGTATCTTTGGCGCGTCGCAAAGCTTTAAGTCTTTCGCCGCGCTCAGTCTGGCGATGCATGTCGCGGTCGGTAGGGACTGGGCTGGTCGGCGGGTGACGAGGGCGCCCACGCTGTATATCGCCGCCGAAGGCGCTGCGGGCCTGCGAAAGCGAAAGGTCGGATTTGAACGGGTCCACACCGACCTTCCCGCAGTCGTCCCCTTTTATATGATCGCAAGCGCGCCGAATCTCGGGACTGAGCGCGGTGATCTCGACCGGCTCATTGCTGCCGTCGAGGCCGCGAACGTCAATCCCGGACTGATTGTCGTCGATACGCTGGCGCAATCGCTGGGCGCGGGCGATGAGAATGGCGCAGGAATGGTGCGATTCGTCGCCAACGCAACGGCTCTCGCCAATCACTTTCGCGCCTTCGTCCTGATTGTTCACCACGTTGGGCTGAGCGACGACAAGAGATTGCGAGGGCACTCGAGTCTGATCGGGGCGCTTGACGCGGCGATCCTGTGCGAGCGCAAGCAAGGCGAACTGTCGACGACACTGACGTTACAAAAGCTCAAGGACGACGAGTCGAACATCGCGTTCACCGCGCACCTCACGAAGGTCGTCGTAGCCCGAGACGAGGATGGCGACGACGTTTCAACCCTTGTCGTTGACCGGATTGAGGAGGGCGCCGGCGCCGAAACGAAGGCCTCGCCCAGGTCCATCCCCCGTGGACAGAGCCTTCTTTTGGACGTCACGCGCGTCGCCATCGACGAAGCAGGGGTAAGCGTGCATCCCTTTGGCGATTCCAATCCCGCCGTGCGAGCTGTTGCAGAAAGCGCGGTCCGGATCCGCCATCGCGCGCGCATAGCCGAACAGGCGGAGGCGGGGGCGGACCGAGGCAAACTGAGCGACCGCCAGGCCAAGGCCTTCAAGCGATCGCTCCAGGCGGCGCTTGAAGCCGACCTGCTGCGTGCGTGGGTGTGCAACGGGCAGAGGTTTCTCTGGTTCCCTTGAGCAATCCAGACAGACCGGACAGACGGACCGGCCTTAGAGACACTCGTCCTGTCTGTCCGGCTGCCAGCATCTTCCCCAACGAGGCAGCGATCGTCAGGCTCGTCGGCGCCATTCTCATGGAGCAAGAGGACGAATGGGCCATCCAGCGTGCTCGCGATTTGACGCCGGAAACCATCGCCCACGCTAAGCGAAGATCCTATCGCCGGGCTGCCCACCGTGGCCGTCTGATCAGCTCGGTGCTTGCCGGCAACCGCGGTGATTACGCCGCCGCTGCTGAACCGCGCAATGGATAGGATCCAAGCTAAGGGCTCGTTCAAGAACAATTGAATCGGGCTGGCTGGCTGGCGGGACATTGGGGCGCGACATGGGGGATTCGCGCCGGGACACGGAGCGGCTAGAATCTCGGCATGATCGACGAGACGG
>JBEKVR010000230.1:0-4548 GCA_049513815.1 Roseiarcus sp. | reverse complement strand
CAGCCGTTCCAAGTCATCGCGACCCGCCGCGGTAATCGTGATCGGTGCGATCCTGCTCATCAGCGCAGACTCGCACGCCCGCACCAATTTGTGAATCAACCGTCAGAGACAGAACACTAGTTGTTGGCGCGGCGGGGAGGGGGACCGGTCGTTCCAACGGGTCGTTGCAATTGTCGCGTTGACACAATTTCACAGCGCCGATAGACAGATTGCGGGGCGCGCGGCAAGCGAGGGCAATTGCTGCGAGTCTCTGTCGCGAGAACCAATGGGGTTGGTCGGCGCGCGCCGGGGCTGGCGGAGCGGCAAGACCGAGGGGGCGTGGCCGTGTCCGAACGTGAAATCCTTGGCGAGACTGAGAACGTCGAACGGGCGCTGGCGTCTGTGGACGCGGCCAAGCGCGAGACACTCCGCAAGCTGATTCTCGCCGCGGCTTTCGCTGTGCCGGTCGTCGCTTCGTTCTCGATCAACGGACTGACACTCTCGAAGGCGCAGGCCAGTTACGCCATTTACTACTCGGGACGCAGCCCGAACACTCACAGTCCGAACACTCACAGCCCGAACACGACCAGCCCGAACACGACCAGCCCGAACACTTAGCCCGAACAGCCCCAATTAGCGCCCGCTTCCTGAGGCGTCGAGGCGGATGCTGTTGGTTATCGCTTCGGCGTGCTCAAGTTGGTTGTGTCGGAGCCGAACTCCCGGTAGAGGGTCGGAGCGTGTAGCGGCTGTCGGCGGGAGAGCGCGGCGTTAGCTCGCGATTTCGGGGGACCCGTGAGGCCTAAAGTCTCGGCTGCGCTTATTGTCCGCGACGAGGAGCGCTTCCTGCCCGATTGTCTTGCGACGCTGGCGGGCGTCGTCGACGAGACGGTCGTCGTCGACACCGGCTCGCGCGACGCTACCCGCGCCATCGCGGTCGCCGCCGGCGCCAAGACGCTTGATTTTCCCTGGAACGACGACTTCGCCGCAGCGCGCAACGCGGCTCTCGACGCCGCCTCGGGCGAGTGGATCCTCTATATCGACGCTGACGAACGGCTGAAGGGACCGCCGGGGTTGCGCCTGGGCGAAGCGCTCGCCGACCCGACAGCGATCGCTGCGACGGTGCGTTTTCATCCGCAGTTGCTCGCGACGCCCTATCGCGAGCATCGGTTGTTTCGCAACGATCCGCGCATCCGCTTCGTCGGCGCGATCCACGAGACGTTCATGCCGGCGCTGCGTGCGCTTATCGACGACGGCGTGGGGCGGGTCGTCGAATCCCCCTTCACGATCCAGCATCTCGGTTACCAGGGAGACCTCTCCCACAAGCACCGCCGCAACCTGCCGATGTTGCAGACGATGGTCGAGCGGTGGCCCAACCGCCTCTACTATTGGTTCGATCTCGCCCGGGCGTTGAAAGCGCTCGGCCGCGCGGAAGAGGCGATCGCGGCCTGCCGGCGCGGTCTCGAGGCGGCGCGCGGCCTTGAGGCGCGCCAGGATCCTATAGCGGCGCATATCGCCCATACGCTCGCCTACCTGCTGGCCGAGCGCAGCGAAGATCCGGCGCCGGTCGTCGCGGAGGGTCTGGCGTTCTACCCCAACCATTGGGCGCTGCGCTTTCTGCGGGCGCGCCTACTCGTCGATTCGGGCCGCGTCGGCGAGGCGCTGACGATCCTCGACGAACTGCTCGGCGTCGACGCCACGACGTTCTGCGATCCTCTGGTCAGCTATGACCAGTGCCTGTTCGGCGTCCTCGCGCTCGAGCTCAAGGGGGTCGCGCTGTTGCGCGCCGGTCGGCGGGTCGAGGCGGGGCGCGCCTTTGCGCAAGCGAGCGCGCTGGCGCCGGAGAACCTCTCGTATCGCGTCAAGGCGCAGGCGCTGCTCGGCCGCGCGCGGGCCGATCAGGGGTAGGGGAGTTTCGGCAGCAGGCTGACGGCGGCGCGCCAGCGCAGCGCGCGGCGCGCAAGCGGGCCGCTGCCCGGAGCGAAGCGCGCCGCGCGATTGCGGTCGAAGACCATCGCGAGCTCTTCGGCGTAGCCGGGGTATTTCCATTCGCCTTGCAACGAGCCAGTCAGGCGCGCGAGCGCGCGCCGCCAACGCGCGCCGGCGTCGGCGCAGACGGCGAGCGGCGGCGCGATCGGCAGGGCGAAGAAATCGTGCGCCGCCGCGATCCACAGATCGAGAGCGACGAGCAGCCGTGGGTGGCGGCGCGCGCGATCAAGCAGGGTCCGTCGCTCTTCCGGCCCGAGTTGCGCGACGTCAGCGGCGAATTCGTAGAGGCCCTTGAGGTCGACGAGCCCGCGCGCGTCGGCGCTGTGTCCGACGTGGTGATGGATGAGGCTGTGCACCACATGGAACGGCGCGGGAAGGATCCGCGCGCGCCCGCCGTCGTCGCGCCGCGCCGCGCCTGCGACCGCTTCGAGCTCCGCCGTCGGCAGCAATGGTTCGGCGTAGCGGTTGCCGCCGCGCCGATGAACCTCGACTGTACAAGGCGCGTCGCGCCGCGCCAGCGGCGCCAGGTGATGGCGGTTGGGACGCTCGCGCAATCCGGGTGGATCGCCGTAGCTGATGGCCAGCAAACCCTGCTGGATCGCGTCGGCCTGCGGGCCCGCGGCGAGAAGGTCGAGGTCGAGCATCGCGCGCCAGCGCGGGCCGCCGAGCCACAGGGACCGCGCGCCCTTGATCAGCAGCGGTTCGACGCCGACAGCGTTGCAGGCGGCGACGACCTCCGAGAGGCGCGCAGTCAAGCACGCGCGGCGTTCGTCGTGCGTGGCGAGTTCGTCGGCGATGGTCTTGGCGATCGTGCGGCGGCCGTCTGGCAGCGCGATGGGCGGCACGCCGGCGAACAGCGCTTTCTCATGCAACGCCGAGGCGAGCGCCGGTGTCAGGCGCAGGGTGTTCGCCAGGTCGAACAGCCGGTCGGCGCCGATCCGCGCAATGTCAGCGCCCAGCTTCGACGCGTCAAACGGCGGGCCGAACGCAAGACAGGCGCCGAGGACGCGGACCGCCTCCGGGTCGAACGGCCCGCGGGTCGACGGCGCCGAAACAAAGCAGATGTCGCTGAGCTTGCTCATCGCCGGTATCGGCTTAGCCCATCGCCGCCCGGCGCTCCAGGCTCGGCCTTTCCGTGCCTTGGCTGGAAGCGGGGGCGCGCCCTTCCCGCTTGCGGGACACTTGGCCGAGGAGCGGCCTCTCGGCCAATGAGCGCGTGGGCCGATCGCTAGAAAGCATCGCTGACGATCGGCACAAATCGTCTATCATGATCGATTTTCTGGATTTTGAAATTCCGTCGACCGGCGCAACGACTTTCGTCGCAATCGCTTCAAGGGGCAAACACATTTGCGCAAGTCCATACGATCGCCGTCGAGGCGGCGCTCGCGAGGGGCGCAGACGCCGAAATGACGCCGACTGTGAACAGGCTCGACGTCTTGACCCTAACATCTCTAGCAAATGCAACGGGTTGCGACGCCGATCGGCGTCTGGACGCCACGCCGAATTACAATGATGTTGGGGACCCCAACAGTCGCACCCCGGGGTGCACAGGTGTGAGAGCAACAAAACGCAACAAAATGCAGCATTTCGCAGCAAATCGAAGCAGGACGAGAATGCTTCGAAGTGCTTCGAGTCCTCAGCGAGTCGAGGTCATGAATTCGGTGGATGGATCGTCTTCGATGAAGCTGGACTCCCTCTTCCAGCGCTTCAGCGGGGACGGCGGTCTGGATTCACGCATATCCGCGCGGCGCTGAAAGTTGGCACAAACTTTGCCGTCGATCTCTTGGCGGCCAGAAGGCGGGGCGATAGACCCCTGTCAACGCCGCAAGCCGCCGGAGGCGGTGGCCAAAGGCCAGCGTTTACAGGGGTCTATCGCCTCGCCAGAATCGTCCGCCGAGATTGGTGCAATGGTGGCATTGGGCACGCTCCTCTCGTGAATGTTCACTGGTCAGGACGGCAAATGCGCCGGATGGGCGCGAATTCTCGCCGCCTTCAACACTTCAGTGCGTGAGGTGTGAGGCTCTGATTCTGTGGCCCTTTGGTGGGGAACTGGTGGGACTTGGAGGGGAATTGGTGGCCCTTGGTGGTCTCCCGGGGGCCTCAAGTGGTCCTTGATGGTCAGTAGTGCGAACTCATCGCTGTAACGGCCACGTGATTTCTCCAAGAAATGGCCAAGCGGGCCCCTGAACCAAATCGTTCAATTTCACGATGTCGACCACGCGAGGAGTTTTTTTGGCGCCGTATGCCCGCCCGGTGCCGACTTCGGCGTGGCCCATAAGCATGTTTTTTTCGTAATCGTTTGCGCCGACCGCAGACATCGCGTCACGAAAATTGTGTCGAAACGAGTAGAGCGCTTTCGAAGGATCCGTAATCTCCAACTGGTTGCGGAGAAAGTCGCTCCAAAACGAGGAGAACATGTTGGACACGAGGCCGACGTTTGGGTTTGTCTCAGCGGCCGGCCAAAGCGTTCGCCAGTGCTGGTTGCGGGCCGCAACCACGAGGTTCGACAGACCGTTCGAAAGCAACTCACGCCGGACAGGCACGTAGCGCTTTCTTGCAAAGGCTTTAAGCGACCGACCGCCG
>JBEKVR010000229.1:0-4550 GCA_049513815.1 Roseiarcus sp. | reverse complement strand
TCGTCGCGCGTTATCAAAGCTTCGCCGAAGTCGGCGGCCCGGCGCACGGCGCGACGCGCGTCGCGGCGCTGCGCGCCGAACTCGCGGCGCGCGGGCTCGCCGGGTTCGTGGTCCCGCGCGCCGACGAGCATCAGAACGAATACGTGCCGCCCGGCGCCGAACGGCTGCTGTGGCTGACCGGCTTCTCGGGTTCGGCGGGCCTGGCGATCGTGCTCGCCGACAAGGCGGCGTTGTTCGTCGACGGCCGCTATACGCTGCAGGCGCCGGCGCAGGTCGACGGTTCGGTCTTCGCCGTCAAGCATGTCGTCAATGAACCGCCGTCGGCCTGGATCGAAGCGAATCTCGGCGCGGGCGGGAAGCTCGGTTACGATCCCTGGCTGCACACGCCGGAATCGGTCGAACGGCTGACGAAGGCCTGCCGCGCCGCCGGCCGCGAACTGGCCGCGGTCGAGACCAACCCGATTGACGCGATCTGGACCGACCGTCCGGGGCCGCCGCAGGCGCCGATCCACGGCCATCCCGAGCGGCTCGCCGGCGAGCGCGCAATGGCCAAGCTGAGGCGCGTCGGCGAAGCGCTGAAGGGCGCCGACGGGCTGCTGGTCAGCGACGCTCACGCCGTCGCCTGGCTGTTCAACATTCGCGGCGGCGACGTCGCCCACACGCCGCTGCCGCTCGCTTTCGCCTACGCGCCGCGCGACGGCCGGCCGACCTTGTTCGTCGAGGCGCAGAAGCTCACGGCGGCGATCGGCGCGCGGCTCGGGCGATTTGCCGACGTCGCGCCGCCGGAGGCGCTCGTTGAGTTCATTACGGCGCGCGGCGCGGCGGGCGCGCGCATTGTCTTCGACGCGGCGACCGCGCCGGCGCGGCTCGTCCAGGCGCTCGAAGCGGCGGGCGGCAAGGCGATCGTCAAGGCCGATCCGATCGCGCGGATGAAGGCGGTCAAGAACGCGGTCGAGCTCGTCGGAACGCGCGCCGCGCATATTCGCGACGGCGCGGCGCTGTCACGCTTTCTCGCCTGGTTCGACGCCGAAGCGCCGAGAGGCGGCCTGACGGAAATTGACGCGGCCGCGGCGCTGGAAACGTTCCGCCGCGAAACCGGCGCGCTGAAGGACGTGTCCTTTCCCACCATCGCGGCGGCCGGCCCGCACGCGGCGATCGCTCATTACCGGGTCAGCGACGCCTCGAATCTCAAGATCGGCCGCGGGCTGTTCCTCATCGACAGCGGCGGCCAGTACGAGGACGGCACCACCGACATCACGCGCACGATCAGCGTCGGCCGGCCGAGCGCCGAACTGCGCGACCGCTTCACCCGCGTGCTCAAGGGCCATATCGCCATCGCCCGCGCGATCTTTCCGCGCGGCGCGACCGGCGGCCAGCTCGATGCGTTGGCGCGCGAAGCCTTATGGCGGGCCGGGCTCGATTTCGACCACGGAACGGGCCACGGCGTCGGCGTCTATCTGTCGGTCCACGAGGGGCCGCAACGGCTGTCGAAGACCGATTCGACCGTGCTCGAACCCGGCATGATCCTCTCCAATGAGCCCGGCTATTACGCGGCGGGGCGCTTCGGCATCCGCATCGAGAACCTCGTCGTCGTCGAGGAGCGCAAGATTCCGGGCGCCGACCGGCCGACGCTCGGCTTCGAGACGATCTCGTTCGCGCCGATCGATCTGCGGCTGGTCGACAAGAAGCTGATGAGCCGCGACGAGATCGCCTGGCTCGACGCCTACCATTGCGAGACGCGCGCCAAACTGTCGCCGCTGGTCGATCCGGCGACGCGCAAATGGCTCAGGGACGCGACGCGGCGGGTGGAGTGAGGCGGGCCGCTATCCCCTTAGCGACCGCATATGCGCGATCAGCCCGGCGGTGGACGGGTCGAGCGCGCTCAAGTCAGCCTGCGGGTCGGCGACGATCGGGGCGAGGCGCGAAGCGAGTTCTTTGCCAAGCTCGACGCCCCATTGGTCGAATGGGTTGATGTCCCAGATCGCCGCCTCGACGAACACCTTGTGCTCGTAGAGCGCGACCAGCCGTCCGAGCATGCGCGGGTCGAGCCGCTTGTAGAGCAGCGTCGACGACGGTCGGCTGCCGGAGAAGGTCTTGTGCGGGGCGAGGCGCGTCGCCTCGGCGGCGTCCGCGCCCTGCCTGGCGGTGATCGCTTCCGCCTCGGCGCGCGTGCGGCCGCGCATCAGCGCTTCGCCTTGGGCGAAGCAATTGGCGAGCAGCAGGTCGTGGTGATGCGGGTCGGCGTTGGTCGCATTGGCGGCGACGAGGAAGTCGAGCGGCGCGATCTCGGTGCCCTGGTGCAGCAGCTGGAAGAACGCGTGCTGGCCGTTGGTGCCGGGCTCGCCCCAGACGATCGGCCCGGTCGCGCGGTCGGCCGTGCTGCCGTCGCGGCGCACGCTCTTGCCGTTGCTCTCCATCTGCAATTGCTGGAGATAGGCGGGGAAGCGCGCCAGGCGCTGGTCGTAGGGAATGACCGCTTGCGACGCGTAGCCGAGCACGTCGCGATTCCACACGCTGACGAGGCCCATCAGCAACGGAATGTTGCGCTCCGGCGGCGCCTCGCGGAAATGGGCGTCGACTTCCGCGCCGCCGCTGAGGAATTCGAGATAGTATTCCGGCCCGACGGCGATCGCCAGCGGCAGGCCGATGCTCGACCAGATCGAATAGCGGCCGCCGACCCAGTCCCAGAAGCCGAACACCCGCCCCGCCTCGACGCCGAATTCGGCGACCTTGTCGAGCCGCGTCGACACCGCGGCGAAATGGTCGGCGACCGCGCCTTCGCCGAGCGCGGCGACGATCCAAGCGCGCGCGGTCTGGGCGTTGGTCATCGTCTCCTGGGTGGTGAAGGTCTTGGAGGAGACGATGAACAGGGTCCGCGCCGGCTCGAGTCCGTGCAGCGTGTCGGCGATGTCGGCGCCGTCGACGTTGGAGACGAAATGGCTGTGCAGGCCCGGCCGGGCGAACGGCGCCAAAGCGCGCGCCGCCATCGCCGGACCGAGATCGGAGCCGCCGATGCCGATGTTGACGACGTTGGTCATCGGCTGGCCAAGCGCGCCGCGCACCCGTCCTTCGCGCACGTCGGCGGCGAAGGCGAGCATCTTGTCGCGTTCGGCCTTGACCGCCGGCGCCACGTCGACGCCGTCGACCAGGACCGGCGCGCCGGAAAGATCGCGCAGCGCGCTGTGCAGCGCCGCGCGCCGCTCGGTCGAATTGACCAGCTCGCCACGGAACATCGCGTCGCGCTTGGCGGCGACTTCGGCCGCCTCGGCGAGCGCGAGCAGCAGCCGCAGCGTCTCGGTGTCGATCCGCTGCTTGGAGAAATCGTAGAGCAGGTCGCCCAGAACCGCGTGGAAGCGGTCGTAGCGGGCCGGATTGGCGGCGAAGAGATCGGCAACCGAGCGGGAGAGCAGCGAGGCGCGCCGAGCGGCGAGCTCGGCGAAGACAATCGCGGGCGTCGATTCGGTCATGGACTTTCCCTTTCCAGCGCGGCGCTCTATGCGTTGCGCCTGCCCCCGCCGCGCCGAGCATGCTTCTATGCCGCCCCAATTGCAATTGCGAGACATCCGCCTGACGCTCGGCGGCGCGCCGCTCCTCGATGGGGCGGAGTTGTCGATCGCGCCGGGCGAGCGCATCGCGTTGGTCGGCCGCAACGGCTCGGGCAAGTCGACGCTGTTGCGCATCGCGGCGGGCGAAGCCGTCGCGGACGGCGGAACGCGCTTCGTCCAACCCAACGCGCGCCTGTGCTACCTGCCGCAGGAGCCCGACCTCAGCGGCCATGCGACGACGCTCGATTTCGTCCTCTCCGGACTTGGCGAGGCCGACAATGCCTATCGCGCCCGCGCGCTGATGGACGACCTCGGGATCGATCCGAAGGGCGATCCGGCCAAGCTCTCCGGCGGCGAAGCGCGCCGCGCGGCGATCGTTCGCGTCCTGGCGGCCGACCCCGACATCATGCTGCTCGACGAGCCGACCAATCATCTCGACTTGATCGCGATCGAGTGGCTGGAGAAGACGCTCGCCGAATCGCGCGCCGCGTTGGCGGTCGTCAGCCATGATCGCCGCCTGCTCGCCGACTTGACGCGCGCGACGGTCTGGCTCGACCGCGGCCGCACGCGCCGTCTCGATCAGGGTTTCGCCGCCTTCGAGGCGTGGCGCGACACGCTGCTCGAAGAGGAGGAGCTCGCGCGCCACAAGCTCGACCGGCGTATCGTCGAGGAAGAGCATTGGATGCGCTACGGCGTCACGGCTCGGCGCAAGCGCAACATGCGCCGGGTCGGCGAGCTGGCGACGATGCGGCGCGAGCGGCGCGAAGAGCGCCGGGCCGACGAGGTCGCGACCATGGCCGCGCAGGACACGCGATCGTCGGGCGCTTTGGTGATCGAGGCGGAGAAGATCAGCAAGAGCTACGGCGACCGGCCCGTGGTCAAGGACTTCTCGACCCGGGTGATGCGCGGCGACCGGGTCGGCGTCGTCGGCGCCAACGGCGCGGGCAAGACGACGCTGATCGAGCTGCTGTCCGGCGCGCTCGCGCCCGACTCCGGCGCAGTGCG
>JBEKVR010000228.1:0-4761 GCA_049513815.1 Roseiarcus sp. | reverse complement strand
ACACGGCCTCGCCGAAACTCTCGCCCGATAGGATAGCCGCCGCGACGGCGGCGATCGTCGCCCGCATCCGGCCGATGTCGGAGTCCGCGGCGAGCAACTCCAGCGCCTCGTCGATGCGCGCGCCAGTGCGCAGTAGCAGCGCAAGGTCGCCGGTGAAGATGGTCACGTCCTCCGGCCGCGGCCGCGACAGCGATGCGAATGCGTCGAACCGCAGCGCGCCTGCGGCGCTCGGCTCGCGCGTGGTCTCGATCGGCACGAGGCCGAGATACTCGATCCGCCGCGTCAACTCGTTGGGATTGGGCGCGTCGATCGAACCGTGGACCAGTTCGCCGACGGCGGTGAGGGCGCGATAGTGATAGGTCGGCATCTCAGCGCGCCGTCGTGACGCGCAGAATCTCGGCGACAGAGGTGACGCCGGCGCGGGATTTTGCGATTGCGTCTTCCATCATTGTCGTCATGCCGGATCGGCGCGCCGCCGCGTCGATCGCGTGACCGTCGGCGCCAGGGCCGACGAGGTCGCGAACCTCGCCGACGACCTCCAGCGCCTCGAACACGCCAACGCGGCCGCGATAGCCGGAGCCGGCGCACCGCTCGCAACCCGCCGGTTCCCACACCGACTGGCCTGGCGCAAAACCGCAGATCGCGTAGCGCGGGTCGGCGGCGAAGTCGGCCTCCTCGAGGCGGCGTTCCGTCTTGCAGCGATCGCAGAGCACCCGCACGAGGCGCTGCGCAATCGCCGCGCGCAGAGTCGACCTGAGCAGAAATCCCTCGACCCCGAGATCGAGCAAGCGCGGCGCTGCTGCGCCGGCGGACTCCGTGTGCAGCGTGGTCAGCACGAGATGGCCAGTGAGGGCGGCGTGGACAGCGATGTTGGCGGTCTCGGCGTCGCGCACCTCGCCGACCATGATGACGTCAGGGTCCTGGCGCACGAAGGAGCGCAGCGCGGCAGCGAACGTGAGGCCGATCGCCGGCTTCACCTGCGACTGGCTCACGCCAGGGAGCTCATACTCGACAGGATCCTCAATCGTGAGAATCTTGCGCGTCGGCGCGTTGAGCGCGCTGAGAATCGTCGCCAACGTCGTCGTCTTGCCGCTACCGGTCGGGCCGGTGACGACGATCATCCCGTGTGGCAGCTCGAGCAGCCGGCCGATCACGCGCGCGTCGCGCTGGCCGAAGCCAAGCTTGCCAAGCTCGAGCTGGCCGCGGTCGCGCGGCAACAGGCGGATGACCGCCGACTCGCCGTGCTGGGTCGGCATCGTGGCGACACGGATGTCGATCTCGGTCCGCGCCGCCTGCAGGCGCGCCGCCCCATCCTGGGGCAGGCGGCGCTCGGCGATGTTGAGGCCGGCGAGAATCTTGATGCGCGAGATGAGCGCCTGCGGCAGCGCCTGGGCGGGCGGCGCGACCGGCCGCAGCAAGCCGTCCACGCGCATCCGGACCGTGAGGCCGGCGCGTTGCGGCTCGATGTGGATGTCGCTCGCCTGCAACTCGATCGCCTTTTCGATGAGATCGTTGACGGCGCGCACGACCGGAGCGCCGCTCGCCAGGTCGCGCAGGCTGTCGATGCTTTCTTCCGCTTCAGCGCGTCCGGGGGCGAGCGAGGGCGAGGATTCGATTTCGTCGCCGCCGAAGCGTTGGCTCAGGGCGGTCTCGACGTCGTCGAATGCAGCGACCCCGACCTCGACCGGCCTTGCTAGGGCGATCTCGACCGCCTTGCGGGCCTCGGAATCGCCGGGGTCGGCCATGGCGAGGCCGAAACGGCCCTCGCCGGCCGCGAACGGATAGACCGCTGCGTCGCGCAGGAAACGACGAGCAAAACGCTGATCCGGCGGCGCTGATCCCAAGAGCTGGGGCAGCCGCAGACGCGGCAAGCGATAGAAGGCGGCGGCCTCGTCGGCCAACTCGTTGGCGGAAAGCTCGCTGGCCTCCCAGACCTGACGAAGGCCGACTCGCCCAGGGAGGGAGTCCGTCACGCCCGCCGCCGACGGTTTGATTATTTTCTTGTCATATAAGTGTTGTACGAAGGCGTCGCGAACGCCTTCAGCGTCAGACTGGCTAAAGCTGGCAGCGCTGACAGTATTCATGACAGTTATATTGCAACTGTGTGACGATGATGGATTTTGTCGCTTGACATGACGTTGACGTTAGTGGTTTTTTCTTTGCGCTTCAACCTTAGACTTGCCAGCTTTCTGAAGGTCGAGATCCATTGCAGCCGCCCGTCGAACTGAAGCGACGCCGCGCCGCCATGCTGGGCGGGCTTGTCTTTCTGACGTTAGGCGGCTGCAGCCCCGCCACGCTCGACCAGCGGGACGACCAGCCACAGAACGCCGCCGACGTCGTTCGCGCCGCCGATCTGCAGCCGCACTACCCGCAGGCGTCGCGCACGGTCGATACGGGCGCTGCCCCCGCCAGGCCGTGGTCGATCTTCGGGACGGCCACGCCGACGCCGGCCGCCAGTTCGACCGCAGCGTCGTCAGAGGCGGAGGGCGCGAGCGGCGACCCCGCGGACGGATTCACACTCAACTTCGACAACAGTCCGGTGACGAACGTCGCCAAGGTGGTGCTCGGCGACATCCTCGGCGTCGGTTACGTCGTCGATCCGCGCGCGCAAGGGTCGATCAGCCTGTCGTCCGGGCGGCCGATCTCCAAGAAGGATATGCTCTTCGTTTTGGAGAACGCGCTGCGCGCCAACGACCTCGCCCTTGTTCGCGAGGGCGTCGCTTATCGCATCGCGCCGGTCGGCGAGGCGAGCGTCGGCTCGATCGATCGCGCCAACGCCGAGCCGGGCTACGGCGTCACAGTCGTTCCGTTGCAGTATGTCTCGGGGGCGACCATCGCTCATCTGCTTGAAGGCTTCGCGGCGCGGCCGGGCGCGATCCGCACCGACGCCTCCGGCAGCCTGCTGCTGGTCGTCGGTTCAGGCAGCGAGCGCCAGGCGGCGCTGGAAACTGTGCGCGAGTTCGACGTCGATTGGCTGCGCGGCCAGTCGGTCGGCATGTACCCAGTGCAGAACAGCGCGCCCGAGCCGATCGTCGCCGAACTCGAGAAAATCATGGACTCGGGCGAGTCTGGCCTCGGCCATGGGCTGGTGAAATTCCAGGCGGTGCAGCGACAAAATGCGATCCTGGTTGTCACCGCCAAGCCGGAACTGTTGGCGAGCGCGTCGCGCTGGATCGCACGGCTGGACTCCCCTTCGGCGGCTGGCGCAAGCGTGAAGGTCTACAAAATGCGCTACGGCGACGCCAAACAAATCGCCCAACTGCTCAACGACATGTTCGTGCGCGGCGGGCAGGGCGACTCACTTGAAACGCCGACCAACGAAATCGCGCCAGCGTCCGGCGCCAAGCCTTTGACGACGACGCAGCGGTTGACTGGCGGAAAATCAGCCGAGACGACTCCCGTCGCCGCCAAGCCCGCCGACGCCAACCAGTACGGCGGGATTCCCGCCGCCGCGCTTGGCGGCGCCTTCGCCGATCAGGCCAACGGCGGCGCGGCGGGTGGGCTGCTGCCGGGGGTGCGCATCACCGCCGACACGGTCAACAATTCGCTGCTGATCTACGCCAGACCGGACAGCTTCGCCGTCATTGAGCGCGCGCTCAACCAGATCGACCGGCCGAAGCTGCAAGTCGCCATCGACGTCACGATCGCCGAGGTGACGCTGAACGACCAGCTCAGCTATGGCGTGCAGTTCTTTCTCGCCAATCATGCCGGCGCGATCGCCAACACGGTCAGCGGCCAGATGCCGTCGTCGACGTCATCCTCTGATCCGCTGTCGGGCGGCCTCAATCTTATTGTCGGAAACAGCATTTCGCCGCGTGTCGTGCTCAACGCGTTGCACAGCCTCACCGACGTCAAGATTCTCTCCAACCCGTCGCTGGTGGTGGTCGACAACAGCGAGGCAACGTTGGAGGTCGGCGATCAGGTGCCGATTACGACCGGCAGCGCGACCGTGCTCAGCGCCAATAACGCCGTCGTCAACACGGTCGACTACAAGAACACCGGCATCATTCTCCACGTGCAGCCGCGTGTGAACTCGAACGGCAACGTCGCGCTCAACATCGATCAGGAGATCAGCAGCGTTCCCCAGAACTACACTGGGCTGACGCCGACGATCTCCGAACGCAAGGTCCAAAGCGACATCTCGGTCGCCAGCGGCCAGACGGTGCTGCTCGCCGGCCTCATCAGCGAGACGCAGGACAAAACGCGCCAGGGCGTTCCGGTGCTCGACCAACTCCCCTGGGTCGGCGGCGCGTTCGGCACGACCGGCGCCTCGACAGCGCGCACCGAGCTCATCATCTTCATCCGGCCGCAGATCATCCGCGACGGCGGAGACGCAGCGATGGTCGCCGAGGAACTGCGGTCGAAGATGCGCGGAGGCAGGTTCAACGCCGTGTCGCTACCGGCGGCGCTCAATGTCGGCGCGCGCGCGCTTCAGTGAAATTCGCGCCGCCGCCCGCTCGGCGCGCTGGCGCAGCGCGTGGGGTTGGTTGGTTTCCGGGGCGTTCGGCGCGACGGCCGCCGCCATCAGCGTCATGGCGGCGCCTGGTCCGCCGGGGTTGGCCGGCGCCGGGCTGGCGGCGCTGGCCGCCGCGATCGCGGCTGTCGATTGGCGGCGCTTCGTCATTCCCGACGAGTTCAACGCGACCGGTCTGGCGCTCGGCCTGGCGGCCGCTTGGCTCGATTCAACGACCGACCCCGCCGGCGCGGTTGCCGCGGCGCTGGCCCGCGCCGGCGTAACGGCGACGATCTTCTACGCCTTTC
>JBEKVR010000227.1:0-8215 GCA_049513815.1 Roseiarcus sp. | reverse complement strand
GCTGGTGCCGCCGATGACCGACGATGCGATCGCCTGCAGCTCCCAGCCGTCGCCCTGGGTCGGGTTGCCGATGCCGATGCGCATGGCGAGCAGGATGCCGACGAACGCCGCGCAGAAGGCCGAGACGATATAGGCCATGTAGGTCACGGCCTTGACGTTGACGCCGGAGAGCCGCGCCGCCTCCTTGTTGGAGCCAATGGCGAAGAGATAGCGGCCCCACCGACTCTGGCTCAGCAGCAGGTAAGCAGGCACGGCGACCACGATCACCATCCAGAACAACATCGGCACCGCGAACCACGAACCGTCGGTCCAGGGAAAACCGAGGAAACTGGCGCGCGAGAAGCCGGTGAAGGAGTCGTTGGTGATCGAGATCGTCGCGCCATTGGTGATCAGCAGGCCGATGCCGCGTAAGGCGTACATCGAAGCCAGCGTCATGATGAACGGCGGCAGCCCCATCTGGACCACGCCGAAAGCGTGGAAGACGCCGATGAAGACGCCGATGGCGAGGGTGCAGGAAATCGCTCCAGCAATCGAGGAGGCGAAGCCGAGATCGTGGGTCAGCAGCCAGGCCACCATCATCGACATGAAGCCGGCGATCGCGCCGACGGAAAGGTCGATGCCGCCGGTGATAATGACGAAGGTCTCGCCGATGGCGAGGATCGCGATCATGGCGCCCTGCCGCAGCAGGTTGGCGATGTTGTTGGCGGTCCAGAACGTCGTCGTTTCGACCGACAGCGCAAACCACATCGCCATCAACAGCAGGAGCAGCGTCAGCCCCAACAGCAAGTTGATGCCCGCCCCGCTCCGACGGGCGTTCGAAACGTTCTGATCGCTCATCCCCCAACCACCCTCAATTCGAGTTCAAACGCCGATCGCTTCGGTCAGGATGGCCTCATGTGAGGCCCCTTTTAAGCCGTGCGTCGCGACGATCGTGCCGCCGCGAAAGACGTGCAGCGTATCGGCGAGTTCGTACACCTCCGGCAAGTACGAGGACACCATGATGACGCCGGCGCCCTGCTGCAGCAGCGAGCCAAGCAGACGATAGATTTCCGCCTTGGTGCCGACGTCCACGCCGACCGTTGGTTCGTCGAAAATGAAGAGCTTGGCGCCGTGGTTGAGCCACTTGCCGATCACGACTTTCTGCTGGTTGCCGCCGGAAAGGCTGGTGACCGGCGAACTGCGCGCGGCGGTCTTGATTTGGACGTCGCGAATCTGGCGATCGGCGGCGCTGGCTTCGCGCTTGAGGTTGATGAACGGGCCGATGCTCAAACTCTTGAAGATCGGCAGGTTGATGTTGAGATCGACGCCGAGATGCAAGCACAGACCCTGGTCGCGGCGGCTCTCCGGCGACAGCGCGATGCCGAGGTCCATCGCCTGCCGTTCGTTGCGAATTCTGACGTCCTTGCCGCGCCAGACGATCCGACCGCTGGTGGCCGGTTGCCGACCGAAGACGCTCTGTACGAATTCGCTGCGACCGGCGCCGATCAGGCCGTAGAGCCCGACGATCTCGCCCTCGCGCACCGTGACCGAGACGTCGTGGAAACCGGGACCGCTGAGCTTGTCGGTTTCGAAGATCGTCTCGCCGATCGGCACGATGTCCTTGTGATAGATCTGATCGATTGTGCGATTGATCATCAGCGCGATGAGGTCAGCCTCGTTCGTCTCGGCGACGCGCCGCGTCCCAACCAGCGCGCCGTCGCGCAACACCGAGACGCGGTCGCACAGCTCGAACACTTCCTCGAGGCGGTGGCTGATGTAGACGATCGTCACGCCGTTGGCCTTGAGCCGGCGGATGAGCGTGAACAGCGCAGCGGTTTCCTGCCGCGTCAGGTAGGCGGACGGTTCGTCGAATATGAGGAACTTGGCGCCGCGTCGCTCGGCGCGCGCCGTGGCGATCAACTGCTGCTGGCCGATCGTCAGAGACGACAGGATGGCGCCGGCCGGCAGGTGGAAACCGAGATCGTCGAGCAGCTTCTGCCCTTCGCGCACCATCGCATTGTGGCTGAGCATGCCGCCGCGGGTGATCTCGTCGCCGAGGAAGATGTTGGCGGCCACCGTCAGGTGTGGGCAGAGCACGACTTCCTGATGGACGGCGTTGATGCCGAGGCCGATCGCTTCGTGCGGGTTGACCAGCCCGACGGACTTGCCATGCCACAGCACTTCTCCCGACGTGCGTGGATGAACGCCGGTCAACACCTTGATCAGCGTCGACTTTCCGGCGCCGTTCTCGCCGACAATGGCGTGGATCTCGCCTTGTTCGAACGTCAGATCCACTGCTTTGAGAGCGTGGGTGGCGCCGAAACTCTTATCGAGCTTCTTCAGGACCAGGAGCGGCTCGCGATCTGTCGTTGCAGCCGACGCGCCTTCGAGAGTCTCCGACATCAAGCGTCCCACCCGCAGTTCAATTTACGTTCATCATCCGCCAGCCGGCGATCCGGCGCAAGCGAAGCCGCGAGCAAAAGAGACGCGGAGCGCCGGTCGGACCGCCAGCCGACGGGAGGCGCGCCGCACGCCCGTGAAAGGGCGAGCGGCGCGCCGCCGTCATGCGATTACTTGACCTTCGGGAACAGCAGCGCGTGCTGCTTCTCGCCGTCCATATTGGCCTTGGTAATCAGGTTGGCGCCGGTGTCGACGTTGGCTTCGACCTTTTCGCCCTTTGAGGCGGCGAGGGCGGTCTTAACGCCGTCGTAGCCCATGCGATAGGGGTCCTGCACGACAAGCGCGTAGATCGTGCCGTCCTTCAGGAGCCCGATCAGCTTGTCGTCGGAGTCGAAGCCGATCAGCTTGATCGTGTCCGCCTTCTTGTTCTCGGCCACCGCTTGGCCCGCGCCCTGCGCCATGATCAGGTTCGAGGCGAATACGCCGCGCAGGTTCGGATTGGCGGTGATGAGGTCGGTCATGATGTTCAGGCCAGTCGTGGCCTGGCCGTCGGCAACCTTGTCGGCGACGAGCTTGAGGCCGGGATACTTGGCCGCCAGCTCTTCCTTGAAGCCCTTGGCGCGCTGATCGAGCGAGCCGACGCCCGGCAGCGAGGTGATGAGCGCGACGTCGCCTTCCGCCTTGCCGTATTTCTCGGTGATCGCCTGAGCGAGGCCGTCAGCGCCGATGCGCCCGCCCTGGACGTTGTCGGTGGTCAAGAACGACGTGAATGCCTTCGAATCGGCCGCAGAGTCGATGCCGATAACTTTCACCTTCTTGGCCGCTTCGTCGATCGGCTTGCCAAGCGCCTTGAATTCGGTCGGCGAGATGACGACCGCCGCCGGCTTCTCGGAGACCGCGTTCTCGAGGATCGAGATCGCCGGCGAGAACGATCTGCCAATAGGGCGAGGTGGTGTCTTTGACGATGATCGGGATGGTCGGTTTATCGGCGGCGAAGCTAGGGCCAGCGAGCGCGGCGACCGATACGACGGCGCTAGCGCAAAGCAACTTTTTCAACATCTTGGTATCCTCCCGGGAAGCTACGCGTCACGCACAATGACGCCTGGTTTTGGCGCCGAATTGAGCGCTGGCTGCGACAGCCGTTGGAACGCTAACATGCCAGTTAGCGGGTGGCAACGGGGCGCGACCAACAGGCGCGCCCCAGCGAAAAGGCCAATTTCGCGGTTGATTTTCGCCCCTGCTCGGATTATTTGCGCGCCATGCGAATCCGGCCCCAGATTTTGCCGTCGACCCTGCGACTTACTCGCCCGGCGCACTGATCGCGCCGGGAGACGAGTCCGTTTTCGCCCACGTACAACTTCATGATGCGCGCCGGGCTTCCTTAGCGGGGCCAAGCGTCCGCGCAGTCGTCGCAGGGGTCTTTCATGACCAACATGCCTATCCATAAGTACCGCGCCTTCGCGCCAATCGTCTTGCCTGACCGCCAATGGCCGTCGCGCCTCATCGACAAGGCGCCAATTTGGTGCTCCGTCGATTTGCGCGACGGCAACCAGGCGCTGATCGAGCCGATGGGGATCGATCGCAAGAACCGCATGTTCGACTTGCTCACCGGCATGGGGTTCAAGGAGATCGAGGTCGCCTTTCCCGCCGCCTCGCAGACCGACTTCGACTTCGTCCGCTCGATCATCGACAGGGGCCGCATCCCCGACGGCGTCGCAATCCAAGTGCTGACCCAGTGCCGGTCGGAGCTGATCGAGCGCACCTTCGCCGCGGTCAAAGGCGCCAAGAAGGTCATCCTGCACTTCTACAATTCGACCTCGACGCTGCAGCGCGAAGTCGTATTCCGCGCCGACCGCGCCGGGGTGCGCGAGATCGCCATCGCCGCGGCCAAGCAAGTCAAGGCGCTCGCCGACGCGGCGCCGGAGACGGAATTCATCTTCGAATATTCGCCGGAGAGCTTCACCGGCACCGAGCTCGATTTCGCGCTCGAGGTCTGCGAGGCGGTGAAGGCGGAACTGCGTCCGACGCCGCAAAAGCGGCTGATCCTCAACCTGCCGGCGACGGTCGAGATGGCGACGCCGAACACTTACGCGGACCAGTTCGAATGGTTCGGCCGTCACATTTCCGATCGCGACAGCGTCATCCTCTCCGTCCATCCGCACAACGATCGCGGCACCGCGGTCGCGGCGGCGGAGCTGGCGCTGATGGCCGGCGCCGACCGCGTCGAGGGCACTCTGTTCGGCAACGGCGAGCGCACCGGCAACGTCGACATCGTCACCATGGCGCTCAATCTGTTCACCCAGGGCGTCGATCCTCAGCTCGATCTGCGCGACGTCAACGCGATCCGCGAAGTGGCCGAGTTCTGCACCCAATTGCCGGTTCACCAGCGCCATCCTTACGTCGGCGAGCTCGTCTACACCGCGTTTTCCGGCTCGCACCAGGACGCGATCAAGAAGGGCTTCGAGGCGCAGGAGAAGCGCAACGAGGCGGTGTTCCAGGTGCCTTATCTGCCGATCGACCCCAAGGACGTCGGGCGCGATTACGAAGCGGTGATCCGCATCAACAGTCAGTCAGGCAAGGGCGGCATCGCCTACGTGTTGAAGGCCGATCACGGCCTCGATCTGCCGCGCACTCTGCAGGTCGAGTTCTCCAAGGTTGCGCAGGAGCTGATGGACCGCGAAGGCAAGGAGCTTACCTCGCCGGAGCTGTGGGGATTGTTCCAACAAGCTTATCTTCTCGCTGACGCCCCGCTGACGCTGATCAAGCAGCAGATGGTCCCGACGTCGCCCGACAACCGCGAGCTGGCGGCGACGCTCAGACGCCGCGACGGCTCGACCCTGACGATCGAGGGCGAGGGCAACGGCCCGATCGACGCTTTCGTCGACGCGCTCAAGCGCGCGTTTGCGATCGACTTCTCATTTCTCGACTATCACGAACATGCGGTTGGGCGCGGCGCCAATGCGACAGCCGCCTGCTACGTCGAGATCCAGGATTCGGAAGGGCGGCTCCTGCACGGGGTCGGCATCGACCCGAGCATCGTGATGGCGTCGCTCAAGGCGACGCTGAGCGCGGTGCAACGGTTGATGGCGCGCGAGGCGAAGATCTAGCGGCGGCGGCGCGCCTCACGGCGCGCCGATCTTCCGCGACTCGCCGACCGTGCCGAACGTCGTCTGCGCGCTGACGTAACCGCTGAGGCGCATGCAAGTTTCGGAGCCGGGAAGGATGACGCCTTCCTGGCCGTCGATCTGGCATTTCTTCGCCGCTGGGGCCGGCTGGGTCTGGCGCGAAGGCAATTCGGCGGCTGTCGCAGTTTGCAGCGCGAGGAGCGCGGCGACGGCGATCGTCTGAGCAACCGTAAGCTTCACGCGACCTCCGTGTCTTATTGGGAGGCAAAACTACGACTTGGCGCGCCGAGCGGCAATCCAAATTGTCGTGGATTGACGCCCGCATGTTCGGTTGCGACTCTCGGCCTGCCAGGCCGAGCTTGAAAGAGGAAGAACGAAGATTTCCGCAGGGACGGACACCGAGACGAAGGTCGGCGCGGAGCGTGGTCCGCAAGGCGCTTCTCTGGCCGCGGCGGCAGTCGGCGCGGCGCTGATCGCGGCGGCGATCTATGCCTCGCTGAGCGGTCGCGAATGGGTCTTCGCCGGCCTTGCCGGCGCGGCGGGGCTCGCGTTGTGGCGGCGGGCCTTTCTCGGCGTCTTGCCGACGGCGCCCCTGCTCATCGACGCCGCCGCCTTCGCGCTCTTCGCCTATCAGCGCAACGACTCGCTCGCGTTCTGGCAATTGGCCGGATCGTGGGGGGACGCGATGCGCCTCGACGTCGCCGACGCTTCGGTCGCCTATTGCGTCTATCTCGGCGGGTCGCTGTCGGCGCTGCTGGGCGACGCGCGCCCGTTGCGGCCGATCGAGGCGCTCGGCCTCGCCGCCGTGCCGTTCCTGTTCAAGCTCGTCGTCGTGCTCGGCGCCGACTGGCATATGGCGGAAATTGGCGGCCTGGTTCCCTTGCTGGCGGCGTTTCCGGCGAAAGTGTTTGTCGGCCGCGTCGTCGTGCTGTTCGTCATGAACGAGGCGGCGCTGCAGTTGCTGTCGCTGATCGGCGTCGGCCGGCTGGCGCGGCGGCCGTCGCTGCACGCGCTGATCTTCGCGCTGTCGGCCTTCGCCGCGCTGACGCCGCTATTGGCCAATTTCGCCCAGATCGGCGCCTCGCCGATTGGAAGAATCCTCTTCGGCGCGCTGTTCGCGGCGCTGGCTGAAGCGGGATTGTGGGGCGTCGTCTATTTCGTCACCGGTCTCGCGCTCGACTCGTTGAGCGGGCGGCCGCCGTCGCTCGCCAGCGTGCGCGCCAACTTCAGGGGCGGCGCGACCCGCGGCGCGATCTACGGCGGCGTCTTCATGCTGCTCATTCTCGCCGTTTCGTCGCCGTTGCGCGTCAGCGGCGTGGTCGCCTTCGTGCTCGCGCATGCGCGCGTCATCGCGCCGGTCGCCGGCGCCGTCGCGTTCCCCCTGGCGCAGACGCTGATCGGCTCGGCCGACGGCACGGCGCCGTTTATCGGCCGCCTGCGCGCGGCTTACGGCGATCTGCGCGCCTGGGCGCGCGGGATCGTCGTCGGCGTCGGCTGCTGGTGGGCCTTTGTCGGCGATCTCGTCCACGCCGATCCGCTGTCGCGCTTCTGCTGGGCTTTCGTCATCGGCGCTTTCGCTTACGCCGGCGTCGACGCGCTGTTCGACCTGGCGCGGATCGTCGACGGCAAGCGCCGGCGCATGCAGAGCGTTCGCGTCTATTGGCTCGGCGTGCTGCTCGGCGGCTTCGTTGCCGGCGCGCTCGCGTGGTATTTCGACGCCGCGCAGGTCGCGGTGGTGTGGAACAAGTTCTGGGCCTATTCGGACGCCAACTATCGCAACACCGGCCGGGCGCTGGGCGATTTCGTCACCTATCCGATCTTCAACAAGTACGGCATGGTCAACCTCGGCGAAGTCGCCGGCGGCGTGCGGCTGCTTTACGCCGAGTCGCTTTCCGGCGTGATCAACTGGTCGTTCGCCGCGCCGCTGTTCGCGATCAACGCGATTTTCCTGACGGCGATTCTCGACCGCAGTCTGAGGCCGATCCGCGGCCTGTTCTCCGGCGCGGGCGCGCAGGGGCTGGTCGAACTGACGGTCAGAGTGATGCGCTGGGGCTTGTGGATGGCCCCGATCATCAACACTTTCCTGCGCCAGTCGGCCGATCCGTCCTGGTACAACCAAGACGGAGCAGTGCGTTCGCTGGTGGCGATCGGCGCCGACGTCGGCATGCCGCACGACAGCTTCGCCGATTTTAGCCTGACGATGTTCTTGGGGCTGCTCGCCTACGACTGGCTGCGCGTGCTGATCTGGTTCGACCACATGGGCCTCAGGGTCGCGACGCTGGTCAATCTCTCTTTCCTCGGCGGCGACCGGCTCGACGAGTCGGCGGCGCGCTTCATCGGCCACGGGGCGCGCACCCGCGCCATTCCCGACGGCATTCGCCGTTTCGGCACCTGGGCGCCGCTGCTCATTCCCTTCTACATCCCGCGCGGGGCGGCGTGGGACAAGGCGTGGACCGGCGCCGAGGCTCTGTCGC
Organism: Roseiarcus sp.; assembly: GCA_049513815.1. GTDB lineage: Bacteria > Pseudomonadota > Alphaproteobacteria > Rhizobiales > Beijerinckiaceae > Roseiarcus. Next base: position 237 of record JBEKVR010000227.1, on the reverse strand, counting down.
ACGGCGGCCCCATGCCGGGCGCGGTCAAGACGCTCGCGGTCGCCTACGGCGTCGCCGGCGTCGCCGCGGGCGCGACAGCGCTGGCGCTGGTGTTGCGCTCGCGCGAAGCGGCAGGAACAGGGACGCCGGTTCCCTCGCCGGCGGGCGCGCCGGCGGCGCTCGTCGGCCGGCCGCAAGCCTTTACCGGCCATAACGGATCGGTCGCCGTCGAGTTGATGCGCGACGGGCGCGGCGCCG
>JBEKVR010000226.1:0-4978 GCA_049513815.1 Roseiarcus sp. | reverse complement strand
ACGGTCCAGGCCAAGGGGCGTACGGTCCCGCCCGTCCGACGCTCGGGGGATGGCCATCCCCCGAGCGTCAGCTCGAAATCCTCTCAGATTCGTGCCAAAGCGAACATGCAAGGGGCGTGGCGATTGGTCGCGATAGCGGAACAAGTCACCACGCCCCTCTCCCTGCCTCTCCCCGCAAGCGGGGAGAGCAGTCGCGTTCACCGGAACGGCGGTTCGTCGAAGCTGCGCAGCTTGCGCGAGTGGAGCGACGAGCGCGTGGTCTGCAACAGTTCGAGCGCGGCGATGCCGATCTGCAGGTGCTCGCCGATCGCGCGCTCGTAGAAGGCGTTGGCGGCGCCGGGCAGCTTGATCTCGCCGTGCAGCGGCTTGTCGGAAACGCACAGCAGCGTGCCGTAGGGCACGCGCATGCGGAAGCCCTGGGTGGCGACGGTCGCCGATTCCATGTCGACGGCGACGGCGCGCGACAGGTTGATGCGGCGGCGCTCCCGCGTCCAGCGCAGCTCCCAGTTGCGATCGTCGTTGGTGACGACGGTGCCGGTGCGCAGACGCCGCTTCAACGCCTCGCCGCGATCGCCGGTGACGCGCGCCACCGCCTCCTGCAGCGCGACCTGAATTTCGGCGAGCGCCGGGATCGGCATGTCGGGCGGCACGGCCTCGTCGAGAATCTTGTCCTGGCGCAGATAAGCGTGGGCGAGCACGTAATCGCCGATGCGCTGCGATTGCCTGAGGCCGGCGCAATGGCCGACCATCAGCCAGCAATGGGGACGCAGCACCGCGATATGATCGGTGATCGTCTTGGCGTTGGCGGGCCCGACGCCGATGTTGACCAGGCTGACGCCGCGCCCGTCCGGACGGATGACGTTATAGGCGGGCATCTGGAAGCGATGCCAGACGACGGCGGCCGCCCGGGCTTCCGCTTCCTCCGGCGACGCGCTCGAATCGATGACGACGTTGCCCGGCAGTACGAGCTTGCTCGCCGTCCCGGCGCGCAACTGCTCGAGCCCCCAACGGATGAACTGGTCGACGTAGCGGTGGTAGTTGGTCAGCAGCAGCCACGGCTGCATCGCGCGCCAGTCGGAGCCGGTGTAGTGGACCAGACGGCGCAGCGAGTAATCGACCCTGACCGCATCGAACAGCGCGATCGGCCGCTCGAAGCCGGGGCGGATTTCGAACGCGCCGTCGGCGATCTCGTCGCCGACCGCGTTCAACTGGGGAATGGGAAAGAAGCGCGCCAGCTCGGAAGCGGTCGCGCCGCCGCGCCCGAGCTCGTCGCCGCTCTCGAACACGTAGGGGTAGGGAATTTCCTGCGAGCCGACGCCGACTTCGATCGTCGCGCCGAATTCCTCGACCAGCGGTTCGAGCTGTTCGAGCAGATAGGCGCGGAAATCTTCCGGCTGCGTGACGGACGTCGTGTAGACGCCGGGCTCGGAGAATTTGGCGAAGGCGCGCGCGCTGGACGGCGGCACGCCGTCGGGCTGGTAGATAACCCGCAATTCTGGATAGCGGAAACGCGCGCGCATCGACTCGCTCGGCGGAACGCCGTCGACCAGGAATCGTTCGACCGCCGCGCGCAACGCCGAGGTCGCCTCGTCATAGAGCGCGGCGAGCCGATCGACCGCCTGTGAAGGCGAATCGACCTGCTGGAAACGCCGCGGTGGGCCGCCGTTCGCCGTGTTGTGCATGCTGCTCGTTTCTCGTTCGGGTCGGGGCTCTCGCTCCGTCAGGACTTGGCGGCGATGCAGGCGATCTCGACCGTGTAGCCCGGCGCGGCGAGCCTCGCTTCGACCGTCGCGCGCGCCGGCGTCGCGCCGGGCGCGACCCATGGCTCCCACACCGCGTTCATCTCGGCGAAGGTCGCCATGTCGGCGAGATAGATTGTCGCCGACAGGAGCCGCGTCTTGTCGGTCCCCGCCTCGGCGAGCAGCTTGTCGATCGTGGCGAGAATCTCGCGCGTCTGTTCGGTCACGCTCTTGCCCGCCGCCTGCGTGGCGACCTGCCCGGCAAGATAGACAGTCTCGCCATGGACAACCGCCTGCGACATGCGCGGGCCGACGCCGATACGTCGAATGCTCATCGAATGCGTCCCTCGAAAAGAAAGATCAAACCATCGTGAAGCCGGGAACCGCGCCGAGATAGTCGCGCTTGCCGATCGGCGCGCCGGCGTAGCGCAGGATGTCGTAAGCGGTGACGAGATGGAAGAAGAAGTTCGGCATCACGTAATGGGCGATGTAGGCGGCGCCGAGCATCTTCGCTTTGGCGTCGCGGCCGGCGGGGAAGATCACCTCGCGTTCGGCCCCGGCGTCGACCGCCTTGGGATCGATCGCGGCGATCACGTCGAGCGTGCGGCGGATGCGCGCCCTGAGCTCGTCGAGCGTCGCCTCGTTGTCATCGAACCGCGGCGGCTCGACGCCGGCGACGCGCGAAGGCGCGTTCTTGGCGTTGTCGCAGAACGTCTGCACCTGGCGCGGAAAGGCGAACATATCCGGCCTGAGCCGCAGCGTCATATAGACCGCGGGGTCGAACTTCATGGTCTCCGCATAGGCCTGCGCCTTGTCGAGGATGCCGAGAAAGGCGTTCAGCTCGTGGGTGAAAACCGGAACACAGGACTGATACAGCGAATATGACATAGCGGGCGGTTCCTCGCGTTCTCGTTTGTTAAGGGCGCGCAACTTGCTCCTAACCGCCTTTGATATCAACACGGCGACGAACGGCGCGGCTTAGGCGAAAGCGGGCTCGGCGAGCTTCCTGGCATAAGCGCAGACGTCGCCCGGCCATTGCGCCGCATGGCGCTCGAAGCGCTGCCGATCGTTGGCGAACAGGGCGCGCGTCGCCTCCTCGAAGCCGGGCAGGTCGCCCGCCATCGCCGCCATGAAGCGATAGGCGGCCTCCTGCGCCGCACGCGCGCGGCCCTTGGCACCGCTCGAACGCCGCGCCTCTTCGACCAGGCGGCGCAGCGCGGCGGAGGCGCCGCCGGACTGCGCGGCGAGCCATTCCCAGTGGCGGGGCGCCAGCGTCACCTCGCGGGCGACGACGCCGAGTTTCGGCCGTCCGCGCCCGCGCGGCGGAGCGGGCGTCTCGTCCGCGGCGGCGAGACGGGCGGCGACTTCGGCGCGCGAGCCGCGCAGATCGAGGTCGATCACGGCGCCGGTGACGTCGTCGAAGGCGAGCAAGGGCCCCTCGGCGCCGGCCGCGGTCGCCGCTTTGACCGCCATCGCCACGTCGATCAGCGGGCCGGCGGCGAGCCGGCGCTCGCCGTCGAAGGCGGTGGCAAGTCTGGCGACGGCGTCGGTCATGGCGCGATTCCTGGGTCGGCGCGATTATTATCCGGGTTATAATTGCTTCGTCAATATCATCCGGGTATAATTCGCCTTTGGTCAGCCGGAGACGAGATGTGAAGACGACGGAGCGAGCCGCCCGCGAAAATTTCTGAGACGCCTGCATTTTATGATGGTTCCGGCGTAGGAGCGTATTTGTGTTTGCAAGGTTTGGCGGGTGATCGATGAAGAACCTTGCGTTTTCTTTTTGGGCCGCCGCGCGGCTATTCCCTGCCGGAGCGCGCCGTGATTCACTCCGAGTCGCAGGAGTGATCGATGCGACCCAAGCCGATTCCAACGCCCGCCGACGGCGAGACGGACATGTTCCGCAACCGGCTCGACAACATGATCGACATGCGCCACGAGTTGGTGCGGTTGGCGAGGCTGATCGACTGGAAGCGCTTCGACGAAGCGTTCGGCGGTCTATACGCCGAGAAGGGGCGCCCGGGTCTGCCGACTCGACTGATGGTCGGGCTGCATCTGCTCAAACACGCCCGCGGCGTCTCGGACGACCAGGTCTGCGCGCAGTGGATCGAGAACGCGTATTTCCAGTTCTTCTGCGGCGAGACCTATTTCCAGACCAAGCTGCCGCTCGATCGCACGTCGATGTCGGTTTGGCGCGGGCGCATCGGGGCGGACAAGCTCGAACTCCTGCTCGCGGAAACGTTGACGGCGGCCACGCGGGCCAAGGCGGTCGACAAATCTCAGATGCAGCGCGTCACCGTCGATACGACGGCGCAGACCAAAGCCGTCGCGCATCCGACTGATAGCCATCTGCTGCTGCGCGCGATCGAATGGCTGAACAAACTAGCCAAGAAGCACCGCCTCGATTTGCGCCAGTCCTACCTTCGGCTGGCGAAGCGCGCCCGTCGCGAAGTCAGCCGGCTTATCCATGGCCGCGGCCACAAACAGGCGGTGCGCTATCTGCGCAAGATGCGCACCTGGGCGGGCCGCTTGGTTCGCGACGTCGAGCGCAAGATCGACGGACAGCCCGATCTTCGGCATGCCTGCGAGCCTCGGATCGAGCGGGTCAAGCAGTTCCTGGCGCAGAAGCCCGACGACAAGAACAAGATCTACGCCCTGTATGCGCCGGAGGTCGAATGCATCGCCAAAGGCAAGGCGCGCACGCGCTATGAATTTGGCGTCAAAACATCCATCGCCGTCACCAATGCGCGCGCCGACGGCGGCCAGTTCATCCTCGGCATCCGCACCGCTCCCGGATTGCCCTATGACGGCCATACGTTGAAAGACCAGATCGCCCAGGTCGAACGGCTGACCGGCGTGGCGGTCGTCCGCGTCTATGTCGACAAAGGATACCGCGGACACGGTCTCGCCGCCCCGATATCCACATCACCCAAAGTCCCGGCCGCCGAACGCCGACAATCAAGCGGGAGCTGCGGCGACGCAGCGCCATTGAACCGATCATCGGTCACACGAAAAGCGACGGGCTTCTCGAACGCAACCGCCTCGCCGGCGCCAAAGGCGACGCGATCAACGCCATCCTGGTCGGCGCCGGCCACAACATCCGCCTGCTCCTCGCCCGGCTGAGGGTGCTCTTGCCGCTTCTTCTCGCCTTTGCCGCGTCAGCGCTTTCAACGCGAAAGTCCGTCACCGCCAGCGCACCGACCGCAATCTGATCGCAAAAGGCCTTTTTCGCGGGCGAC
>JBEKVR010000225.1:0-7507 GCA_049513815.1 Roseiarcus sp. | reverse complement strand
TCATGCCTCAGACCAGCGGCCGCCTGTTCGACGATTTGTCGCGCCTGATTACCGACGCCGCCGGCCTCGCCGAGGGCGCGCGACGCGAGGTGGAGACCGTGGTGAAGGCGCAGTTGGAGCGCCTTCTCGCCGGCATGGACGTCGTCACACGCGAAGAGTTCGAGGCGGCCAAGGACATGGCGGCCAAGGCGCGGAGCGAAAACGAGGCCCTGGCGGCGCGCGTTGCGGCGCTGGAAGCCAAGCTCGGCGGCGACAAGCCGTAATTCCCGGATTTTGCCTGGATTCCAGCCACGCAATTGATTCGCCTCGCTGATTCTGTGGACGGCGCAACGCCGTGGGTTTACCGCGGACCACGAATCATCGAGTCTGGCCAGCGTTGGGGGCCTTAAGACGCGTCAGGCCCGCGCAAGCGATCAGACTCAATTTTGGACTGGCCGCCGTTCCCTGTGCGTAAGCGTCGACTCCCATCGCCACCGCCACGGAAGCCCGTCGATGATCGCTGACGAAAACACGGTTCTCGATCGCCCGGAACATCCGGTCGATGTGGTCGAGCGGCTGGCGGCGGTGAACGACTGGGCATTCGATCGCGCCGACGAAGACGAGATTTCGATGCTCGTCGCCGGCGCCTGGGCGCAATACGAGGTCTCCTTCACCTGGCTGCCGGCGATCGAGTCGCTGCATGTGAGCTGCTCGTTCGACCTCAAGGTCCCCGATCGGCGGCGGGCCGAGATCGTCGCCCTGGTGCAGCTCATCAACGCGCAATTGTGGATCGGCCATTTCGACATCTGGACCCGCGACGACATCGTCATGTTCCGCCACGCCCATTGCCTGGCCGGCGGCGCGCAGCCGAGCGACGTCCAGTGCCGCACCATCGTCGAAGCGGCGCTGACCGCCTGCGAGAATTATTTCCAGGCGTTCCAGTTCGTCCTGTGGGCGGGCCGCAGCGCCCGCGAAGCGATGGACCTCGCCGTGTTCGAGACCAAGGGCACCGCTTAGGGCGCGCCGACAACTCCATTGGGCGCCACAGCAATATCAGGGTGCTAGGCGCCAAAAGACGCGCGATTTCGCGTGGTCCGGGAGCGCTTTAGGCTCGATCGAATAGTCCACTGAAGCACTAAGTACGCTATTATGATGTGATTAAACTGAGCATTCTGCTTTTTGGCCCAACCGCCGTCATGGCCGGGCTTGACCCGGCCATCCAGGCAGTGTCGTCGGAGGAATGATCGTCGTCCTTCCGTGGTGGCCTTCGCAATGCGTCGCCGCCTGGATGGCCGGGTCAAGCCCGGCCATAACGAGGGTCGGCGATCATGAGCGTTCGCATCTCGCCGCGGGGCTGGCGTTCGCGCGCGTTTGCGTGTATGAGCCGCGCTTCCCGTTTCCTTTTGCGCTCGGCGAGGCCGCCGGTCGCCGCTTGAATTGCTGGAGTTCTGAAGATGGCTGTTCCGAGACGAAAAACCTCACCCTCGCGCCGCGGCATGCGCCGCTCGGCCGACGCGCTCAAGGCGCCGACCTATGTCGAGGACAAGGACTCCGGCGAGCTGCGCCGTCCCCATCACGTCGACCTGAAGAGCGGCATGTACAAGGGTCGCCAGGTGCTCAAGCCGAAGACGCCCGCCGCCGAGGCGTGAGCGTTTCTTCAGCACGACAGATTTCAGCAAGGCCGGCGCCGTCGCCGGCCTTTTGCGTTTTGCGTCGTCCGTTCACAAAACGCATCGCATTTCTGTTCGGCAACCTCTCGCCTTCATCTTTCATCGTCGGGTCGAACCGGTTCGCGGGCTTGACCATATGAATTCCAAGATGTCGCGCAGTATCTTCAAATTCATCATAAATTTGCCCTCTGCGTGCACGCGGCGCCGGCTGCGTCTAGGTTTGCGGCGTCTCCGGAAAGCGACGTCATGCGCGACCAACCCAGGCAGCTCAACATCCAGATTCTCCGCGCGCTCGCGGCGACGCTGGTGGTGATCGGGCACGCGTTTCACGACATGCAGGCGCTGAAAGGCGCCGCGGAAGCCGCGCCGACCTGGCTCGATCGCCTCAACTGGGGCTGGGGGTCGACGTCTTCTTCGTCATCAGCGGCTTCATCATGTTCTTCACCAGCGCCGACGGCTTCGGCCGCCCCGGCGCGGCGCGCGTGTTCGTCACGCGCCGGTTGATCCGCATCGTCCCGCTCTACTGGGCGACGACGACGCTGCTGATCGCCGGCGCCGCCGTCGCGCCGCAGTTGCTCAACGTCCCGATCGGCTCGGGATCGCACGTCCTCGCGTCCTATCTGTTTATCCCCGACCTCAGGCCGAACGGCGAAGTGCGGCCGGTCATGGCGCTCGGCTGGACGCTCAACTACGAGATGTTCTTCTACGTCTTCTTCGCTCTCGCCCTGCTCCTGCCGCTGCGCCGCGGGCTCGCCGCGCTCGCCGTGGCCTTCGCGGCGCTGATCGCCGTCGGACAGTTCGCAATCCTGCGTCTGCCGTGGCGATCGCCGCGGTCTGCCTGGCGCTCGGCCTCGCCGGCGGCCCCTCGGCGAGCGCGGCCGACAGTCTCTTGCGCGCTTTTCGCTACGGCCTGCCCGCCGTCGGACTGGTCGCCGCCGGCGCGCTTGCGTCGAACGCCCGGCCCGGCCGAGCGGTTCTCGCCCTCGCCTTTCTCGGCGACGCCTCCTACGCGCTCTATCTGATCCATCCCTACGCCATCCGCCCGTTGCGGGTCGCGTGGCAGGCGGCGATCGGCAACGCCCTGCCGTCGTCGCTGTTCGTGGTCGTGTGCTTGGGGTTGGCGATCGCACTGGCGGTCGGACTGCATCTCGGCTTCGAGCGCCCGGCGACGCGACGGCTGAACGCGCTTGCCGGCGCAACCGGCCTCCTCGCGCGCGCAGCCAGGTCCTCCGGCCCGGATGCGGACGCCGCCGTGGCGTTGGTCGCGTCCCGCGAGCTGCAATCCCAGCGCGGTTGACGCTGCGCGGCGCTTTTCCAGATCCTCGGGCGAGCCGTTGGCGCCGCCAAACGCAAAGGCGGGTGTGAACTTGCGCCGAACCGGGCCCGCGCTCGTGTGTCGAGCGTCGGATTCGTCCGCTCAGCCGCGCCGCGTCGCGATGAGGGCGCCGCCGACGATCAGCGCGCAGGCGAGGCCGAGCGACAGGGTGGCGGGGGCGAAGCCGGCGGCGACGAGGATCAGCGTGGAGAGCACCGGCGCGGCGTAGGCGGCGACGCCGAGCAGGCGAATGTCGCCGTGCTTGACGCCGAAGTCCCACACGTAAAAGGCGAGGCCGACCGGGCCGAGCCCAAGGCCGACGATCGCCGCCCACTGCGCCGGTCCCGCCGGCGCGACATCGGTCTCGAAGGCGAAGTGGCAAATCGCGGCGAGCGCGGCGGTGGCGAGGCAGAAGCCGGCGACCGCTTCCGTCGGCGCCGCTTTCAGCCGTCGCGACAGCACCGAATAGCTCGACCAGACGAAGGCGCAGGCGAGCGCCAGCGCGTCGCCCGACAGCACGCGCGGATCGATCGCGCTGGCGGAGAAGCCGCCCGCCTTGCCGGCGAACAGGGTCGCCGCGCCGGCGAAACCCAGCGCTGCGCCGACGAGGTGGCGAGCCGTGAGCCGCTCGCCCGGGAGCAGCGCCGAGAACAGCACGATCAGCAGCGGCCACAGATAGGCGATCAGGCTCGCCTCGGCCGGCGGCGCGCGATTGAGCGCGGCGAAATAGAGCGCGTGATAGCCGAACAGGCCGCCGATCCCGACGGCCCAGACCGGCCACGGCTGGATCAGCGCCGCGAGTCGGCCGCGCCAGGCCGCGTAGACGAGGCCGAGGCAACCGCCGACAGAGAAGGTCAGCGCCGCCAATTCGAACGGCGGAATTGCGCCGGCCGAAGCGGTGAGCAGCGCCAGCACCGACCACAGCAGAATGGCGCCGAGGCCGACGAGGGTGGCGGCGGGCGAGGCGGCGGACTGGGCTCTGTTTCGCGTCATCGGCCGGCTGGGTAGCAGGCCCAGCATTGAAGCGAAAGCCGCGGAGAACCGCGATCGAACCTCCTCCGTCACGCCCGTCCCCGGACTTGATCCGGGGATTGATCCGGGCGCCCAGGTGGAGGCGGTTGTGATTGGTCTACCGCGTCCCGTCCTGGATGCGCGGCTCAAGGCCGCGCATGACGCGGCGAAAATTGCGCGTGCAGGGACGAGGGGTGCGCCGGCGGCAAATGATTCCGGGCGCACGCTCCAGCGATCAGCTGGGCGGTGACGCGGTCTGCAGAGCCGGCCGCGGCGTCGCGCCTGCTTTTTCGCCTTTCGGCGCCGTGCGATAACCGCTTCCGCCGCCGCGCGGCCGAAATCGCCCCACAGGACCCGTGATGAACCGCTTCTGGAACCCGCTTGTGCGCGAGCTCACCCCTTACTCGCCGGGCGAACAACCGCGCGTCGCCGATCTCGTCAAACTCAACACCAACGAGAACCCGGTCGGCCCTTCGCCGCGCGTGCTGGAGGCGATCCGCGCCGCAGCGACGGACGCCCTGCGGCTCTACCCCGATTACGAGGCGACCGCTCTGCGCGCGACTTTGGCGAGCTATCATGGGCTGACGACGGATCAGATCTTTGTCGGCAATGGTTCGGACGAAGTTCTCGCTTTCGTTTTCGCCGCGCTGCTGAAGCACGACAGGCCGCTGTTGCTTCCCGACGTCACCTACAGCTTCTATCCCGCCTATTGCCGGCTGTTCGGCGTCCGCTACGAGACTGTCGCGCTCGACGAGTCGATGCGGGTCAACGTCGCCGATTATCGCCGTCCGGGCGGGGCGATCATTCTGTCCAATCCCAACGCGCCGACCGGCATCGCGCTGCCGCGCGCCGAGATCGCGCGATTGCTCGCCGATCACCCCGACAAGCCGGTGGTGATCGACGAAGCCTATGTCGATTTCGGCGCCGAAACGGCGGTTCCGTTGATCAAAGCGCATCCGAATCTGCTCGTCGTGCAGACGATGTCGAAGTCGCGCGCGCTCGCCGGCTTGCGCGTCGGCTATGCGCTCGGCGACGCGGGATTGATCGAGGGCGTGCGCCGGGTGAAGGACAGCGTCAATTCCTATCCGGTCGACCGTCTGGCGCAGGCGGGCGCAGTCGCGGCGATCGAGGACGAAGCCTATTTCCAGGCGAGCCGCACGATGGTGACGCGCAATCGCGACACGCTCAGCAAGGGCCTCGCCGCGCTCGGCTTTTCGGTCTTGCCGTCGTCGGCCAATTTCGTCTTCGCCCGCCACGAAAAGCGCGGCGGCGCCGAATTGACGGCCGCGCTACGCGCGCGGGCGGTGCTGGCGCGCCATTTTGCTCAGCCGCCGCGCATCGCGCCCTATCTGCGCATCAGCGTCGGATCGGAGAGCGAAATCGCACGGCTGCTGTCGGCGCTGAAGGATATTCTGAGCGCCGAAGCTTAGAGTTATCTGCTTTTTGGCATCCTCGGACCTCATCCTGAGGCGCCCTCGCGTAGCGAGGGCCTCGAAGGACGCTCCGAGGACCGCGTCGCCACGCGTTCTGCAACGTCCTTCGACTCGCCGGCTTCGCCGGCGGCTCAGGATGAGGACACGGAAAGAGGCGGTTCCACCCAAGCGCCGACGGTTCGTGATCGTCCGCCGCCCCGCCGCTCACGCCTCGAGGCGTTTGATGTACCACTGCAGGATGCGGTTCCAGATTTCTTCCTTGCCGACCTGATCCTCGACGCCGTGGTCGAGGTTGGGATTGTCGTTGACTTCGATCACCGCCAGCCCGTTCGGCGTCTCCTTGACGTCGACGCCGTAGAGTCCGGCGCCAATCGCCTGCGCCGCCTGCAGCGCGACCTCGATCACCCGCGGCGGCGCCTCGGCAATGTCCATCGTGCGATAGCCGCCCTCGCGCGCGCCGTTCGGTCCGTGCTTGATGATCTGCCAATGGCCGCGCGCCATGCGGTATTGGCAGACGAACAGCGGCTCGCCGCCGAGCACGCCGACGCGCCAATCGAACTCGGTCGGCATGAACGCCTGCGCCAGCAACAGATCGGTGTCCTCGAACAGCTTGTCGGTCAGCGCCTTGAGGGCGGCGAAATCGTCGACCTTGTGCACGCCGCGCGAAAACGAACCGTCGGGGATCTTCACCACCATCGGCCAGCCGAGCAGCTTCTCCGCCTTGACGAGGTCCTCGTCCTCGGCAAGCATGACGGTCGGCGGCGTCGGCACGCCGCGCGCCTCCATCATCTCGTGCAGATAGACCTTATTGGTGCAACGGATCATCGACACCGGATCGTCGATGACCGGCATCCCCTCCTGCTTCGCGCGGCGCGCGAAGCGATAGGTGTAATTGTCGATCGAGGTCGTGGCGCGGATGAACAGGCCGTCGAACTCGGCGAGTTCGGCGAGCTGGCGCTTGGTCAACAGTTGCACGTCGACCGACTGTTTCTCGGCGAGCTTCTGGAAATGGCGGATCGACTCGACCGAAGAGGGCGGCAGTTCCTCTTCGGGATCGTAGAGAACCGCGAGCGAATATCTGGCGACGGCGCGGGCGCGCGGCGAGCGCCAGTCGCGCTCGGTGTGACGATGCAGCGCGAGGCGAAAGAACTCCGCCTCCTGCGGGCCGAGCTTGGCGAGCGGCCGCGCGCGCAAGCGCTCGATCTTCCAGCGCTTGCCCGGCGTGATCGTCACCTCGAGCGCCGGGCAGCGGTACCAGTCGAACAGCAGCCGGCCGAACGCCTCGAAGCGCGGGTCCTGGCAGAGGCCGAAGCAGAACAGCAGGTCGAAGGTCGTCGTCTCGTCGGCGCGGGCGCGATGGGCGGCGGCGGTCAACGCCTCCTGCAGGTCGGGCAGCGACTGCTCGTAGAGCTTGCGTTCGCGCAGCTCGAGCATGGTCTCGACGTTCGGGATGATGCGGTGGCCGCGCGCCTCCGCCAGCAGCGACGCGTAATAGCCGTTCGACTGGTAGTTGTAGGAGCGCGACAGATTGATGATCTTGGCGCGTCCGCCGGTCGAGAAAAGCTTCGGCCGCGCGAGATAGTCGCTGGTGGTGATGACCTTGTGCGGCGTCTCGGCGTTGGGGAAATCGCGCGAATGGTCGACGAGAATGACCCAGCCGTTCATGACGTCCCCGAGGAGGCGGCGTCGCGGCGCAATGTTGGGTCGCGATGTAAAGCGATCATACGGCCGGTCGGCTCCCTAGCCGAGCGAAAAGGCGACGCCCGTCGCGACGCCCGCGATTCGAATCGCACGCCGGGCGAACTTCGACACCATGCGTCGGAGGAAGGCGCGGCGCAAGTCGGTTGGCGCGTCGCCGGCTTAAACACGATGCCTCACGCCGCCGTGGCGTCGGCGGCCGGCGCCAGACGCTTCTCGAAACGCAATGCCGTCGCGCCGTCCTCGTAATAGCCGGGATAACGGCCGAACGGGCGAAACCCGATCTTCTCTTTGAGGGCGTTCGCCGCCGGGTTGTCGTTGCGCACCTCTAGCCGCTGCGCCTCGAGCCCTTGCCCGCGGGCGTTGCGCTCGCAGGCCTGCTGCAGCGCGCGGCCGACGCC
>JBEKVR010000224.1:0-5122 GCA_049513815.1 Roseiarcus sp. | reverse complement strand
CCCACGCCGCCATCATCGCGCTCGGCCAAAACCCGAAATCGCCATAGATCCGCGCCGCACGCCCGCGGGTTCGTGCTTGGGCGGTTTTCGTACGCCTCGCGGCATCCGAAAACCTTCGCCATAGTCGCCGAAAGCGTCACGCCCGCGTAGCGTCCTCTGTGGATGGCTCCGGCGTTGCAAGTGCGATTTGATGATCTGGCGCATTGGTCGGGTGCAGTCTTCTGTCCGGCCTGTTGGTGCAGTCGGTAAGGAGACTGCTGGCCCTGATGGAGTCGGCGAACCGGGTCCCATTCTGCTTATCAGGCTGTAACGCCTTGGACGCCATGTGGGTTGTCCCTGTTCCCGGCCTGACCGGTTTCGCCATCACATCGCTTCGCTCCCGCAACCTCGTGAAGCCATGTCTTCGAGCATGCGCCGGCGCAGGGGACTGACGGATGATGGGGTCGGTTGTTGGGACATCGGGTCTTCCTCTCGAGCATGAAGGGAACCCTTCATGCTCGGAGCCCGACCCGAACCGCTCAACCTCTCACTGCCCCCTCAGCTCGCCCTCGCCCTCGCCCACAAGCGCCCCTCCCGCGCGAGCGGGTTCGTGCTTGGGCGCGAAGCGGCCTTGTGCGCCGCGCATTCAAGGTGTTCGCTCTCCGCCCTCAACGGCAGTTCTTATTCCCCCGAAGGTCGCCTGCCCTCGACCCCTTTGAGTCGTGCAGGGAGGGATTACAGGCCGGGATTACGGTGACGCGCCCGAATTGCCAACTCTCGCCCTCCGTTGTCGGCGCCGCTCCGCCTCTTTCCGTCACCCGCCAAGCCGGTGCCGGTCGCGGCTGCGCCGCCCCATCGCCGCCGGGTCGCGCGGCTCGGGTAAGGCCGTGAGGCGGCGATCGGGAATTGGCGTCGTGTCTTCGTCATGCCTCGGCGTCGCGAGCGCGACAATGTCTTCCCGAATTGCCGGAGCCGGGTTATGATGAATCTCAGTCGCTGAGACGTCCTCCGCTCGAGGCGACGGCAGTCACGCGGCAAGAGATTTTCGCAGGGGCCAACTTGTCAACTTGCGGCGGTCTTAAGTCTTTGAAATTGCCCAAGTCCTTGTCAAGGAAAACCTTGACAAAGCTTGACAAGCCTTGACAAAGCTTGACAAAACTTGACGCCGCCTGACGACGGCGCTGGGAAGCTTGACGCGGCGCGACGAGAGACTTGACCGCGCGCGAACCGCGCGTCGTTCAAACGCGCCTTTGCGGGCCCTATCGCCGCTCGCGACGATGAGCCGAGGCGAAGCGCCGTCGCGCGAGGAAGGCGGTCCGGTGAAATAAACTGGCGCGCAAGCAGTTGAAAAGTTTGGGCGCCGGGAAATCGACGGTTTTCGCCGGGAGCGCAGCCCGACGCTCCGCCGGGCAGCCGGCGAAGCCGCCGACGCCGTCCCGTTTCGCTTCGCTTCGCTTCGAGCGCGCGGCGTTTGCTTGGAATCGCCTAGTCCCCAACGCCCCTCGTCCTGAGGCGCCGCGAAGCGGCCTCGAAGGACGCTTCGGCCCGCTCGCACGCCGGCGCATGCTGGATCATCCTTCGACTCGCCCGCTTTCGCGGGCGGCTCAGGATGAGGTTCGCGTAAACCCACATGCAATTCTGTCTAGGTGCGCGATCGTTCGTCTCGGCCTCGCGCCGCCTCACGCGGGCGCGGCGCGCAACCCGGCGCTGACGTAGTTGATCGAGTCCGGCGCGAGGACCGCGTCGAGGATCGGCAACATCATCCGCAGCCGGGTGAAGTCGACTGGTCCGTCGGCGGCGCCGCTGACGGTCGCGGCGACATCGTCAGGATCGAAGGCGAGGTCGAAACCTGCGCCGCTGTAGCGCACGCGCGCGTCCGACTTTTCGATCGTCACCACCTCGCCGCCGAAGCGGCCGCGCATCGCGACGCCGTCGCCGCGCCTTTCGACGACGAAGCCGTCGTGATCGCGCGCGGCCTCGAAGGCGGCGAGACTGCCGAAGAACAGCGGCTTGGTCAGATAGGGGCCGCCGTCTTCGGGGCACAGCACGCCGCAATTGCCGCATTCGTTGCAGGCGTCGGCGAAGGTGGCGATCTGTCGCGGCTTGGCGAACTTGACCGACCCGATGACGTCGACGCTCCAGCCGTCCGCGCCGCGCGTCACCCGCTCGACCGGGGTTTCGCTAGGCGGAATGGGGAGGATGAAGTTGGCGTCGTTGGGGCAGAGCGGGATGCACTTGTCGCAGGTCAGGCAGTCGAACAGGACGAGCGCGCTGCCGACCTTGTTGGGCAGCGTCGTGTTCTCCGCGGCGCTGTAATACGGGTCGGCGATCACGCGCTCGGCGTAGACGGCGGCGTTCAACACGCGCGCGGCGGAAACCCAGGCCGGGAAGGCCTCGCCCGCCGCGACGCGCAGGTCGCCCCCACTTGCGAGCGCGGCGCGGCAGGCTGCGCTCTGCGCTTCCGGCAGCGCCAGCTTGGCGAGCGCCGCCTCGGCCTGACCGTGCGCCTTGAGCACGAAGCCGTCGATGTCCGTCGCTCCGACCGCATCCATGCGCTTGACGAGGTCGGAGATGTAGGTCCAACCGCGCCGGTAGCCGCTCGGCTTCAACAAGTCGCTGCATACGGTCACCGGCTTGAGGCCAAGGGACACAGTGTCGGCGAAGTTGAACACGTCGACGCCGCCGGCGAACGAGATCGGGAAGCGGTCGCCGAACGTGCGGCGGAAGCGGGCGACCAGCGAAATGGCGAGCGGATGCAGCGGCGCCGCGGACAGATACATCAGCGGCTCGCTGGCGGGAAAGAAGCGCTTGTAGTTCTCGACCACCAGCGTGTTGGAGAACTTGACGCCGAAGCTGCGCCCGCGCGCCGCGGCGTAAGCGCCGAGACGGTCGACCATCGCCGCCGCGTCGTCCCAACGCGCGTCCTCGGCGAAGGCGTGGTCTGGCACTCTGATCTCGCGGTAACCCAGCGCGTCATGCAGAATGGCGTGAACGTCCTTTTTGCCGAGCAGGGTCGGGTTCAGCTTGACCGTCACGTCGAGACCGACTTCGCCAATCAGGTGCTCGACGATCGCCTCGATCTCGCCGGGCGGGCAACCGTGGAAAGTCGACAGCGTCAGCGTGTCGGAGATTCGGGTCGGAAAGGGCAGGTCCTTGAATCGGCCCCAGGGCTCGGAAATCTTCTCCCGCAGCCGCTCGACGACTTTGCTGGCATCCATCATGCCGTCGAGGAAGCCGCGCACCTTGGCCGAGCGGATTCCGGCGAGATCGTAGCCGACGCTCATGTCGAACGCCGTCTCTCCGATCCCCGCGCCGACGCCCGAAGCCTTCAGCATCTCGATCAGCATCGCGCCTTTGACGTACTCATCGAGCGATTGTGCGACCGTCAGTTCCTGCGACCATTCGACGTTGTAGCCGACCGTCTCCATGTCGATGCACGGCCGCGGCACTTCGATGTCGTCTTTGACCTGAACGGTCTTGCACTCGATCGTCCGGCCTCCCGCCAACCAGGCCAGCGCGATGTTCTGCGCCATCTGGGTGTGCGGACCGGCGGCCGGTCCGAACGGCGTCGCGGCGCGGCGGTGGTGGACGGCGATGGAGAGATCGCGCCCGGGATGGGCTTTGACGAACCGTTGGGCGGGCAGATCGAAGACCGCCCGCTTTCGCTCCAGCTCGCTGAGCATTCGGCCGACCAGGACTTCAAACGGAACGGGAGCGAGTTGGACCATCGGCTTAGTCCGCAGGGCCTTGAACGGGAACGACAAACGCCGTCCGCCTATCGATCGGCGCAAACACAGCGGCGCGTCTTGACGCCGATCAAGCCGCCCCTCCGCGGACTCGCGTTTAGGCGCCCTCGCTCCGATCGACACCGGAAAACACCGCTGCGGCCGATCGGCCGGCGCGAGGCGAAACCAGCGCGCCGGCGAGCCCGGCTGCGCCGGTCGCCGAGACCGGAATGGCGGTATGGGCGCGCGCGAGGCTCAGCGCGCGGACGACCGAGGCTTCGTCGGCCACCGCGGCGTCGCCGCCCGTTTCGCGCATCGCCTTGACGACTTCCCACCAATCGTAGGTCTCGTCGTCGAGGACGCCGTGGGCGAGGCTCGCCGGCTCGCTTTCCCACGGCCACATGAACCGCGATCGATGTTGGGCCGCTTGCTTGAGATCGGCGCCGTCGAGGCGCCGCCAGGCGCGCGCCAGCGGAGCGCAGCCCGCCGTCTGCACGGCGATCAGGCGCGGGGCGCGCTGCGCCAGCCCGGCGGCGACGGCGATCGCGAACCCTTGCGCCAGCGCGCTGGCGAAGCCGCCGCCGCCGACCTGGACGAACAGCGTTTTGACGTCGGCGCGCTCGGCGGCGAGCGTCTCGGCCATTTCGAAGGCGAGCGTGCGCGCGCCTTCCACCGCGAGCCCATTGTCGGGCCCCTGCACGCTGAACGGAATGGCGCCGGCCGCCACCGCGGCGCGCGCGGCGCGCACGCATGGGTCGCCGACTTCGCCCTCTCGCCGCTCGCAGACGACCACCGTCGCGCCGAGCTCGCCAAGTCGCCGAACGACGCTCGGCTCGGCGTCGACGGGGATGAAGACGTCGAGCGGCCAATCGGCGGCGCGGGCGATCACCGCCGCGGCGAGGGCTGCGTTGCCGCACGAGGCGATCGCCAGGCGCCGGGCGCGCAAGTCCTTGCCGAGGGCGAGGCCGGAGAGTTCCAGGACGCTGAGGTAGAGCGTCACGCCCATCAGGTGGCGGCCCTTGTGCGAGCCGGAGACGTTGCGCGTCTCGTCTTTGATCCACAGATCGCCGGAAAGACCGAGCGCCGCGGCGAGCGTCGGTTGGCGCGCCATCGGGGTGACGCGGAAGCCGCGCCCGTCGATCCGCTGAAGACGCAAGTCGAGTTCGCCGACCAACTCGGTCCAGGCGTCGTCGGAGAGGCCGACGGCGCGGGCGAGCCGGTAAGGCGTCAGCCATTGCCGGTAGCACAAGAACGGGTTGTCTTCGACGCCTTTGGCGCGGCCTCGCGCCTCCGTCGGGGCGACCAGCACGTGATCGACGTCGCCGCCGGGCGCGCCCGCGTTGGGGCAGGCGAACGGAAAGGCGCGCGTCGGATCGACCACGGCGCCGCAGCCGTGGCAGACGAACGACAGCGTCATG
>JBEKVR010000223.1:0-5133 GCA_049513815.1 Roseiarcus sp. | reverse complement strand
AGACGCGGTCGATCGACGGGAACATGCGCCAGCCGCGCTTGGCGTAGAGCGCCTCAAAATCGGGGAACAGGCGGCGCGCCACCGCCGCCGCGTCTTCTCGCAGCGCCGCCATGTCGTCGCGCGTGAACGGCGTCGTCGCCGACACGATGTAGCGCGCGAAGCCGAGCGCGGGCGCCCTCTCGAGCGCCAGCAGATGCGCCGAAACGACGTCTTCGATGTCGACGCGGCGGTAGAGCAGCTCGTTAACCTGCGCATTGGCGACATCGTAGGCGGCGGCGACGCGCGGATCGTCGTCGGCCTCGGGAAAGAAGCGCGACGTGCGCAGCACGATTGTCGGCAAGCGACGCTGTCGGCCATAGAGCTCGCACAGCGTCTCCGCCGCCTGTTTGGTCGCGCCGTAGATGTTCTTCGGGATCGGCGCCACGTCTTCGGTGATCCACGCCGCCGGTTCGCCGGCGCGCGGCGTCAGGGCCGAGCCGAACACGCTGGTGGTGCTGGTGTAGATGAAGGCCTCGATTCCGGCGTCGACCGCCGTCTCGAGCAGCACAAGGGTCCCGGCGGCGTTGGTGATGAGAAAGTCTTCGTCGGCGCGGGTCGAGACATGCGGCTTGTGCAGGTTGGCGCAGTGGACGACGACGCGCGCGCCCCTGAGACTTTCGCCGACAAAACCCCGGTCGTTGATCGAACCAACGCGATCGGTGAACGGCGAGGGTCTGAGATCGATTCCGAGCGCCGGCCGACCCGCCGCGCGCAACGTCCGCATCAACGCTTCGCCGAGGTGGCCGGCGCTTCCTGTCACAACAATCGTCATCTCGTTTTGTCCTAGGCCCCGCGCACTTTGCCGGCGACGCCCTCAAAGGCGCCGGGCTGCAACTCGTAATAAAGCAGACGCTGGGGATCGACCGGGCCCGGCAGCACGATCTGGCCTGGCGGCGCGCGCTTGAAGCCGACGCGCGCGTAATAGGGTTCGTCGCCGACAAGGATGACTAGCTTGGCGCCCGCGGCGCGCGCCGCCTCCAACGACGCGGAAACCAGCGCCTCGCCGATGCCCTGGCTGCGAAACACCGGCTCGACGATCAGCGGTCCGAGCAGGAGCGCCGGCGTCTCGCCGACGACTATCGGCGTCATCGCGTTGGCGCCGACCAGCAGCGTGCCGACCCGGGCGACGAAACTCAGGCTCAAGTCGGCGCCGGTGGTCTCGCGTATGCGATAGGCGGTGCGGGCGAAACGCCCGGGGCCGAACACGCGCTCGTTTAGCCGGAGAATTGCCTCGGCGTCGGCGGCGGTCTCCGGTTCGAGGACTAACGACACTTCGGCCATTTGCGCCTATGCAAATTGAGGATGCCGGGCGCGGTTTAGCACGCTGGCGGCGGCGGGCGGAAGGGCGCGCGGGCGCTCACCACAGCGCCGAAACGGGCGCGCCCTCATGAACTTCCGCCAGCCGCGACCGTGTGCCGCGCGTCGTGTCGGGCGGCAGCGCGTCAAGGGGAAAGAACCGCGCGGCGACGATTTCGCGGTCGGGCGCGCGCTCTCCAGTCACACGAAACCGCCTCACGACATAGACTGCGACGTGGTCGCGCCGCGACACGCGCCGGTTGTAAAACAGACCGTGCAGGGTCGGCGGCCCTTCGAGAACGACGTTGGCCTCCTCGGCCAATTCGCGCGTCAGCGCCTCCGCGAAGGATTCGCCGACTTCGACGCCGCCTCCCGGCAAATGCCAGCCAGGAACATAGCCGTGCTTGACCAGCAGCGCCCGACCCATTTCGTCGAGCACGAGGCCGCGAACCCCGAGGGTTAACGGTCGCGCCAGTAGAAACCATAAATGCGCGAGCCGCATCACTAGCCGCGCCGGGAGACGCCGGGCCGCCGCCGGGCCTTGCTCTTGCATCGCTGAACGCCGCTCCCTAAGGGTCTCGTTCCCGTCCGCCCCCGCGGCCCACAGGCGCGACCCTAACCAATCCTTCGCTGAGCCACCAATGCGCGAAACCGCCCGCCGATGAGCTTCACCATCGCCCATCTCACCGACGTCCATCTCGGACCTCTGGCGCGGCCGCGCCTCGACGAGATGCGGCTTAAGCGGTTCATGGGCTACGTCAACTGGAAGCGTGGGCGCGAACGCCTCAGCGACATGCCGGCGCTCGCCCGTCTGGTCGCCGACATGCGCGCCCAGAAGCCCGACCATATCGCGGTCACCGGCGATCTCGTCAACATTGCGCTGCCCTCGGAGTTTCGTCGCGCGGCGGAGTGGTTGCGAACGCTCGGCGAGCCGGCGGACGTATCCTTCACCCCCGGCAACCACGACGCCTATGTGCGCGACGCGATGTCCTACCTCGCCACGACATTCACGCCTTGGACTGAGGGCGACGCGGAATATGCGCGCGGCGAGACCTTTCCGTTTGTCCGGGTGCGGGGCGAAGTCGCGCTGATCGGCCTCAGCACGGCGACGCCGACTGGGCCGTTGATGGCGACCGGCCGACTCGGCGCGCGGCAGGTCGAAGCGCTAGCGGCGATCTTGCAGGAAACCGGCGCCAAAGGTCTGGCGCGCGTCATCCTTATCCATCACCCGCCGCTGTCGCGCGGCGGGGCGCCGCTGCGCGGCCTGACCGATGCGCGCGCCTTCGAGGCGGCGGTCAGCCGCTTCGGCGCTGAGGCGGTGCTGCACGGGCACAATCACAAGCGCATGTCTCATTTTCTCGCCTCGCCCGCTTCGCGCGTCGAAGGCGGGCGCATTCCGATCCTCGGCGCGCCGTCGGCCTCATCGGCGTCCGCCGATCCGCGCCAGCGCGCCGCCTACCACCTCATGACTCTCGACCGGGCTGGCGACCATTGGCGGCTGCGCGTTCGGGCGCGCGGCCTGCAACTCGGCGGCGGCGAAATCGGCGCGCGCGAGGCGCCGGCGCTCTAGCGCGGCGCGACGCGTTTGATCGAACGCTGGCAAAGCTGGTATTCAGGCGCAATCAGCGCCAGCATTCGCGTACGGCGGGGGAAAAGGCGATCGGCATGAACGTGAAATCGTTGCTCGACGTTTCGACCGAGGTCGCCGAGGCACTCGCGGGCAATCGGCCCGTCGTCGCGCTCGAATCGACGATCATCACCCACGGCATGCCGTATCCAGCCAATCTCGAGACGGCGCTGATGCTCGAGACTGCGGTGCGTAGCCAGGGTGCGACGCCGGCGACGGTCGCCGTGCTCAACGGCCGCTTCAAGGTCGGCCTGACGCGCGACGAGCTGGAGCAGCTCGCGCGCCTCTCCGGCGGCGTGGTCAAAGCGTCGCGGCGCGACCTCGCCGCGGTCGCGGCGCGCCACGGCGCGGCCGGCACCACGGTGGCGGCGACGATGTATATCGCCGAGCTCGCCGGCATTGAAATCTTCGCCACCGGCGGCATCGGCGGCGTGCATCGCGGCGCGGAAGAGACCTTCGACATCTCGGCCGACCTCGTCGAGCTGTCGCGAACGAAGGTCGCGGTCGTCTGCGCCGGCGCCAAGTCGATCCTCGATATCGACAAGACGCTCGAATATCTCGAGTCGCACGGAGTCGCCGTCTGCGGCTTCCGCTGCGACGAATTTCCGGCCTTCTACGCCCGCTCGAGCGGTTTCAAGCTCGACCACCGCTGCGACGGTCTGCGCGATCTCGCCCGCATGGTGAGGCTGCAACACGAAATCGGCCCCGGCGGATTGCTGATCGCCAATCCAATTCCCGAGGACAAGGCGATCGACCCCCAAGCGATCGAGGCGCGCATCGCCGAGGCGGTCGCCGAAGCGAAGGCCAAAGGCGTCGCCAAGAAGGAAGTGACGCCGTTCCTGCTCGGCCGCGTCGTCGAGCTGACCGGCGGCCGCAGCCTCGAAGCCAACATGGCGCTGGTCGAGAACAACGCGATTGTCGCTGCGCAGGTCGCGGTCGAACTGACGCGCCTGTGACCAACGGCCGGCCCGCGGCGGCCACGCCGCGCGTTCTCGTCGTCGGCGACCTGATGATCGACACCATCGTCAGACCCGAGGGACCGCTCGCGCGCGGCTCCGACCGGCGCGCCGCAATCGTCGACCGGCCAGGCGGGTCGGCGGCCAATCAGGCGACGTGGCTCGCCCATTTCGGCGCGGCGGTCGATCTCGTCGCCCGCGTCGGCGCCGCCGACCGCCGCCGCGAGGCCGCGCGGCTCGCGCGCGCCGGCGTCACGCCGCATCTCGTCGGCGACGCGTGCCGCGAAACCGGCCGGCTGATCGCGCTGGTGGAAGCGAGCGGCGAGCGCAGCTTTCTCACCGACCGCGGCGCCAATCTCGCTCTGTGCGCACAAGACTTTCCCGAGGCGCTGGTCGAAGGCGCGGCGATGATCCACCTCTCCGGCTACAGCTTCTTTGCGCCGGGCCCGCGCGAAGCGGTCATGGGTCTCGTCGCGCGCGCCGCCGGCCGCCCGATCGGCGTCGATCCCGCCTCGGCCGAATTCCTGCGGGAGGCGGGCCCCGACAACTTCCTCGCCTGGACGCGCGGCGCGACGACGCTCTTCCCCAACGCGGAAGAAGCGGCGGTGCTCGCCGGAAGCGACGATCCCGAGACCCAGGGCGCGCGCCTCTCCGCGCACTATCCGCTCGTCGTCGTCAAGCGCGGCCCGGCGGGGTGCGAGGCCTTCGCCGGAAACCAGCGGTGGCGCGCCGCCGCGCCGCCGGCCGAGGTCAAAGACAGCACCGGCGCCGGCGACGCCTTCGTCGCCGCCTTTCTCGTCGCCCGCCTCGCCAGACGGCCGATCGAGCGCTGTCTCGCCGAGGCCGCAGCCGCCGGCGCCGCCGCGACCGAATTCGTCGGCGGGCAGCCGGCGGCGCGCCACGGCCACGATTGACGTTTGCGTTCTCGCAAAGAACAGGGCTGGAATTGGCGGCGTCGCATTCCCAAGTGCAACGCTCCCGATGTTTGCGAGACCCGCCATGAGCATCCGCCCCGTCAAACGCGTCAGCCAATCCCGTCCCACGCTGGAAGGCGCCGGCGTCAAGCTGAGACGTGCGTTCGGCTTCGGCGACACGTCGGATTTCGATCCGTTCCTTATGATGGACGATTTCCGCAACGATCGGCCGAGCGACTATCTCGCTGGCTTTCCCTGGCATCCCCACCGCGGCATCGAGACGATCACCTACGTGCTCGCC
>JBEKVR010000222.1:0-5171 GCA_049513815.1 Roseiarcus sp. | reverse complement strand
ACCTCACACCCCGCAAATGCCTCGGCTATCGGACCCCATTCCAGGCGCTCCTCGCCGAACTTGGCAAGGACGTTCAAATCCGCTTTGCTTGACCCCGTTGCGCTTCACGTCGGAATCCAGGCCCTAGTGGTACGGCGGGACTGCACCGCGGAATAGCAAGCTCTTCGGCCATGTTGAGCGTCAGGTGAATAGTCGAGCCGCTCATTGTCGCAATTCGGCGAGTCGCTGAGGGCCTTGCCGCGGGCGGCGGCGATCTCGCTCCAAGCGAAATGGTCGCCCATGGCGCCGGGTAGGTAGAATCCGATTCTTTCGTGCGAGCACAGTTTGCCGCATTCCTAATTGCACTAAGCGCCGGTCTCTTTGTCCCCCAGCCAGACCGCCGCTTGACGGGCGGTCGCAGTGGCGCCCCAAACCCACTGCGACCGCCCCTTTCTTGTTGTCGTTTCCGCCAGATCGACCATCGTCGAAACTAGGCGGTGCATTCAGTCTGCGGTTTGCCAAGGAGACGGAAATGAGCGGCATTCAAGAGCTTGTCCGCGAGCGGGCCTATGAGCTTTGGCAACGGGCCGGCGCCCCGGAAGGCCGAAGCGATGAATTTTGGTTCGCCGCTGAGCACGAATTGGAAGACAAGACTGCGACGGCCGTTGGAGAGGCATGCTCTCTCGTTCCCCCCGTCGAAGAGCCGCCTGCGGACGCCTTTTTCTTGGAGGGGCCAGCAAATATACCCTCTAGGATAATCCATTAATCACGCGCGGACTGATTGTCGTCGAGCCCGGCCGCCTTCGCCGCGTCTTTGGCGTCGTCGGATATGGCCGCGATCTTGTCGGCCCGCATCGCCTCTGCCCGGCTCACGCCGATCTCTTTCGTGGCGGCGCTGAGAGGCGGTAGCGCAACTCGGCCGAGTAGCCGGTGACGAGAGTCAGGCATTCGAGCTTCGGGAGATTCAGACAGGGTTGCGGGCGACCATAGCTATCGAAAAAGATGCCCTCAAAACTGAGGCGATCTTTTTTGAGGGTCGCCAGCATTATCCGCGCGTCAGCCAGCACGTTGTCGTGCCGCTTGCCGGTCAGTTCAGCTACCTCGACCGTCGACATGGTGGGGTCGGAGCCGGAGAAGGCACCGCAATCGACGCGAGCGGCATGGACGGCGGGCTGTGTCTCAGTTTGAAATCTGAGGTCGTTGACAATCGCTCGCGCCCGGGCGTCGCTTCCGGTATGCTTGCCGGAAAGCAAGAAGTGAGCGCGTCATGGCGGTGATGGCTAGTGCCCTACGATTGATGAAGCAGGCGATTCAGACCGCGAGGCAAAATTATCCAGACTACGAACGTGAGAGCGGCACTCGATGGCTGGACGCATCCCTTGATCCTGCGGAGGCCCAGCTCTATGCGTTTGCTGCTCTAAAAGCGTTGGACAACGCTGGTTTGGAGATCGTTCCAAAGGAAGCAAAGCCCGATGCGCCGCGGCCCTAATGGCGGTCGGCACAGCACGGCGCTGTGCCGGTTTTTGTGCCGGGTTGATGCGCATTTCGCTGCGTTCTAGGCGCTAATTGCGTTCATCAGCCGTTGCGACATGTCATTGGAATTGCTAAGAAATATAGGCATTCTGTGGCGTTGGCTTGGCGTCAAGTTTCGGTTTTCAAGACCGCTGCCTTAAACCACTCGGCCATCCTTCCAGTTTTTCCCTCTCCCGCATGCGGGAGAGGGCGAGGGTGAGGGGGCGTCGATTGCCCTCATCCGGCGCTTCGCGCCACCTTCTCCCGTAAGCGGAGAAGGGATGCTTCCCTTACCAAATGCAAAGCGTAGAAGCCAACCGCGTCCGCTTACACCAGCCGGCTCTGCGCCTTGGCGGCGGCGATGAAGCTGGCGAACAGCGGGTGGGGCTCGAACGGCCGCGACTTCAGCTCGGGGTGGTATTGCACGCCGATGAACCACGGATGGGCGGGAATCTCGATCGTCTCGGGCAGAACGCCGTCGGGCGACATGCCGGCGAACACGACGCCCTTCTCCTCGAGCTGGGCGCGATAGGCGGTGTTGACCTCGTAGCGATGACGGTGGCGCTCGGAAATCTCGGTCGTCCCGTAGATTTCGGCGATGCGCGAGCCGGGCTTCAGCACCGCCGCATAAGCGCCGAGCCGCATCGAGCCGCCGAGATCGCCGGCCGCCTGGCGGCGCTCGAGTTCGTTGCCGCGCAGCCATTCGGTCATCAGCCCGACCACCGGCTCGTCGGTCGGGCCGAATTCGGTCGAATTGGCGTGGGCGAGGCCGACCAGCGAACGGCAGGCTTCGATCACCGCCATCTGCATGCCGAAGCAGATGCCGAAATAGGGCACCTTGCGCTCGCGGGCGAATTTGGCGGCGAGGATCTTGCCCTCGGTGCCGCGCACGCCGAAGCCGCCGGGCACCAGAATGCCGTTCACGCCTTCGAGATGAGGGGCGGGATCGCCGCTCTCGAAGATCTCGCTCTCGATCCAGTCGAGCTTGACCCTGACCTTGTTGGCCATGCCGCCGTGGGTGAGCGCCTCCGTCAGCGACTTGTAGGCGTCCTTGAGGCCGGTGTACTTGCCGACCACCGCGATCGTCACTTCGCCTTCCGGATTGTGAAAGGCGCGCGTCACCGCGTCCCAGCGGCGCATGTCGGGCTTCGGCGCCGGCTCGATGCCGAACGCGGCGAGCACCTCGCGGTCCAGTCCGGCGGCGTGATAGGCGGCCGGCACGTCATAGATCGAGCCGACGTCGCGCGCTTCCACCACCGCGCTCTCGCGCACGTTGCAGAACAGGCCGAGCTTGCGCCGCTCCTCACGCGGGATTTCGCGATCCGAGCGACACAGCAGGATGTCGGGCTGGATGCCGATCGAGCGCAGCTCCTTGACCGAATGCTGGGTCGGCTTGGTCTTGAGCTCGCCGGCAGTCGGAATGTAGGGCAGCAGCGTCAGGTGGATGTAGACGACGTGGCCGCGCGGCAGGTCGTTGCCGAGCTGGCGGATCGCCTCGAAGAACGGCAGGCCTTCGATGTCGCCGACCGTGCCGCCGATCTCCACCAGCACGAAGTCGACGCCCTCGTTGCCTTCGAGGACGAACGTCTTGATCGCGTTGGTGACGTGCGGAATGACTTGCACCGTCGCGCCGAGGAAGTCGCCGTGGCGTTCGCGCGCGATCAGCTCCTGATAGATGCGGCCGCTGGTGACGTTGTCCTGGCGATTGGCGTTGCGGCCGGTGAAGCGTTCGTAATGGCCGAGGTCGAGGTCGGTCTCGGCGCCGTCGTCGGTGACGAACACTTCGCCGTGCTGAGTCGGGCTCATCGTGCCCGGATCGACGTTGAGATACGGGTCGAGCTTGCGCAGTCTCACCGTGTAGCCGCGAGCCTGCAGCAGCGCGCCCAACGCCGCTGAAGCCAGACCCTTGCCAAGCGAGGAGACCACGCCGCCGGTGATGAAGATATACCGCGCCATGGGATTTGACCTGTAGCCGATCGGAGTCGATTCGGCGAGGAGGAAATGCCGCTCCGAAGCCGGGCTGTGAATTTGCCGCCGTTCAGGCCGCCGTTCCCCACAGGTCGTAAGCGTCGGCCCTGTCGATCTTGACCGTGACGACATCGCCGGCGCGCAGGGGCCTGCGGGTCGAAACGTGGACGATTCCGTCGATGCCTGGCGCGTCGCCCTGGCTGCGACCCTTGGCCGCGCCGGCGCCGCCCTCGTCGACGATCACCGGCAGCCGCTTGCCGACCTTGGCGGCGAGCTTCTTGGCGCTGATCGTCTGTTGGCGCGCCATGAAGCGTTTCCAGCGGCTCTGCTTGATTTCGTCGGGCACGGCTTCGAGGCCGAGGTCGTTGGCGCGCGCGCCGGCGACCGGTTCGTATTTGAACGCGCCGACGCGGTCGAGCTTCGCTTCGTCGAGCCAATCGAGCAGCAGGCGAAAGTCTTCCTCGGTCTCGCCGGGGAAGCCGACGATGAAGGTCGAGCGGATCGTCAGGTCGGGGCAGATCGCACGCCAGGCGCGGATGCGCTCGAGCGTCTTTTCCTGATTGCCCGGCCGCTTCATCGCCTTCAGCACAGCGGGCGAGGCGTGCTGGAACGGCACGTCGATATAGGGCAGCACAGCGCCGCCGTTCATCAAGCCGATCACCTCGTCGACGTGCGGGTAGGGATAGACGTAGTGCAGCCGGACCCAGGCGCCGAGCGTCGCCAGCTCACGCGTCAGGTCGAGGAAGCGCGCCGAAACTTCGCGATCGCGCCAAGTGCTGGCGGCGTAGCGCAGGTCGCGGCCGTAGGCGCTGGTGTCCTGCGAGATGACGAGGAGTTCCTTCACGCCCGCTTTCACCAGCTTCTCGGCTTCGCGCAGCACCTCGACCGCCGGCCGCGAAACGAGGTCGCCGCGCAGCTTGGGGATGATGCAAAACGTGCAGCGGTTGTCGCAACCTTCTGAAATCTTGAGATAAGCATAGTGGCGAGGCGTCAGCTTGACGCCCTGCTCGGGGATCAGGTCGACGAACGGATCGTGCGGCGCCGGCGCGGCGGCGCGCACCGCCGCCATCACGCTTTCGTAAGCCTGCGGGCCGGTGATCGCGGCGACGTTTGGGTAGGCGTCGCGGATCTGCTCCGGCTCGGCGCCCATGCAGCCGGTGACGATCACCTTGCCGTTCTCGGCCATCGCCGCGCCGATCGCCGCCAGCGATTCCTTCTTGGCGCTGTCGAGAAAGCCGCAGGTGTTGACGATCACCGCGTCGGCGCCGGCGTGGCTCTTCGACAATTCATAGCCTTCGGCGCGCAGCCGCGTCAGGATGCGCTCGCTGTCGACGAGCGCCTTAGGGCAGCCGAGCGAAACGAAGGAGATGCGCGGCGCCGGCTTGGCCGGGGCGGGGGAGGGATCGGTCATCGCGGCGACTTGCCATGGAACAGGGCGGCGCGGCAAGGCTAAGCGCGCGGGTCAGCCCGCCGCCGCGCCGCCGCGCCAATCCGTCGCCGCCTCGTCGGCGCTCTCGAAAATGTGCGGCGCGACGCCGCGCTTCTCCAGCGCTTCGCCGAGCTTCATGCGCAGGAAACCGCTGGTGGTGTAGCGCGAGACGCCGGAATAGAAGCGGTCCATCAACGAGCGCACCATCGCCGAATAGGCGTCGAGCAACTCGGGCAGAATGGTGAAATTGTCGTAATTGACGATCGCGTAGACCCGCCGCCCG
>JBEKVR010000221.1:0-5185 GCA_049513815.1 Roseiarcus sp. | reverse complement strand
CCGGCGAGATAACTGGTGGGATCGACCGGCGTCGAACCCTTGCGCAACTCGAAGTGCAGCTGCGGCGAGTTGACGTTGCCGGTCTGGCCGGACTTGGCGATGATCTGGCCGCGCTTGACCGTCTCGCCGCGCTTGACGTCGAGCTCGCCGTTGTTGGCGTAGGCGGTGACGAAGCCGTTGGGGTGGCGGATCAGCACTAGGTTGCCATAGCCTTTGAGTTCGTCGCCGGCGTAAGCGACGACGCCGCTTTCGGCCGCGCGCACCGAGGTGCCTTCAGGCACGGCGATGTTGATGCCGTCATTGCCGCCGGCCTTGAACGCTTCGATGATGCGGCCGCGCGCCGGCCAGCGGAACTCGGGCGCGACGCCGGCGGCGTCGGCTTCGGCGCTGGTCATCGGCGCCGCCGTATCGTTCGGCTTGACGGTGGCGGTCGGCGTGACGTCCGGCTGCGACTTCTTTGCCGTCGTCGTCTGCAAGTCGACCTCGTTCTTCGCCGTCAACTGCTGCGCGGACGTCTTGGCGGCGGGCTTATCGGCGACTTTGCTTGTCGGCTTGTCGGCGGTCTTGGCTGCGACCTTGTCTTCGCGCGCGTCGATCTTGCCCTTTGACTTGGCCTTCGGCGTTTCGTCGGCGACGTCTTCTTTCGCCCCCTTGGCTTTGGCGTGCTTGCCGGGCGCAACGTCGGCGTCATCGGCCGCGGCGACCTTCTTCGGCTTCGCGTCGCCGGGCTGGCCACTGGCGCTGTAGACGGGAATGACGAGATGCATGCCGGCGTGGATCTGCGAACCGCTGGTCAGGCCGTTGCTCTTGATCAGCGCAGAGGTCGGCACGCCGTAACGGCGCGAAACGCTCTCGGCGTCATCGCCCTGGGCGACGACGATCGGCGAACCGCCGACGATGCTCCACCCGGCCGCGGAACCGCCGACCGGCTGGCTCGAAGCGACGTGATTTTGCGGCGCGGGCGCGTACGGCGCCTGGGCGGGCGGAATCGAAGCGGTGGAAACAGGGGCCGGCGGCGCAAGCGGCGTCGAGGCGACGCTCGACGTCGGCGCGGCGCTGGGCGCGGCGTTCGAGGCGAAAGGATTCGAGAATGGATCGCCAGTCGGCGTGTAGGATTGTGAAAAACGATCCGAATCGACGGAGCAACCCGCCAGCCAGACGCCGATCAACCCGGTTAATGCGACGCGGACCGCGCCGCGCCGCGCAACAAACGCTGCCAACTCTCTCATCGGCCCAACCCACTCATACGCGACCCAACACGCAGGCAGTTTCGTTCGAACGTCTTAAGACTTGGTTTAAGATGAATAATTTGGCGCCGCGGAGTCGAATTTGCGCCGGGCGTGTGACGGACCCGGGCGGCTTAATCGCCGCCTGCCAGCCCCGGCGCGAGGGGTCGGAAGGCCCGAACCGAACCATGCTCGGTCGCCTCAAAAACGTCGCTCCCCGGCCGGCGGACCCAGCGGACAATGCGCTGATCGGCCGCACGCTCCGCCGCGACGATCGCCGCCAGCGCGCCGCCCTCGGCGAGCAGCGCCAGCAGCCGCGTCGGCGGCGACTCGACCGCGGCATGGACGAGGATCGCTTCGAAGCGGGTTGGACCAGGGTCGTAGGCGAGTGCGTCGGCCCATTCGACCCGTGCGTTGTCGAGCCCGAAGGCCGACAAGCGCGCGGCGGCCTCGAGGGCGAGCGTGCGCCAGCGCTCGAGCGAGACGACTTCGCCAGAGAGTTGCGCCAGCAACGCGGTCGCATAGCCGCTGCCGGCGCCCACTTCGAGCACGCGGCCGCGCGGCGGCGGATCGAGCGCTTCGATCATCGCCGCCACCACCGAAGGCGGCGGCGAGGTCTGGCCGCCGCCGATCGGCAAAGCGATGTCGCGGGCGGCGACGTCGGCATAGCGCTGCGGCATGAACAGCGACCGCGGCGCCCGCTCCAGCGCCCGCAACAGCCGCAGGTCGCGGATGCCGCGCGCCCTCAGCCGCAACATGAATTGGATGCGCTCTTCCGCCTCCGGATTGGCGCTTGGCGCGCGATCGTCGGGAGGCGTCGCCATCGGGTCAGCCGCTCGCAAAGACCGCGGCGTAGCGCGCGCGGGTCGCTTCGTCGGTCAGGTTGAGGCTGAGCGGCGTGATCGACACCTTTCTGGCGGCGAGCGCCTCGATGTCGCTGCCGACCTCGGGCTCCAATCCGCCCCGCTTGAACTTCAGCCAATAATAAGGAATTCCGCGCCCGTCGTGGCGCTCCTCGATCTGAATCAGTTCGCTGTCGCGCCTGCCCTGACGGGTGACGGCGAACCCTGCCGCCATGGCCGCCGGGCACGCCGGGAAATTGACGTTGACCAGCATGCCCTCCGGCACCCCGGCCGCGAGGATGCGCTCGACGACTTGGGGTCCGAGCGTGGCGGCGCAGTCCCACTCGACTTTGTCGCGACCGGGGCCGCCGTAGGCCTGCGAAAGAGCGATCGAGGGAACGCCGAGCAGCGCGCCCTCCATCGCCGCGGCGATCGTGCCGGAATAGGTGACGTCCTCAGCGATGTTCTGGCCGCGGTTGACGCCAGAGAGGATGAGGTCGGGCGGCGTATCGAGCAGAAGCCGCCTCACCCCCATGATGACGCAGTCGGTCGGCGTCCCCTGCACCGCGAAATGCCGCGGGCCGACCTCGCGCAGCCGCATTGGGTTGTTGAGCGACAGCGAATGGGCGACGCCCGACTGGTCGCTTTCCGGCGCGACGACGTAAACCTCGCCGCCGAGCTTGCGCGCGATCGCCTCCAGAACTTTCAGGCCATGGGCGTGAACGCCGTCGTCGTTGGTGATCAGAATTCGCATTGACGCCCTTTCCCGCCCCGCGCGGCAACGGACCGTTCTAGCGCGCCTGGGCGATTCGCGCGACGCGGCGTCCTATCGCGCTGCGGCGCGATCCGTGCGATCCTTTGCGCATCGCCATGTGCCGCGGAGATCGGCAATGAGGAGATGGTTCGTTTTCGCCGCCCTCGCCGCCGCGTCGTTCGCCCCGGCCCCGGGCTCGGCGTCGGGATTCTGCACTGCGCAATGGGCGCCCGTCTGCGCGCTCAAGGACGGCGCCGAGAAGACCTATTCCAACGTCGGTTGCGCCAAGGCCGACAGCGCCGAGGTCGTGCGGGAGGGTCAATGCGGCGACCCGACGCCGGAGCCGACGAAAACGCCGATCTTCTGCACGGAGAACTACGACCCGGTCTGCGGCGCCAAGGACGGCGCGACGAAGACCTATTCCAACGCCTGCTTCGCCAAGGCCGACGACGCGAACGTCGTCGCCGACGGCGAGTGCCCGAAGCCGTGAGCGCGGCGGCGGCTCACGCCTTCGGCGCGATGCGCGTCGGGCCGCCCATGTAGGGCTTGAGGACCTCGGGGACCGTCACCGAGCCGTCGGGGTTCTGGTAGTTTTCCAGCACCGCGACCAGCGCGCGGCCGACTGCGACGCCCGAGCCGTTGAGCGTATGGACGAAGCGCGTGCTCTTCGCGTCGGCCGCCTTGCAACGCGCGCTCATCCGTCGCGCCTGGAAATCGCCGCACACCGAGCACGACGAAATTTCGCGGAAGCGCCCTTGCCCCGGCAGCCAGACCTCAATGTCGTAGGTCTTGCGCGAGGCGAAGCCCATGTCGCCGGTGCACAGCACGATGGTGCGGAAGTGCAGGCCGAGCCGCTTCAGCACCTCCTCGGCGCATTTCGTCATTTTCTCGTGTTCGTCGAGCGACTGTTCTGGCGTCGTGATCGACACCAGCTCGACCTTTTCGAACTGGTGCTGGCGGATCATGCCGCGCGTGTCCTTGCCCGCCGCGCCCGCCTCGGCGCGGAAGCACAAAGTTCCGGCGGTGAAGCGCAACGGCAACTTCGCTTCGTCGACGATCGACTCGCGCACCAGGTTGGTCATCGGCACTTCGGCGGTTGGGATCAGCCAGAAGCCATCGCCGGCGGCGAACTGGTCGTCGCGGAACTTCGGCAGTTGCGCGGTGCCGAACATCGCCTCGTCGCGCACCAGCACCGGCGGGTTGATCTCCTCGTAGCCATGGTCTTGCGTATGCAGGTCGAGCATGAATTGTTCGAGCGCGCGTTCGAGCCGGGCCAGCGCGCCCTTGAGCACGACGAAGCGCGCGCCTGACAGTTTCGCCGCCGCGTCGAAATCCATCAGTCCGAGCGCTTCGCCGATCTCGAAGTGCTCCTTCGGTTTGAAGCCGTCGGGAAACTTTGGCGGCGCGCCGTGGCGACGCACTTCGACGTTGTCGTTCTCGTCCTTGCCGTCGGGGACGTCGGCGAGCGGCAGGTTGGGAATGGCGGCGAGCGCCTCGTCGAGCGCCGCGCCCGCCTTGCGCTCGGCGGCTTCGAGCTCGGGCATGGTCGCCTTGAGGCCGGCGACCTCGGCGCGCAGATCGTTTGCGGCGGCCGCATCCTTCCTCGCCATCGCCGCGCCGATCTCCTTCGATGCGGCGTTGCGCCGCTCCTGCGCCTTCTGCAATTCGAGGATCGCGGCGCGGCGGCTTTCGTCGAGCGCGATCAGCGATTCGGCCTTTGCGGGGAGCCCGCGGCGCGCGAGCCCCTCGTCGAAAGCCTGAGGATTGTCGCGGATCGCTTTGATATCGTGCATGGTCTCACCTGGCCGGCCGCAGCCAGCGCTTCAGCAGCCTATCGCCAACGACGTTGACGCCGAGGCCAGCCATTACCAGAACGGCGCCCCAAAGCTCAAACGCGTCCAACGGCTCGCCGAAAACGACCCCGCCGGCGATCATGCCGACGATCGGCACCAGCAGCGCGAACGGCGCGACCGCCGCAGCCGGGTGGCGCGCAAGCAGCCGCGACCACAGGCCGAAACCGAACGTCGTCCCGGCGTAGGAGAGGACGAGCACCGAGATGATGAGGCGCAGGCTCGGATGGGCGAGCGGCGCAAGCGCCGCCGGCCCGTCGAGCCACGCTGAAACGAGGAAGAGCGGCGCCGGCGCGGCGAGGCTCGACCAGGCGACGAAGGCGAGCATGTCGACGCGGCCGGCGATCTTGGCGACCACGTTGCCGGCGCCCCAGAACGCCGCCGCGGCGACGACCAGCAGCAGCGGCCCGAGGCTCGCGCCGCCAAGCCGCTGCGAGCCGATCAGCGCGATGCCGGCGAAGGCGATCGCTGCGCCGATCGCCTGCGCCCGCCGCGGGCTTTCGCGCAGCAGCG
>JBEKVR010000220.1:0-5341 GCA_049513815.1 Roseiarcus sp. | reverse complement strand
GGCGCGCCGGCGACTATGAAGTCGAGCGGATCAGCCTCAACCGCTTCCGCATCGGCAACACGGTCAACGGCCTGCGCGCGACAATGGAGCTCGGCCCCGACCCGCAAGGCGCGGTCCTGAACTGGCGCATCAAGCTGGAGAACCACGCCGGCCGGGCGCGCAGGCTGCGGCTCGTCAGCTTCTGTGAAATCGCCGGCCATGAGGTCGGCGCCTATGCGCGTGACCTCGACTTCGCCGGGATGCACGTCGAAACGGTGTT
This sequence comes from Roseiarcus sp., assembly GCA_049513815.1. Lineage (GTDB taxonomy): Bacteria > Pseudomonadota > Alphaproteobacteria > Rhizobiales > Beijerinckiaceae > Roseiarcus. The sequence continues at coordinate 5,082 of JBEKVR010000220.1, read as the reverse complement.
CGTGCGCGCGCTCAACGCTATTTTCGCCCGCAATCGACTGCTGCGCTCGGCGCGCGCCGATCGCGGCGAGACCTCGTTCTTCGCCGTGAAGCCCGGCGCCGGCTGCCGACTGACCGGCTATGAGGATTCGCGCACGCGTTTCCTCGGCGAAGGCTCGCTCGCCAAGCCGACCGGCTGCGAGCCGTGGCGCGCGCGAAAGACGGACGACGAAGGCAAGCTGTGGACCTTCGATCCCGCCGCCAGCTTCACTCTCGAAGTCGAGCTCCCCGCTCACGGTTCGGCCGATGCGGAATTCGTCATCGGCCGCTCCGACAACGCGCTATGGGCGGCCGAACTCGTCGCCCAACGTCTCGGCCTGCCGCAAATCGCCGAGGCCGACCTCGACGATCGATTTTACGAGACGCGCGCGGTCGAGCCGACGCAAGCGCTGCCCGATCGCTGGCCGTTCGCCTTTTCGCCCGACGGCCAGTCGCTGCTGCTCACCCATCGTACGCCGCGGCCTTGGGCGCTGGTGATGGCCAACGAGCTCGGCGCGTCGACGATCGTCGGCAACGACGGCGAAGTCTATTCGGCGGTGGGCAACGCGCGTCACAACGGTCTGACGCCGTTCCGCTTCGAGAGCGCGACGACGACGCTGCCTGGCCAGATCGTCTATGTCCACGACATCGACGCCGGCGAGAGCGACGCGCTCGGCTTCGCGCCGTTCCAGCGCGAGGACGCGGAATATGCGGTGACCTACGAGCCCGGAATCGCCCATCTGTCGAAACGGCGCGGCGATCTGGCGATGGATTGCGACGTCTTCGTCCCGACCGACTATTCCGGCGACATGCGGCTCGTCACGCTGCGCAATCTCGGTCGTCGCCATCTCAGCCTGCGCGTCGCGCCGTTCTTCGACATCGCGCTCGATGAAGGCGCCAACGAAAGTCTCGGCAAGCTGAAGTCCGAGACCGTCGGCGCGACGCTGTTGTTCGAGAATCCGCGCAATGATTTCCAGCGCGGGACGGCGTTCGCCGCCACCAGCCTAGCCAATCCGGCGACCGAGACGGTGCGGGCGCGCTTCTTCGGCGGGCCCGAGCGCGACATTCACACGCCGGCGCTGGTCGAGACCGGCCGCGCCGACGGTTCGCAGCGCGACGACGGGCGGCGCGTCGCCGCTTTCGCCGCCGAGATCGAACTCGCGCCGGGCGCGGAAGCGAAGATCGCCATCGTCTTCGGGCAGGCGCGCGACCGCGCGTCGGCGCTCGCCGCCGCCGCGGCGGCCGAGGTTACGACGGTCGAGCGCGAACGCGACGCGACCCGCGCCGCCTGGGCGGAGCGGCTCGGGCGGATCGAGGTCAAGACCAACCGGCCCGATTTCGATCGCCTGGTGAACACCTGGCTTCCCTACCAGCTCTACGCTTCGCGCCTGTTTGGCCGCGTCGGCCCCAACCAGCGCGGCGGCGCCATCGGCTTCCGCGATCAGTTGCAGGACGTGCTGCCGCTGATCCTCACCGAGCCGCGATTGGCGCGGGCGCAGATCGTGCTGCACGCCGGCCAGCAATTCCCCGAAGGCGACGTGCTCAAGTGGTGGCACCGCGCGCCGGGCGGCGGCACGGGCGTCGCCCAGCGCACGCGCGCGAGCGATCCGCATCTGTGGCTGCCCTACGTGCTGGCGCGCTACGTTCGCCAGACCGGCGACGCCGGCGTGCTCGACGAGCTCGCCGCCTATCTCGAAGGGCCGGCGGTGCCCGCAGGCCAGGACACGGCGTTGGTGATGCCGCGGCCCTCGCGCGAGGTCGGCGACGTTTACCAGCACGCGCGCCGCGCGATCGAATACACGTTGCTGCGCCGTGGCGAAAACGGTCTGCCGCTGCTCGAGGCGGGCGACTGGAACGACGGCATCGATGGGCTCGGCGGCAAGGGCCGCGGCACCAGCGTGTGGATGGGTTTCTTCTTCTACAATATCCTCGACGGCTTCATCCCGATCGCGCGGCTGAAGGGCGACGAGGCCTTTGTCGAGACCTGCGCGGCGGCGCGCGAAGATGTGCGCGCGGCGCTTGAAAGCGCATGGTGGGGCGATCATTACGCGCTCGACTTCGCCGACGACGGCCGCGCCGTCGACGTCGCCAATGCGATGACGACCGGCTGGGCCGCCTATTCGGGGGCGCTCGAATTCCAGCGCGCGCTGATCGCGCTCGAGGGCGGTCTCAACGCGATCGAGCGGCCAAATCGCGTTCTGCTCACCGGCGCGCCGTTCTTCGAGCACAGTCAGCCCTATCCTGGCCGCATCGCCGACTATCCGCCGGGCGTGCGCGAAAACGGCGGCCAATACAGCCATGGCGCAAGCTGGATCGTCGACGGTTTCGTCAGGCTCGCCGAAGAGGCGCGCGACAACGGCGACGCTCATGCGGCGCGCAAGCTCACGGCGCGCGCCTTCGAGACCTTCGAGAAGATTTCGCCGCTGAAGAAGACCGATCCCGATCGCATCGCGACTTATGGGTTGATCCCGATCCAGCAGCCGGCCGACATCTATGACGGCTACGGCCACGGTGGCCGCGGCGGCTGGTCGTGGTACACCGGCTCGGCGGCGCGCATGATGTCGGCCGCCTACGCACTGCTCGGCGTGTCCATGGTCGACGGCCAGATCAACGTCGCCGACCATTTGTTCGAGCGGAAGGGCGGGCTGAAGGTGGAGTCGCTGCGCATCGGCGAGCGTACGTGGAAGCGCCCCGACGCGCGGTGAAGCGCCGGCGCGTCTCTTCTCCTCGCGGGCGGGGAGAGGGGCGCCAAGCGCATGTCGCAATCCGCCGAAATCGAGCTTCCGTTGTCATGCAATCGAGGCCATGATGCCTGAGCGCGCAATCGAGGCAGGAATGGCGGCGAGCGACAAGGAAGCGGGACCCCGCGGCAGTTTGACCTTCCGCTTTCGTGGCCGAACCGTCGCCCTCGATCGCTTCGCGCCTCGCGCGACGCTGCTCGATTGGCTGCGCGAAGAAGCCGGCGCGAAGGGGACGAAAGAGGGCTGCGGCGAAGGCGACTGCGGCGCCTGCACCGTCGTCCTGTCGCGGCTGCAGCCCGACGGCGCCTTGAGCTACGAGCCGGTCAACGCCTGCATCCTGCTGCTCGGCCAGGTCGACGGGGCCGAAGTGCTGACGGTCGAGGACCTCGCCGAGGGCCAGCGCCTGCATCCGGTGCAGCAGGCGATGGTCGATCATCACGGCTCGCAATGCGGCTTCTGCACCCCCGGCATCGTCATGAGCCTGTTCGCGCTCTATCACCAGCGCGAGGCGGCGACTTACCAAGGCGTGTGCGACGCGCTCGCCGGCAACCTCTGCCGTTGCACCGGCTATCGGCCGATCATCGACGCGGCGCTGGCGACCTGCGACGGCAAGCCGGCCGACCGTTTCGCCGCCGCGACCGCCGAGCGCGCCGCAGCCTTGGCGGCGTTCGCCGACGGCCGCGACCTGTTCGTCGGCGACGAGGACGCCTTTTTCGCCGCGCCGGCGAGCGAAACCTCGCTCGCCGCGCTTTTCGCCCGCTTTCCCCGCGCCGTGCTGGTCGGCGGCGCGACCGACGTCGGCCTGTGGATCACCAAGCAGTTGCGCGATCTCAGAGAGATCATCTGGCTCGGCCGCGTCGCCGGACTCGATGCGATCGAGGAGGGGAGCGACGCCCTGCGCATCGGCGCGCGCGCGACGCTTCAACACGCTGCGCCGCATCTCGCCGCGCTGCATCCCGACCTCGGCGAATTGATGCGGCGCTTCGGCTCGCGCCAGGTGCGCGAGACCGGCACGGTCGGCGGCAACATCGCCAACGGCTCGCCGATCGGCGATCTCGCGCCGGCGCTGATCGCGCTCGGCGCGCGGGTCGAGCTCAACAAGGGCGGCGCAAAGCGCGTCCTGCCGCTCGAGGACTTCTTCCTCGCCTACGGCAAGCAGGATCGCGGCGAAGGCGAATACGTCGGCGCCGTCGTTGCGCCGCGCCTCGCCGCCGACCAGGCCTATCGCGCCTTCAAGGTCACCAAGCGGATCGACGAGGATATTTCCGCCGTGATGGGCGCGTTCCGCTTCACGTTCGACGGGCGGCGGATCGCGAGCGCGCGCGTCGCCTACGGCGGCATGGCGGCGACGCCAAAACGCGGCGCGAGCGCCGAGGCGGCGCTGGTCGGCGCTCGCCTCGACGATCAGACCTCGTGGGTGGCGGCGCTCGACGCGCTGAAGCGCGATTTCACGCCGATCGCCGACATGCGCGCCTCCGCCGCCTATCGCGCCGAAGTCGCCGCCAACCTGTTGAAGAAGGCGCTGATCGAAGTCGCCGGCGGCGCGGCGCCGACCCGCATCGGAGAGGTCCTTGCCGCGTCCTAGACAGTCCGCCGTTCCGGTCTACGAGCCGCGCGAGGCGACGACGGCCGTCCACAAGCCGCATCCCCACGATTCGGCGCGCCTCCACGTCAGCGGCGCGGCGGCCTATGTCGACGACATTCGTGAGCCACAGGGCGCCTTGCATCTCGCCGTCGGCATGGCCGACAAGGCGCATGGGGTTCTGCGCGGCCTCGACCTCTCCGCCGTGCGCGCCGCGCCCGGCGTCGTCGCCGTGCTGAGCGCCGCCGACATTCCCGGCAAGAACGACATTGCGCCGGTCTTTGCCGACGAGCCTTTGCTCGCCCACGACGAGATCCTGTTCCACGGCCAGGCGCTGTTCGCCGTCGCGGCGACGACGCGCGACGCGGCGCGTCGCGCCGCCCGCCTCGCCAAGATCGACATCGAGGAGAAGACGCCAGCGCTCACTGTGGACGACGCGCTCGCCGCCGGCCTCAAGGTGCAGGACGACTACGCCTACGGGCGCGGCGACGTGAAGCGCGCGCTCGCCGCCGCGCCGCATCGGCTCGACGGCGCGCTCGCCATTGGCGGCCAGGAGCATTTCTACCTCGAAGGGCAGGCGTCGCTCGCCGTGCCGGGCGAGGGCGGCGAGATGACGCTGTTCACCTCGACCCAGGACCCGACCGAGGTCCAGCACATGGTCGCCCGCATTCTCGGGATCCCGGATTCGTTTGTCACCGTCGAGACGAGGCGGATGGGCGGCGGCTTCGGCGGCAAGGAAAGC
>JBEKVR010000219.1:0-5603 GCA_049513815.1 Roseiarcus sp. | reverse complement strand
ACTTCGCCAGGCCCTACGGCCAAGCCGCGGACGACGCCCAAGACCTGGTCAAGACCGCCACCTCTTTCGCGATGACGGTAAGCTCCGGGATCGCCTCGGGCGGCGCCGGTCTCGCGCTGTTGGTCGCGTTTCTCATCATCCGCGGCATCCGCCGCCCGATCGCCGGCGTCACCGCCGTGGCCGGCGCGCTTGCGCAAGGCGACCTCGCGGTGGTCGTGCCGCATGCCGACGAGCGCAACGAAATGGGCGACCTGGCGCGCGCCGTCGAGGTTTTCAAGACCAACGCGATCGAGCGGCGGCGGCTCGAAGCGGAGGCGCAGCGGACCCGCGCCGCGGCCGACTCCGAGCGCGAACGCGCGGCGGCCGAAAAGGCGCGCGCCGCCGCACTGCAGAGCGCCGCCATGCAAGCGCTCGGCGTCGGTCTCGTGCGGCTCGCCGAGGGCGATCTCACCGCACGGCTCGACGCCGGCTTCCCAGTCGAGTTCGCCAAGATCAAGGACGATTTCAATCACGCCGCCGACAAGCTGACGCAGGCGATGCGCGGAGTCGTCGACGGCGCGATCGCGATCCGCTCCAGCACCGACGAGATCTCGAGCGCGTCGGACGATTTGTCGAAGCGCACCGAGCTCCAGGCGGCGGGCCTCGAGGAGACTGCGGCTGCGCTCGGCGAAATTACGGCGACCGTCAAGAAGACCGCCGAAGGCGCGTCGCACGCCCGGACTGTCGTTGCGGAAGCCCACGGCGACGCGGAGAAGAGCGGCGAGATCGTGCGCCAAGCCGTCGACGCCATGGGCAGGATCGAGAAGTCGTCGCAAGGGATTGGCCAGATCATCGCCGTCATCGACGAGATCGCGTTCCAGACCAATCTGTTGGCGCTCAACGCCGGCGTCGAAGCGGCGCGGGCGGGTGAAGCGGGCCGCGGCTTCGCCGTCGTCGCGTCGGAAGTGCGCGCCTTGGCGCAACGCTCCGCCGAGGCCGCCAAGGAAATCAAGGTCCTCATCGCCGCTTCGAGCAGCGAAGTCGGCGCCGGGGTCAAGCTGGTGGCGAAGACCGGCGAGTCCTTGGCCCGCATCGTCGCCAAGGTGGTGGAGATCAATTCAATTGTCGGCGAAATCGCCGCCAGCGCGCAAGAGCAGGCGACGGGTCTGCAGCAAGTCAACATCGCGGTCGGTCAGATGGACCAGACGACCCAGCAGAACGCCGCGATGGCCGAGGAAGCGACTGCGGCAAGCCGCTCGCTGTCCCAGGAAACTGGGCAACTATCGGGTCTCGTCGGTCAGTTCCAGATTTCTCCGGCAGACGAAGAGAAACTCTCGGGCGGCGAAACGCGAAGAGTTGCGCCTCGCGCTGTAAAGCGGACTCTCGAAGCCGTGGCGTAAATCTGCGCCGCAGCCACGCCTCTCGCGCTGATCGGTTCAACGAATTGTTGCGCCGATCACTGAGCGTGGCGAGAACAGTCGCAAGACTGCCCGTGGTCCCTCGTTGAGACTTCTCGACCGGCCGGCTCCGGCCAAGCGAGGACGGGACATGGGAGCGACGGACGAAGGCCGCAAGCGGTCCCGTCGCGACATGTGTTGGAATTGGCTGACGCGTCTTCGGGCGACATGAGGCTATCCGACCGCTCGCAACAAACAGAATCATACAAAACAGCGGCGAGACGCGCCTAATGCAATGTCGGAGCGTGAAACCGACCTAAGTCGTGAGCGTTCTCGGGTCGCTTCCGCTTCTGCTGCTGTTTCTCATAGCGCAACGTTACTTCCTCGCCGGCATGACTGCCGGCTCGGTCAAGGCCTAGCCGGTGGTCGCGATGCCGCGACTCGCCACGCTTGCGCTCGCCTTCCGGCGCCGCGTCATCGAGGGACTGACGTCAGGGGGGCGGTCGAGGAATGAACGCCGCCATTCACGCTTCTCGCTCCCAGGCGCTTTGGCGCGACGCATATGACGCCGTCGCATCCGCCATGCCCGGCTTCGCCGCCGACGCCCGGCCGATGCTCACCGGCTTCGCCGCCTGCGTCGACAAGCGCATCGGTCTTCACGCGATCGCGCCGGCCCTCGGCCGGGAACAGGGCGGGCAAGAATTCTTCGCCGAACTCATGACGCGCGCCAAAGCGGGCCGGGGCGGCGAAGTGCTAATTGATTGGCCGGCGGGCCCGCAATTCCTCGACCGCTTCGCCAAGCCCTATGGAACCGCCATCGGCGGCACGTCCGCGCAGGCCGCCTGCCCTTCGCCTGTCTCGGCGCGCCGGTCGTCATGGCGCTTTCGGACCGCAGCGCGCGGCAACTGGCGCCGTTGCACCGTGACGTCAAACTGATCGGCGATGGCGGAGCGCTCGTATCCGCCGGGGACGTGCGGCCCGCAGGCGCGGGAAAGCCCGCCCACTACATCGTCGAATATACCGCCGGACGCCCGCTTCCCGGATTCACGCCCGACCGCTCGACCCGCATCATCGTGCAGTTCGCCGACGAAGACCTCGAGCATGACCCTTTGTTCGAACGATACGGCCGCGCGCTTGGCGTCGGCGCCGGCGTCGCGCTGTTGTCGAGTCCGAACTGCGTCAGCGCGGATCGCTTGCCGAAGGCGCTTGAATTGATGGCTTCGTTTGCGCTGGCCTGGAAGAGGGCCGGGATGACGGTGCATCTCGAACTCGGAGAGTACCCTGTGCCTGGCGCCCTGGAGGCGACGCTGCGGCGCATGGCCGGCTCAGTGACCTCGATCGGGCTCAATTTCAACGAGCTGCGATCAATAGGCGTGGATCCGGCCGCTCTGGAGGCGCAGATGACCAGCTTCGCTGAGCGCCACCGACTGACGCGGCTCGTCGTGCACGCCGATCCCTGGGCGCTCGCGCTGACACGCGAAGACCCCGAGCGCGAACTGGATGCGCTCGCCATGGGGTGCCGTTTGGCCTCGGCGCGCGCCGAGGCAGGCAGGCCAGTCGCGAAACCGCACGCGCCCGCCGCGGCCATGTTCGCGCAGCCGCCGCGTCCGCCGATCTCGGAACGCGACGGTTCGGAATGGCGCGTCGTCTGTTGCGCCGCGCCGTTTTTGCGCAATCCGGCTTCGACCGTGGGCCTCGGCGACACGTTCACCGCCGGCGCCCTGCTCGTCCACGCGTGCCCGCCGCGGCCGGCGGTGCTCGCCAACAAGGCGGGCCTGCTCGCCCAATCCGCCGCGGCCGGCGGTCGCGGCGTTCCACCGGCTGGCCTTCCCGCCGCGAATGAAATGCGGAGTTGATCATGGCCGCCGTCAGCTTGCGTGGGCTTGGAAAGTCCTTCGGTCCCGTTCACGTCATCCATGACGTCAACCTCGAAATCGGCGACGGCGAGCTTATGGTTCTCGTCGGGCCGTCGGGATGCGGGAAATCGACATTGCTGCGAATGATCGCGGGGTTGGAGACGATCGATCGCGGCGAACTGCGGATCGGCGGCGAGATCAGCAACGACATGTCTCCCAAAGAGCGCAATATCGCGATGGTGTTCCAGAGCTATGCGCTCTACCCGCACATGACCGTGCGTGAAAACATGGGTTTTTCACTGAAGCTGTCCGGGGCGCCGCTCGCGGAAGCCAAGGCGAAGATCGCCCGCGCCGCCGAGATTCTTGGCCTCGGCGATCTCCTGGAGCGCCACCCGCGCGAACTCTCGGGAGGGCAGCGCCAGCGCGTCGCCATGGGGCGCGCGATTGTGCGCGACCCAGCGGTCTTCTTGTTCGACGAGCCTCTGTCCAATCTCGACGCCGCGCTGCGCGTGCAGATGCGAGTCGAGCTCGCCGAGCTTCATCAGCGGTTGGGCGCGACGATGATCTACGTCACGCACGACCAAGTTGAGGCGATGACGCTCGCACAGAAGATCGCCGTGCTCAACAGGGGACGAGTCGAGCAGGTCGCGACGCCGGCAGAGCTCTATCATCGGCCGAGCAACCTCTTCGTCGCGCGCTTCATCGGGTCGCCGCAGATGAACATTCTCTGCGCGAGAGTGTCCGCCGTGGGAGATGGGCGGGTCATGGTCGTCACGCAAGACGGCGGCGAACTTTCAATCCCGACCCGGGCGCTTGGCCTCGATGTCGGCGCATCCGTGCACCTCGGCATTCGGCCCGAAGCGCTGACGCCGACGGAGGACGGAGCATTACGCGGGGCCATACGCCTCGTCGAATACCTAGGCGGATTGAGGCTTCTCCACGTGGGACGCGACGGAGGGGAGCCTCTCGTCGCTCAGCTTCCCGGGAATTGCGCCGCGCAAGTTGGACAGCCGATCCGCTTCGACGCCGCCACTTCGGGGGTCCACCTGTTTGACGCTGTTGGCGTTCGCATCGCAGGAGGAGCGGCATGACCGACGTCTTCGTCGTCACGATCGCTCGCGCGTCCTCGCGAGCGCCGCCTGGATCGTCGCCCCCTCGCTCAGCGCCTTGCCGTTCCAACCTCCCTCACTCCTGAAAGCAAAGAAAATCAGATGCACCGTTTAGACACGAAGCTCGCGAAGATCCGCTCCGGCAAGTACGCCAAGGGTGATTTCATCATCGCCGACGCAAAGGACGGCGACATGTCGAATCCGTCCCCGGGAACGGGACCCATCCGCGCGGCGGACGGCAGTTTCGCCCGATTCCGCACGAGAGCCGAGTTCCTCGAAAACATCGCCGAGATCATCCGACAAGATCTGGTCGACATCATGCTGGTGTCGGCGTCGAACTTGGAGCTGCTACAGAAGGCGAAGGCATTCGAAGGCAGCGCGGTCAAGCTGGCGTTCCGCGCCAACGATACGTCGGAAATTTGGGGCGCCCGGCCGGCGTCTTACGGGAAGTCCCCGTCGCGTCCGTTTCGGGCCGCAAACCTAAGCCACGTCGCGGAAGCGAAGCTCACCGACCTGGGCCTCTATTCGATAACTTTCCTCAACGACGTCGACGCTGACGTGCGCGCCCTCGAGGCCTTCAAAGAGTTTCGCGCTGACGCCGCCGCCAACGGCATCAAGTATTTTCTCGAGGTGTTCAATCCGAACGTCGACGTGAATGTGAAGCCCAAGGATTTTGGCACGTTCGTCAACGACAACGTGATGCGAAGCCTGTCTGGAATTCTGCAGCGCGACTGGCCGCAATTCCTGAAATATCCTTACAATGGACCGAGAGCGCTCGAAGAGATCGTGGGCTACGATCCTCAGTTTGTGATCGGGGTGCTCGGCGGGGGCGCCGGCACGACCCGCGACACATTCGAACTGCTCTATCAAGCCGAGAAGTACGGCGCGCGGGTGGCGCTGTTCGGCCGCAAGATTCTCTTGGCCGACAGCCCCCTCGACATCGTAAGGCTGATGCGCGCGGTGGCGGACGGAGAATTGAAGCCTCTTGAAGCCGTTCGCGAATACCACGCGGAGCTGAAGAAGAAGATTGTCCCCACGCGGTCCTTCGACGAGGACATCAAGGTGACGGAGGCTCCGCTCAAGGAGGCGGCGTCCCACTAGACTTGGCCAAACGGCGGCCGCGCTCTCAGCGGCCGCCGTTTCGTAAGCGTGGCCGCACGGCCGCGTGCGGGTTCTCAGGCGGCCTTGGATTGAGCTGACGTGGAACTCCATTTCCAGGGGAGCAGGTCGTCGAGGCGATTGATCGGATGATCGGCGATGCG
>JBEKVR010000218.1:0-5644 GCA_049513815.1 Roseiarcus sp. | reverse complement strand
CAGCAGACCTCGAACGACGCCGAGCGCATTCGCGCCACCGGCGCGCCGGCGATCCAGATCAACACCGGCAAGGGCTGCCACCTCGACGCCCATATGGTCGGCCACGCGATCGAGACGCTCGATCCCGAGCCGAACTCGACGCTGTTCATCGAAAACGTCGGCAACCTCGTCTGCCCGGCCGGCTTCGATCTCGGCGAGGCGCACAAGGTGGTGGTGCTGTCGGTGACCGAGGGCGAGGACAAGCCGCTCAAATATCCCGACATGTTCGTCGCCGCCGACCTGTTGCTGCTCAACAAGTCCGACCTGCTGCCGCACCTCGATTTCGACGTCGGCCTCTGCCTCGCCAACGCGCTGCGCATCAATCCGCGCCTGCAGACGCTGGTCGTCTCGGCCAAGACCGGCGACGGCCTGGCGGCCTTCGTCGCCTGGATCGAAGCTTCCGCGGCGCGGCGCGCCGCGGCTCTGGCCAAAGGATAATGATGACGGCGCTTCGCACCTTGGCTTCCGACCACGAGCGGCGCTTGCGCCTGCGCGTGCGCGGCGCGGTGCAGGGCGTCGGCTTCCGTCCGCACGTCTACGGACTGGCGTCGCGGCTCAGCCTCAGCGGCTTCGTGCGCAACGACGCCGAGGGCGTGCTGATCGAGGTCGAGGGCGCCGGCGCCGACCAGTTTGTCCACGCGCTGCGGCTCGCGCCGCCGCCCCTCGCCCGCGTCGATTCGCTCGACGTCGCCGAGCTGCCGCTCGCCGGTGGGTCGGATTTCGTCATCGCCGCCACCGAAGCGGGCGCGTCGCTGACCCGCATCGGCGCCGACGTCGCCGTGTGCGAGGAATGCCTGAGCGAGCTCTTCGACCCGGGGAGCCGCTTCTATCGCTATCCGCTGGTCAATTGCACCCACTGCGGGCCGCGCTACACGCTGACGCGCGCGCTGCCCTACGACCGCGCCCAGACCTCGATGGCGCCGTTCGCGATGTGCCCGGATTGCGCGCGCGACTACGTCGATCCTTCAAATCGCCGCTTCCACGCCGAGCCGATCGCCTGCCGCGAATGCGGCCCCAAGCTCGACGCGGAAATCGCCGCCGTCGCCGCTTGCCTGCGCGCCGGCGGCATCGTCGCGCTCAAGGGCCTCGGCGGCTACCACCTGATCTGCGACGCTCACGACGAAGCGACGGTGGCGCGACTGCGCCGCTTGAAGGCGCGCGAGGCCAAACCGTTCGCGGTGATGGCGACCAACGCCGCCAGCGCGTCGCGCGTCGCCGAGATCTCGGCGGCGGAGCGCGCGCTGCTTGAATCGCGCCAGCGGCCGATCGTGCTGGCGCGCAGCCGCGGCGTCCTCGCGCCCAGCGTCGCGCCCGGCCTCGCCGAAGTCGGGCTGATGCTCGCCTATACGCCGCTGCACTGGCTGGTCTTGCACGCTCTGGCCGGCGGGCCCGACTTCGCCGCCTGGCGCCACGCGCCCAACGACCTCGCGCTCGTCGCCACCAGCGCTAACTTCGGCGGCGAACCGTTGATCGCCGACGACGACGAGGCGCGCCGCCGCCTTGCGCCGATCGCCGATCTCGTCGTCGGCCATGCGCGCCAGATTGTCGTGCGCGCCGACGATTCGGTGATGCGGATCATGGATGGCGCGCCGGCCTTTATCCGCCGCGCGCGCGGCTTCGTCCCCGAGACGATTGATCTCGGCGTCGAGGGGCCGAGTGTGCTCGCCGCCGGCGCCGACCTCAAGAACACGATCACGCTGACTCGCGGCCGCGAGGCGTTCGTGTCGCAATATGTCGGCGACCTCGACGACCGCGACACCATTCGCTTCCGCAACGAGACGATCGCCCATTTGAAGCGCATCCTGGCGATCGAACCGGAAATCGTCGCTTGCGACCTCCATCCCGATTTCCAGTCGACCCGCGCGGCCGAGGCGACCGGCCTGCCGATCGCGCGCGTGCAGCACCATCTCGCCCACGTTGCAGCGGTCGTCGCCGAACACGGCTTGAGCGGCGGCGTGTTAGGCGTCGCGCTCGACGGCCAGGGCTATGGGACCGACGGACGGCCGTGGGGCGGCGAACTGATCACGCTTGACGGCGCCAATTGGCAGCGCATCGGCTGGCTCGGGCCGCTCCCCTTGCCAGGCGGCGACGCGGCGGCGCGCGAGCCGTGGCGGATGGGCGTGGCGGCGCTCGCCATGCTCGGCCGGCTTGACGCGGCGGCGCAGGCGTTGCCGGGCGCGCCCAATGCGGCGCGGCTCGCCGCGCGCTTCACCGCCGGCGCGCATTTTCCGCTGACGACCAGCCTCGGTCGCGCCTTCGACGCCGCGGCGGCGCTCGCCGGTGTGCGGCTCGTTCAACATTATGAAGGCCAGGCGGCGATGGAGCTCGAAGCTCTGGTCGCTCGCCCGCGCGCCGGCGCCGGGCTGTGGCGGATCGTCGAGGGCTGCCTGGTTCTGAGGCCGCTGTTCGCGGCGCTGATCGACGAGAACCTGCGCGGCCGCGAGGCGGCGGAATTGTTCCACGGAACCCTAATCGCCGCGCTCGACGCCTGGATCGCCGACGCGGCCGCGACGCACGGCCTCACGCAGATCGCGCTCGGCGGCGGCTGCCTGATGAATCGCGTGCTCGCCGATGGTCTCGCCGCGGCGTTGCGGGCGCGCGGCCTCGCTGTATTCCTGCCGCGCGCCGCGCCCGCCAACGACGGCGGCGTGTCGCTCGGTCAGGCCGCTTTCGCCCACGCCCTGCTGCGCGCCGGCGCATCGCTTTCGGAGGATTGAATCCATGTGTCTCGCCATTCCCGTCCAGGTGACGGAGCTTCTGCCCGACGACATGGCCAAGGTCAGCCTCGATGGCGTGACCAAGGTCGTCTCGACCGCCTTGGTCGAGGACCTGAAGATCGGCGACTACGTCGTGCTGCACGTCGGCTACGCCTTGTCGAAGATCGACCCGGACGAGGCGGCGCGCACGCTCGAATTGTTCGCTTCGGCGGGAGAGGCGGCATGAGAATTTCCGCCTTCTCTCAGCCGTCATGGCCGGGCTTGACCCGGCCATCCAAGCGCCGAGGTCCGAATGTTTCTTATGTCCAGCGCGACCGAGCCGCCAGCCTGGATGGCGGGGACAAGCCCGGCCATGACGCACCGAGGGCGTTGAGCCAACCTGGAGGCGCCGCGCCATGAAATACGTCGACGAATACCGCGACGGCGCATTGGCGCAGACGATCGCGGCGGCGATCCGCCGCGAAGCCGATCCGGCGCGCGAATATCACTTCATGGAGTTTTGCGGCGGCCACACCCACGCGATCTCGCGCTATGGCCTCGAGGACCTGCTGCCGGCGAACGTCAAGATGATCCACGGGCCCGGCTGCCCAGTCTGCGTGCTGCCGGTCGCGCGCATCGACATGGCGATCGCCTGCGCGCGGCGGCCGGAGGTTACGCTGTGCGTCTACGGCGATCTGATGCGCGTGCCGGGCTCGGGCGGCATGAGCCTGATGAAGGCCAAGGCCGAAGGCGCCGACGTGCGCATGGTCTATTCGACCCTCGACGCGTTGCGCATCGCCGAGAAGTCGCCGGAGCGCGAGGTCGTGTTCCTCGCCGTCGGCTTCGAGACGACGACGCCGCCGACCGCGCTGGCGATCCGCGCCGCGGCGAAAAAAGGCCTGACGAACTTTTCGATCCTCTGCAACCACGTGCTGACGCCGGCGGCGATCCAGACCATCCTGCAAAGCCCCGACGTGCGCGAGCTCGGCAGCGTCAAGATCGACGGCTTCATCGGCCCGGCCCACGTTTCGACCGTCATCGGCCTGCAACCCTACCGTTTCTTCGCCGAGGAATTCGAGAAGCCGGTCGTCGTCGCCGGCTTCGAGCCGCTCGACGTCGCCCAGGCGATCCTGATGCTGGTGCGCCAGATCAACGACGGCCGGCACGACGTCGAGAACCAGTACATCCGCGCCGTCAGCGAATTCGGCAACGAGAAGGCGCAGGCCGAAGTCGCCGAAGTGTTCGAGCTGCGCGAACGCTTCGAATGGCGCGGACTCGGCGACGTGCCCTATGGCGCACTGAAGCTGCGCGCTGGCTACGAGCGCTTCGACGCCGAACGGCGCTTCGATCTCGCCGAGAAGCCGGCGCACGACAACCCGGCCTGCGAATGCGGCGCGATCCTGCGCGGGGTCAAGAAGCCGCGCGACTGCAAGCTGTTCGGAACCCTGTGCACGCCGGACACGCCGATGGGCTCGTGCATGGTTTCGCCGGAGGGCGCCTGCTCGGCCCACTGGACCTACGGCCGCTTCCGCGAGGCGGCCAAGGCCGCGCCGCGCGCTGAGGTCGTGGCGTGAGCGCGCAACAGCCGATCCGGCGCAAGCTCGATCTCAAGACGGGCCGCGTCGACCTCTCGCACGGGGCCGGCGGCCGGGCGATGGGGCAGTTGATCGAAGACATCTTTCATACCGCCTTCGACAACGACTGGCTGCGCGCCGGCAACGACCAGTCGGCGTTCGAGGTCGGCGCCGGACGGATGGTGATGACGACCGACGCCTACGTCGTCTCGCCGCTGTTCTTCCCCGGCGGCGACATCGGCTCGCTCGCCGTGCACGGCACGATCAACGACATCGCCATGGCGGGGGCGAAGCCGCTCTATCTCTCGGCGAGCTTCATCATCGAGGAGGGCTTCGCCCTCGCCGATCTCAAGCGCATCGCCGACAGCATGGGGCAGGCCTCTCGCGCCGCCGGCGTTCCGGTCATCACCGGCGACACCAAGGTCGTCGAGCGCGGCAAGGCCGACGGCGTCTTCATCTCGACCGCCGGGATCGGCGTCACGCCGCCCGGCATCGTCCTCTCCAGCGACGCCGCCAAGCCAGGCGACGTCGTGCTCGTCTCCGGCACGATGGGCGACCACGGCGTCGCGGTGATGTCGAAACGCGAGAACCTCGAATTCGATGTCGAGATCCTGTCCGATTCGGCGCCTTTGCATGGATTGGCGGCGGCGATCATCGCGGCGGGCGGCGCCGGCGTGCGGGTCATGCGGGATCCGACGCGCGGCGGCCTGGCGGCGACGCTCAACGAGCTCGCCCATCAGTCGGGCGTCGGCTTCAGCCTGGAGGAGGAGGCGATCCCGGTGCGCCCTGAAGTCGCCGCGGCGTGCGAGTTTCTCGGCCTCGATCCGCTTAATGTCGCCAATGAGGGCAAACTGGTCGCGATCGTCGCGCCGGACGTCGCCGACGTGGTGCTCGCGGCGATGAAAGCGGATCCGCTCGGCGCCCGCTCGGCGGCGATCGGTCGCGTCGTCGAGGACGCCAACCGCTTTGTCGAAATGCGCACGGCGTTCGGCGGCGGCCGCATCGTCGATTGGCTCGCCGGCGAGCAGTTGCCGCGCATATGCTAACGGCGGGCGCCGCCTGATGCGTATCCTGCTCCTCTGTCACAGCTTCAACTCGCTGACGCAGCGGCTGCATGCGGCGCTGCGCGAGGCGGGGCATGCGGTGGCGGTCGAATTCGACGTCAACGACGCGGTGACGCACGAGGCGGTCGCGCTGTTCAGGCCTGACGTGGTCCTCGCGCCGTTTCTCAAGCGCGCGATCCCCGAAAACGTTTGGCGCTCCGTGCGGTCGCTCGTCATCCATCCCGGCGTGCGCGGCGACAAAGGTCCGGCGGCGCTCGACTGGGCGATCCTC
>JBEKVR010000217.1:0-5753 GCA_049513815.1 Roseiarcus sp. | reverse complement strand
AGCGGCTGGACGCCCTACGACGGCAGAAGCGTGACCGGCTGGCCGGTCGGAACCTTCGTGCGCGGACGCAAGGTGATGTGGGAGGGGGAGGTGACGACGCCGGCACAAGGCAAGGCCGTGCGGTTCGCATAGGATACGAATCTCCTCCGCCGCGGTAGTCTAGCCGCCGCCTGGATCCCCGCGTCCATGGCGGGCTTGATTTACGGCGCTGCCTGGGCGCAATATAGGGTAACCACCCTTCATCCGCCAGTCCATCCCGCTCAAAGCAAGTTTGCTCATGACTTCTGCTGACTTTGACTTCCGCTTCGCGCTCGAATCGTTCAAGCGCGGCGATCACGCTGACGCGGAGAGGCGGTTGAAGGCGGCGGCGAAGGCCCAACCGCGACATCCCGGCGTGCTGAATCTTCTCGGCGCTCTGTTGGCGTCCCAAGAGCGATACCGGGAAGCCGAGCCCGTTCTGCGCGCCGCAACGAAGATACAGCCGGTTTCCGCCGCGACTCTCTTCAATTACGGCCTCGCGCTGCAGAACTTGAACCGCCCGCAGGATGCTCTCGCCGCCTTCGATACGGCGCTGGCGAAGAATCCCCGTAGCGCTGAAGCTTGGTTCGGGCGCGGCAGCGTGCTGCTGGAGAGCGGCAAGCAGCAAGAGGCGATCGTATCTTTCGACCGTGCGCTCGCCATCGATCCGAATTTCGCTCTCGCCTTCAGCAACAAGGGCGCGGCGCTGCTCGAACTGCACCGATATTCCGAGGCGCTGCTCAACCTGGACGAGTGCCTTCGGATCGAACCCTCGCTCGCGACCGCGCACCTCAACAAAGCTCGCGCTCTCCAGAACTTGCGCCAATTCGGTCTGGCGTTCGCCAGCGTCGAAACGGCGACCACGCTCGCTCCCAATGTCGCCATCGGCTGGGTAGTGCGTTCGGACATTTGCCAGGAACTGCGCCGCCCCGACGAGGCGGTCGAGTGCTTGCGAAAGGCATTGTCGCTCGATCCGTCGAAAAGGGGTTGGCGAGATAGTCTCGTCGAACGGAAGCTCTGGATCTGCGAATGGTCGAATTATCAAAGCGACTTGGATGCGCTCAGAAGCGACATTCGCGCCGGCCGTCCTATTGCGCCAACGCTTTCCCTCTTGCTTCCCTTTTCAGCCGCGGAACAGCTCGCCGTCGCCCAGACGCGCGTGAAGGCGATGGCCAATCGTCGTCGATCCGCTTCGCGCAATCCGCCGCCGTCGCGCGACGGACGGATTCGAATCGCTTATCTTACCAAACAGTTGCGGACCCACGCGACCGGCACCAACCTGGTCGGCGTGATCGAGCGGATCAACCGGAGCCGGTTCCAACTCACGGTCTTGAACGATCAAGCGCGAGACAATTCCCCGCTGCAGAAGCGCATCATCGACGCCGCCGAATCCTTCATCGACGTGTACGAGTTTGACGATGATCGCCTCATTGAACTGATCAAGGAGAAAGAGATCGACATCCTGATCAATCTCGACGTCGCCGACGATAAGATTCGCAGCGATGTCTATTTGGAGCGATCCGCGCCTTTGCAAGTCAATTGTCAAGGTTGGCCGGGAACCTTGGCCGCGCCGAATTGCGACTATCTCATCGCCGATCCGGTCGTCATCCCGCCGGAACTCAGACCGTGGTTCGCGGAAAAAATCGTCTACCTGCCGGAGTGCTACCTGCCCAACGATTCGAAGCGCGAGATCGCGGCGCAACCGATGTCACGGCGCGAGGCCGGTCTTCCCGACGACGCGTTCGTCTTCTGCTGCTTCAACACCTACCCCAAGTTCATTCCAGATACTTTCGACGCATGGTCGAACATTCTGTCGGCGACGCCAGGCAGCGTGCTGTGGTTGATGCAGGAAAATGGGGCGGCGATCGGTAATTTGAAGCGGGAGGCTGCGGCGCGGGGGGTCGACCCGTCGCGGCTCATCTTTGCAAAGAAGATGGCGGCCGCGGAACACCGGGCTCGCCATCGACTGGCCGACCTCTTCATCGACAGCTGGCCCTATTGTGCCCATACGACAGCTATCGACGCGCTGTGGGTGGGACTGCCAGTGCTTACGCGCATTGGCGAGACGTTCGTCAGCCGCGTCGCCGCCAGTTTGCTGACCGCGGTCGGCATGCCGGAACTGATCGCCCCCAGCCGCGAAGGCTACATCGCGACGGCTATCGATCTCGCCGCGAATCCCGACCGACTGCGAGCGCTCAAAGAGAAGCTCGAGCGTAACCGAGCAACGGCGCCGTTGTTCGATACCGCTCTCTATGCCCGTCGTCTCGAATCGGCATTAGAAGCGATGCACGCGCGTCGCCTGGCCAATATGCCGCCTGACGACATCAAGATTCCTGCATGACGAACGCGGCGCGGTCCTCCTCTTGGCGCGGCGCGTCGCCCTGAATAGAGGATGGACGAGGAACGCAATCGCGTCGTTATTCTAACGCTGCCGCTCTGGCCATTCCTCAACGCAGTTCCGCTCTCTCCTCATTCAACGGCAACAGAAACGATCAACAATAATTCCTGACTGGGAGACGGTTGTGGGCAACGCGGCAAGTCATGATGCTCCTGAGTTTCTCGTGGTCGGGGCGGGCCTCACGGGCGCTGTGCTCGCTCGGTCGCTGGCGGAAGCGGGGTGCCGGTGCGAAGTCTGGGAGGAAAGCGCTCAAGTTGGAGGTCACTGCGCGACGGTTAGAGATGCCAAAACTGGCATTCTCGTGCACAAGCATGGTCCGCACACTTTGCACACTGACGACGAAACCATATGGGCATTTGTCGAAAGATTTGCCACGATACATCCCTACCGTCACCTCAAGCGCGCTCGCGTGGGCGGAGAATTGTTCCCGTCGCCGATAAACCTGCAAACGATCAATCAGTTCTTTCGAACCGCATTGGGACCTAAAGAAGCCGCGGCGCTCATTGCAGCCGAGGCCGCTCCGCACACTAAGACCTCTGCGCCGCCGGCGAATTTTGAGGAGGCTGGTCTATCGAGAGTCGGCAAGCGTCTCTATGACGCCTTCTATCGAGGCTACACAATCAAGCAATGGGGAATTGAACCTCGAGAACTTCCGGCTAGCGTCTTTGGTCGCGTGCCTGTTCGTTTCGATTTTTCCGAGAACTATTTTCATCACACCCGACAGGGGCAACCGGTTGGCGGCTATTCGCAACTCACCGCAAAGATCCTCGAACACCACAATATTCACCTCCGATTGAACGCCTCTTTCAACTTGTCAGACGTGGCAAACGAAAGGCGGCACATCTTTTACACGGGCCCGCTCGATCGATATTTCGATTTTCGTTTTGGTCGCCTCCCATATCGAACATTGCGTTTCGAACATGAGCGCGGCGTCGGGTTCAAGCAAGGCTGTGCGGTGATTAACTACTGCGACGAGTCGGTCTCGTACACGCGAGTCACTGAGCACAAGTATTTTTCCGGATGGGAGCGAAATGAGGCGACGCTAGTCACCCACGAACATTCATATGACTGCGGGCCCAACGACCCGCCCTACTATCCCTTACGGGTCACTGGCGATCGGAAACGACTTGATGAATATGTCGCTGCAGCGCGTCGTGAGCGCTGCGTATCCTTCTTGGGGCGACTTGGCACGTATCGATACATCGACATGGATGTCGCTATCAGAGAGGCCCTCAGCGCCGCCACAACAACTTTGAGCGCCTTAAAGTCCGGAATTTCGCCTCCTCCATTTTTCATCGAGCCGTAAGATTCCTCTCCGATTGGAGACAGCGCCCCCCCGAAGAGAGGAGAATGTTCAAGGTTGGCTTAGCGGACGATGGCTTGCACCGTAGAACTCACGATACCATTCGAAGAATCGCGCAACGCCAACTTCAATAGGAGTCGAGGGCGCATAACCGGTTAGCGCTTGCAGCAGGTCTGTGGAAGCGCATGTCGCAGGAGCGTCGCCTTTCTGCATCGGCAGAAGACGGCGGCGGACGCCGACCCCGAGAGTCGCTTCGATCGCATGAATTAGCGCTAGAAGCCCGACGGGCTGGCCGCCGCCAGTATTGACCACGCGAAATGAGGCGGCAGGCGACAGGGAATCGAAGGGCCCGATTGGCTCGCCGAGGCCTGGCGGGCAAGCGATCAACCGCAAGATGGCCTCGACAAGATCGTCGATATAGGTAAAGTCCCGCGTCATCGCCCCTTGGCCGAAGACATCGACTGGTTCGCCGTTTAGGGTCGCGGTGACGAATTTGAACAACGCCATGTCGGGCCTGCCCCAGGGCCCATAGACCGTGAAGAATCGGAATGCCGTGGTCGGAATGCGGAAGAGATGGGCATAGGCGTGGGCCATGTCCTCTCCTGCCTTTTTGCTTGCGGCGTAGAGCGTCAGCGGATGATCGGTCCGATCTGTCTCGCGGGATGGCATTTGAGCGTTCGCGCCATAGACCGAACTCGACGAGGCGATCAGCAAGTGGTCGAGGTTGGCGCTTTTGGCGCATTCGAGCACGTTGAACGTGCCGGTCAAATTGGAGTCCACGTAGGCGCGTGGATTCTCCAAACTGTAGCGAACCCCGGCCTGCGCAGCGAGATGGATGATCACCTGAGGCTTCGCATCGGCGACAATCTGAGAAAGCGCAGTAAAGTCCTCGAGCATCGCGTTGTGCCCGCGGAAAGTCGAGAATTCCTCAAGGACCGCGTGACGCCTTCGTTTCAACGCGAGGTCGTAATACGGCGTAAAGCCATCGAGGCCCGAAACCTCGTGACCGATTTCGAGCAGCCGCCGCGCCAAGTGGAAGCCAATGAATCCAGCGGTTCCGGTAATGAAAAATCGCTTCAAGTTCGGCCTCACGAATTCCTTGCGTCGGAAACTTGTGCGATAAGTAGTCGCTTTTACTGAGCCCTAGCAAGCGGAACAAAAACCTCGCAGCAAAGATGGCGTCACTGCGAATTCGATCTTGATTGTGCCGTCATCGAGCAGTTCGGCCGTTCCTTCACCGTCGACCTAGTCGCTTTCCTGGCATCCGGCCCAGCGGGAACCAATTGAGTTGCGCGCGTATTCGCCATCGAGGCCGGTCTCCTGGGCGCCGAAGGCGATTTCGCCGCCTTCAGCGGTGATCGTCAGCCTTGCCGGGCCGAAGAGATTGAAGTGATTGCGATCAGAAGTCGGCCTTGACGATCCGCCGGCGGCCGATCTGTCGGCAGTTCGCCGGGGCCTTCACGCCAAGACCTTCAGGAGCTTCGGCAGTCGCGCGAGGTTGTAGGCGGCGGCTGCGAAACTGAAGGCCCTTCCTACGCGTCCGCGGCCACGGAACTTGGCTCGCGCCTGGCCGGCCACCATCTTGATCCAGCCGAAGGCTTCCTCGATGCGTTTGCGGATGCGCTGGCTGATCGCGTAGCGGGCGTGGCGCATCGTGCGGCCGTCGATCGCCGACAAGCGGCCATGCGCGCTCTGCGCCACGTGCGGCGTCGCCTTCATCGACCGCAGCACATTGACGAAGTCTTCGGAGTCGTAAGCCTTGTCGGAGCTCAAGGCGATCGGCCGCGGCCGGTCGGCGCGTCCGTTCGGCATCGTCGGCAAGGGCCGCATCGCCGCCGGCTACGACGCCGACTTCACCGTCGTCGACCTCAAGCGGCGCGAGACGATCCGCGATGCCTGGATTGCTTCGCGCAGCGGCTGGACGCCCTACGACGGCAGAAGCGTGACCGGCTGGCCGGTCGGAACCTTCGTGCGCGGACGCAAGGTGATGTGGGAGGGGGAGGTGACGACGCCGGCACAAGGCAAGGCCGTGCG
>JBEKVR010000216.1:0-6053 GCA_049513815.1 Roseiarcus sp. | reverse complement strand
CCAACAGCGCGCGAAGCAGCGCCTCGCCGTCGATCCTGTCGGTCTTGGCTCGGCGCCGCCGACGCGACGTCGCAATCGAGGCCGGATCGACGACGTGGCTTTCGATTCCTTCCCGCTCCAGCAAGCGATGAAGCCAGAAGCCGTCGAGACCCGCTTCTTGAATGACGACGATCGGAAAGGATTTTCCGGTCCGCTGCGGATGGCGGTCGGCGCTTCGGCGCGGTCGGCGGCGGTCAGCATGGTCATCTCCAGAGTGGGTGGTTTCGCAACCTCACTCTGCCAGAGCGTTGGTCGCTATCCACCTCCCCATAGGATCTTATCAAAAGTTGCGATAAGGCCATCTACGGCGTCAGCAACACCTTCCCGATATTCTTGCGGTCTTGGATGAAATGATGGGCCGCAGCGGCTTCGTCGAATGTGAAATCCCGAGCGATCTTTGGTTTGATCGCGCCCTCCTCCCACAAACCCATAAGCTGATCCATCCAGCTCCGCATCCGGTCGACCTCGCCCCACATGTGACCGAGATTGACGCCGAACACCCCCTTGTTGGCGTTCATCAGAGAGAGCGGATTGAACTGGACCCAGGGCGTCTGCGCCAACGCAGACAGCATGCCCAGGTATCCCCCCGTCTTGTTTGTTGCCGCTGACGAGACGCCGAATATTCCGAGGCGGCCAGTTGGCGCGAGGAGCCGATAGCCTTTCTTGAGTGAGTTTCCACCGACGGCATCAAGGATCAGCTCGACGCCGCGTCCGCCAGTGATCTGGCGCACGCGCTCCTCGAAGTCGTCGTTCCGATAGTCGATCAGCTGATCAACGCCGAGCGCGCGCAACTCGCCGTGTTTGGCAGCCGACGCGGTTCCGATGACTTTCGCCCCTATGTGCTTGGCAATCTGGATCGCGGCGATGCCGACGCCGCCGCCGGCGGAATGTATGAGGACAGTTTCACCCGCCTTCAGAGCGCCCATCACGACAACGAGCTGCCATGCGGTCAGGTAGTTCACTGGGATCGACGCGCCCTCCTGAGCAGACATGCTGGGCGGTCGCGGGAAGACTTGGGCCTGCGGCACGCAAACTGCGTCGGCGTAGCCGCCGAAACGGGTCAATGCAAATACGTCACGCTCGATCCAGCTTGCATCGACTCCATCGCCGATCTCGTCAATTCGTCCGGCAACTTCATAGCCCGGCACAACGGGGATACGGGGAAGGTCCGGATACAATCCGAGGCGGCCCATAACGTCAGCGAAATTCACGCCGCTCGCTTGCACGCGAATCCGCATCTCACCAGCGGCCGGCCGGGGATCGGGGGCTTCCTTAACGACAAGCACTTCGGGTGGGCCGGCCTTGGAAATCCATATCTGCCGCATGTTGAAACACCCCGGAAGACGAACTCGTCAGGAAGGAGCCAACTAACGCTATATATTCCGTGTGACCTCCAGGACAATCGCAGGCGGACGGGTGGCGTCGTTGGAACGCATGGCCTTCAGACCATGCGTGGGGCGCGCTGACTTTGTCGGCGCGCGATAGAATTCTCAAGTAAAGATTTGGGTCGGCCGTCATCGGGCCGATCCAGCACGACCACGCCTCGGCTGAGAGGTGTGCCCCAGCGGCAATTTGGGGCGGAGTGGATCAGGCCTGCGGCAGGGACGCGACCCCCTGCCGGATCAGTCGGACCCTCATGCTCGGAGCCCGACCGGAACCGCTCAACCTCTCACTGCTGTCTCAACTCGCCCTCACCCTCGTCCCAAGCGCCCCCTCCCGCGCGAGCGGGTTCGTGCATGGGCGCAAACCCGTCGCCGCTCCGACACGGAGGCACAACCTGCAAACCGCCGTGAGTGACCTGCGAATTGGCTCTTGGCGAGCGCGGTTCTGACTCCAATCGCCGTCGAGCCCTCAAATGAGGCCGGCTTCAGCAAGAACACGCCTGAGATTCTTGTAACCCAGCGTTACGTACTTCTTGGGGTTGGCCTTCTTCGGATCCTGCTCGGCCTCGATGACGACCCATCCCGAATAATTGGGCAGCGCCTTGAAAACGTCGACGAAGTTGATCGAGCCGTCGCCGGGCACGGTGTAGACGCCCTCAAGAACCGAATCGAGGAACGACCAGTCCTCGGCCAGCGCCCTGTCCGCGACCGGCCGACGAACGTCCTTGACGTGAACGTGGCCGATCCTGTCGGCATAGGTCCTGGCGACGCGAGCCGCGTCGCCGCCGGCCCAGGTGATGTGGCCGGTGTCCAGCAAGAGCTTCACCGACGCGCCGGTCCCGCTCATGAATTGATCGACCTCCGCAGGCGTCTGAACGACGGTGCCCATATGGTGGTGGTAGACGAGCTGGAGGCCGAAATCCTTGACGAGTTCGGCGAAGCGGGTCATGCGCGGCAGGAACAGCGACCACTCGGCCTTGGTCATTATGGGCCGCGTCGAGAGCGGCGCCGACTTCGTGCCGTGAACGGTGCGGGTGCATTCGCAGACGATCAAGACTTCCGCGCCTGCTTCCTTGCGCAGTTTGAGGTCGGCCTGAGCGGCGGCGAACTCGGCGTCCGCGTCGCGTTCAAGCAGGAAGGTTGAATACCAGCCGGAGATGAAGACGAGGCCGAACTCGGCGAGCTTGGCCTTGAGCGCGGGCGCCGTGGCGGGAAACTTGTTGCCCTTCTCCATGCCCTCGATGCCGATTTCGTGCGCCTCGCGCAGGCATTGTTCCAACGGGATGTCGCCGCCGATCTCGATCATGTCGTCGTTGGACCAGCAGATCGGGTTGGCGCCTATACGGATCATTGCGTTTACTCCCTGTTGGACCGCATGAACGGCGACGCGTTTGCCCTTTGCTGAGCAGAAGGTCGCCTCCCTGCGGTCCCCTCCCTCGCCGAGCTCATCCGATCCACTGGCGTCGCGTCGCCCGGTTTTTCATGTTCCGTTCGCACGGAGGGCCGGCTGGATCATTCTATATTCAATTCTAATCGGAATGTAAATTCTGTTTATTGCTCAAGCGCCGTTGCTCCGCAACGGCCACGGCGAGCGTCGTCGCCAGGGTCAGAGTCGCGGTCAGCGTCCTGAATCCTTCGAAGTCGCTTTCGACGATCTCAAACCAGACGCTTGTCTTGAAAACAAGCGGACTAAAGGGGCTATCCGTTATGGCTACGAGAGGCGTGTTTTGACCAGCAACTTGGCGCGTATATTCGACCGTCGTCTGCGCGTAGGGCGTGAAACTGACGGAAAGCGCAGCGTCGCGCGGACCGGCAAACGACAGAAGCTCGCGATCGATCCCATTGGGCGAGCCAATCAGCACCGTTCTCATACCGAGCGTTCCGAGCGCGTAGCTTAAATAAGAGGTGATCGGGTACGATCGCCGAAGACCGATCAGGTAGATGGTTTCCGCGCGGGAAAGAATCCGCGCCGCCTCGTCCAATGTCGCTAAGTTGACGCGCTCCCTGAACCGTTCGACCGAACGGATCGCCGCCTGGCTGAAACCGTCGACCAACGCCATGGCCGGCGAAAGGCCGGAGGCGTGCGCGTCGAACGCCTGCAGCCTCGCGTCATAATTGTTCGGCCGGTCGCGCAGCCGTTGCTGGAACACCGTCTGCAATTCGCTGAAACCGCTGTAGCCGAGAGCTTTGGCGAAGCGCACTAAGGTTGAAGGTTGCACGGCGGCCTGTTCGGAAATGCGGCCAACTGTCCCGAAGGCGATATCATCAGGACACTCAATTGTATAAGCCGCCACCTGCGCCAGCCTCTTGGGCATTTTGGCACGCATATCGACGATAAGATCGCGCAGTGCATTGAATTCGCGCGGCGGAGTATTAGGCGCTACATTTGACATCGATCGTCTTCTCTTCTAAGAAACCAGACCCTCAGGGCGAATTAAAGCGCCGAGATCGGCGCTGCGGTTTTTCGCCACAGGGTCTTGCGCGGAGAACTGGCGCTGGCGGGTCGGCGTTAGGCACTGGAATTGCGCGCTCTCACCATGGCTTCCTTCGCAAGGCTTCCAACTCGGCTTCGACGCTTCCATCCAGCGCCGCGGGCGTGAGGACGTTCGTCGGAGGCTAGTGGCGCCGGCGACTCTTGGATATGACTTTTGTCTTGCAACTGTCACGCGATCCGCGACCCCGCCGTAGTCGAGGCGCGAACGTAAGATTTGGATTCGAGTGAGAGAGCGCGAGGCACGTTACTCGAAATCCTTGAGTCGACGCCGTTAACTCGATGAACATACGCAGATCGCCTCACAACGACAACCAGCGAGGCAGGCGCCGGCGTCCGCCCCTCGAACCTTTACTCCCCTGCGAATGACAACATAATCGAATTGACGACTGATGGAAATAGAATGTATGTTCCATTCTCAGATGCCGTTTGGGCCACAGCTTCAACGTTTCGGATCGCTTGAGAAGATTGCGAGGCAAGGCGTTAGTTGAGGGCGACATCCGGTCGGAGTTAGGTCGCGCCATCGACGGGCGGAACGCGTCGAACACTGGGGGGAGATTGAAGCGATGGGACTGAGATTCGGGTTGTTGGGGGCCGGGCGGATCGGCACGGTCCACGCGGCGGCGGTCGCGGGAACCACCGGCGCCGAACTGGTGGCCGTGGCCGACGCGATTCCGAAGGCGGCCGAGGCGATCGCCAAGAGCCATGCGGCTGAGGTCCGCAGCGTCGACGCGATCATGAACGCCAAGGATGTCGACGCGGTCTTGATCACGACGCCGACCGACATGCATGCGGACATGATCGAACAGGCGGCCCGAGCAGGAAAGGCGATCTTCTGCGAAAAGCCGATCGATCTTTCGGTAGACCGGGTTCGGCGATGCCTTGACGTGGCGCGCGCCGAAAAGGCCGCCCTGATGATCGGCTTCAATCGTCGCTTTGACCCAAATTTCAAGGAGGCGCGGGCCCGAATCGCCGCCGGTGCGATCGGCGACGTGGAAATGGTGTCGATCACCTCGCGCGACCCCTCGCCGCCGCCGGCCACCTATGTGGCGCGCTCGGGCGGCATGTTCCGCGACATGACGATCCACGACTTCGACATGGCGGCGTTCCTTTTGGGCGAAGATCCGGTCTCGGTGTTCGCCGCCGCCTCCAATCTGGTCGATCCGGCGATCGGCGCGGCGGGCGACATCGACAGCGCCAGCCTGGTGCTAACGACCAAATCGGGAAAGATCGCCCAGATTTCCAATTCGCGAAGGGCGACCTACGGGTACGACCAGCGCATCGAGGTTCACGGGTCGAAGGGTTTGGTGTCTGCGGAGAACGTTCGCATCACCACCGTCGAGGTGGCGGACGCCAACGGCTACCGGCGCGACCCGCTCCTGAACTTCTTCATGACGCGCTACACTCAGGCTTACGCCAACGAGATCGCCGCCTTCATCGACGCGGTGAACGCCGGCCGTCCGATGAGTCCATCGGGCGAGGACGGCCTCAAGGCGCTGCTTATGGCGGAAGCGGCGGTGAAATCGCTGAGGGAGCGCCGACAGGTCGACATCGTCTATTGACCACGGGCCTGCTGGGGCGGCCAGATGGACGCCGGCCGCCCCGCTTGTCGGCCGCCGCTGACGGCGAACCACGTCGCCTTGGGGGCCGGCGGAGTCGAAGCTGGCGCCGGCGGCGGCTCTGATGGGCTAGCGGAATTTGTGAGGTGGAAGATGGTTGACGCCGTCACGGTCCAGAAGACGCTCGACGTGATCTGCATCGGTCGCTCTTCCGTCGATCTCTATGGCCAGCAGATCGGCAGCCGGCTTGAGGACGTTTGCAGTTTCGCCAAGTCCGTCGGCGGTTGCCCGGCCAACATCGCGATCGGGACCGCGCGGCTCGGACTCAAGTCGGCATTGATCACGCGCGTCGGCGCCGAACAAATGGGCGGCTTCATTCGCGAACAGCTCATTCGCGAAGGCGTCGCGGTCGACGGAGTCCGTGTCGACAAGCAGCGGTTGACGGGTCTGGTGCTGCTCGCCGTGCAGGCCGAAGGCGTTTCGCCGACCATCTTCTATCGCTCCGACTGCGCCGACATGGCGTTGGACGAAGGCGACATCGACGAAGTCTTGGTCGCCCGCAGCCGCGCCATCGTCGTGACC
>JBEKVR010000215.1:0-6116 GCA_049513815.1 Roseiarcus sp. | reverse complement strand
GAGCGGGTGTGGGGCGAGAGGCGAAACGGATCGGTGTAAGCAGCCACATCCTACGCCAAATCAGGCCTTTACGCCACGCTCGCCAGCCTCGAAAACAACCCCTGATGAATAAGATGGGCTAGTTCGGCATGCCGATCGTCTTTGCGCAACCTTGGCGGCCGGCGGCGTCCGCCGCCAACGGGACAGAGGGGCGAAGCGTCGCGTTGCGGCCAGCCCGTGCGGGTGGGACCGCGCGGACGTGTGCGGCAGATCGGCCGCAACGCGACGCTCAGAGCTTACGGGATGAAAGACGGGCCGCGGCCGCCGGCGCCGCCGCCGCCGCCAAAGCGCCCGAATGCCTTCACCGTTCTTTACATTCGGCCGGATCGCCCGAAACGTTCGCCCGTTAGCCTCCTCGTCGAAATGGCGCTTGGGCGCCGTCGACGAAGGAGATCGTCATGACCAGTATTGACAACGCACCACTGCAGCCCGAACCGCCGATCCAGGCGCCGCAACCGAAGGGCGCCAGGAGCGGCGCTTCGCCTTGGCCCCGCGCCTTGGCGTTGGTCGGAGTCCTCGCCGGCGGCGTTGCGCTCGGCGTCGGCGGCGCCGCGGCGGTGGCGGCGGGGATGGACCACATGGCCTGGCGGCAGGGCGCCCACCTGACGTTCGTCCAGCGCGCCGTCGCGCGCGCGCTCGATTCCGTCGGCGCCAGCGCGGCGCAAGAGGCTAAGGTTCACGACATCGTCGCCGCGAAATTCGCCGAGATCGCGCCGAAGCCCGACGATCACGAAGCGTTGCGCAAACAGGCGCTCGACCTGCTCGCCGCGCCGACTATCGATCGCGCCGCCGTCGAGCGCCTGCGGATCGACGCGGTCGCGACGTTCGACGCGAAGTCCAAGGCGTTGGTTGGCGGCCTGCTCGACGTCGCCGACCAGCTCACGCCGGCGCAGCGCGCGCAACTGGCGGCCGAAGTCGCCGACATGCCGCGCCACGGCCCAATGATGGGCGGGTGGGGCGGGCCGCACGATCGCCTGTTCGACGGGCGAGCGGACGGCGCTCCTGACACGGGGCCCGACAAGGAGTAAGCAACCGCTCCGGTTCGGAGGCGTTGTGGCGGAGCGGCTTCTCATCATCGACGACGACGCAAGGCTGGCGGCCATGGTCTCGGACTACCTGACCGCCGCCGGTTTCGTCGTCGAGCGCCGCTTCACCGGTCGCGACGGGCTCGCCGCGCTCGACGGCGCGGCGTTCGACGCCGTCATTCTCGACGTCATGTTGCCCGATATTGACGGATTCGAGGTCTGCCGCACGATCCGCACGCGCGCCCAGACGCCGATCCTGATGCTGACCGCGCGCGGCGAGGAGATGGATCGCGTCGTCGGACTGGAAATCGGCGCCGACGATTATCTCGCCAAACCCTTCAGCCCGCGCGAGCTGCAAGCCCGCATTCGCGCCATTCTCCGCCGCAGTCGCGCCCCCGCCGCCGATGCGGCGCTGCGCTTCGGCCGTCTCGCCATCGACCGCGAGTCGCGAACCGTGCGCGTCGACGGCGAGGAAAAGATCCTCACCAGCTACCAGTTCGATTTGCTTGTCGCCCTCGCCGACAACGCGGGGCGCGTGCTCAACCGCGAGCGGCTCCTCGATCTCGTCAAAGGCGAGGAGCTCGACGCCTTCGACCGCTCGATCGACGTTCACATTTCGCGCATCCGCGCCACGATCGAGGACGATCCCAAGCGCCCGCGTCGCATCATCACCGTGCGCGGCGCCGGCTATGTGTTCGCCAAGAAGCAGGATGGCGAGTCGTGATCGGCGTCCGCCGCCGGCTGTTCTGGAAAGTCTATCTGACGCTGCTGGCGAGCCTCCTCGTCGCAGCGTTTCTGATGGGCGCGTTCTGGTGGTTGATCGGCGAGAATCAGCGCGTGCGGTGGGGCGCGTCGCACGTTCAGCTCGACGACTGGTCCATTCCCGGGCGCGACGGTCCGCCCGGCGCCGTCGCCGCGGCGACGAAGCGCCTCGGCGACGAACTCGGCGCGGACATATCCGTTTACGACGCCCAAGGGACGCTCGCCGCATCGCGTGGCTTGCCGATCCCGCTTGCGGCGGTTGCCGATCGCGTCGGACCGCTGGCGCAGATCATGCGCGTCGACCTTCCCGATGGCCGGGCGGTTCTGGCGCGTTTGCGCCCGGCGGGCCTGAGTCCGCGACTGCGCATCCTGACGATCGTGCTGATTGTCGTGGGCGGCGTCGGACTGGCGGCCTTTCCGATTACGGCGCGACTGACGCGACGGCTCGAGGATCTGCGCTCCGGCGTCGAGCAATGGGGCGCCGGCGCGCTGTCGTTGCGCGTCGACGGCGCCGGCGACGACGAAGTCGCCGTCGTCGCGCGCACGTTCAACGCTTCGGCGGCCAAAGTCGAGGAACTGCTGGCGTCGCAGAAGGCGTTGCTCGCCAACGCCAGTCACGAATTGCGCTCGCCGCTGGCGCGCCTGCGTCTGGCGATCGAACTGTGGTTCGCCAACCCAAACGCGGAAATGCAGGCGGAGATCGTTCGCAATCTCGCCGAGAGCGATCAACTGGTCGAGGAGATCCTGCTGGCCAGCCGTCTCGACCATGCCGGCCCGGTCGCCGCGCGCGCCACGCGCGTCGATCTGCTCGGGCTTGCGGCCGAAGAGGCGGCGCGCATCGGCGCGGGCGCGACTTGCGTGTCCGACGGCGGCGATCCCGTGGAGATCGACGGCGACGCGACCTTGCTGCGGCGCTTGATCCGCAATCTCTTGGAGAACGCCGCCAAGCACGGCCGCCCGCCGATCACGATCGCCGTGACGCGGCGCGAGGCCATGGCGCGCATCGTCGTCGCCGACGCCGGCGAAGGCATCGCTCCGGCTGAGCGCGAGCGGGTGTTCGAGCCGTTCTACCGACCGGCTGGGCGCGCGGAATCTTCCGGCGGCTGGGGCCTCGGCCTGTCGCTGGTGCGCCAGATCGCCCAGCGCCACGGCGGCGCCGCAACTTGCGAAGCCGCGCCCGAAGGCGGCAGCCGCTTCGTCGTCGATCTGGCGATGCGGCGAGGGTAATCCTCCCCTGCGAAGCGGGGGAGGGGGACCGCGCGAAGCGCGGTGGAGGGGGCTCATGAGAGCGCCGCAAGAGACGGTCGAAAACGCTCGACGGCTGCGTCGCAACCTCTCGCCGCCGGAAGCGCAGCTATGGAACCGACTGCGAGCGCGCCTGCTTTCGGCGACCTCGCTCGGGCGCTCCGATCGTGGCCGCAGGCGGTCAGATGCACTAACATTCCATCTGGACCAACCGGCGGGGGCAGGCCACTGTCAGATCGAGTGGCAGAATCGACAAAAAACCGAGTGTGGAGAAAACGATGAAGTTCGGCATCTATTACCCTTACTGGGAGCACGAATGGAGCGTCGACTGCCTGAAATACGTCGAGAAGGTCGCCAAGCTCGGCTTCGACATCATTGAGATCGCCGGTCAACCGGTCAGCAGCTACAGCCAAGCCCACGTCGACGAGATCGCGCGCTGCGCTCGAGACAACGGCGTCGCCATGACGGCCAACCTCGGTCCCTCGCCCCAGCAGAACTTGTCCTCGGCCGATCCGGCCATCAGAAAGGCGGGGCGCGCCTTCTTCGAGAAAACGCTGACCAATCTTGGCAAGCTCGACATTCATGTCATCTGCGGCGCCCTCCACTCCTATTGGCCGGTCGACTATTCCAGACCTGTCGACAAAGCAGGCGACCGCGCGCGCGGCCTCGAGGGCATTTCCAGCCTCGCGGATTTCGCAGCAAATCTCGGCGTCGACCTCTGTTTGGAAGTGCTCAACCGCTTCGAGAACCACGTGCTGAACACGGCCGAAGAAGGGGTCGCCTTTGTCCGCGAGGTCGGCAAGCCCAACGTCAAGGTGCATCTCGATACGTTCCATATGAACATCGAGGAAGACAGCTTCGGCGATGCGATCCGCACCGCTGGCCCGCTGCTCGGCCATCTCCATGTTGGCGAGAACAATCGCCGCGTTCCCGGCAAAGGCCGACTGCCCTGGCACGAAATCGGAACGGCGTTGCGCGAGATCGGCTACGACGGCGCGGCCGTCTTGGAGCCCTTCGTGACGATGGGCGGCGGCATCGGCAGCGACATCAAGGTCTGGCGCGATCTCAGCGACAACGCCGACGAAGCCCAGTTGGACGAGGACGCTCGGCAGAGTTTGGCGTTTTCGCGCTACGTGCTTGGTTGACCGCCCGGACGTCGTTTGAACCGAGCGCGAGCGGGCGTTCGAGCCGTTCTGCCGCCCCGCCGGCCGGGCGGAATCGTCCGGCGGCTGGGGCCTCGGCCGGTCGCTGGCGCCTCAGATCGCCCAGCGCCACGGCGCCGCCGGCGCAAACATCCTCCCCCGCGCAGCGGGGGAGGGGGACCGCGCGCAGCGCGGTGGAAGGGGCGCGCGCTGAGAGCGCCGTCCCGTTCGCGCGTGGCGTCACGTTCGTCGGCGCCATCGGCGATCAAGCGAGCCGTCGCCGATTCGAATCCGGCGAAGAGACGGGATCTGGTAACGTGTCGCCGTTCGCGTGAGCCCAGGTCGAAATGCGCATGAGCCCGCCCACATTCGATCCATTCCGTCACGGCGCCGAACGCTTGGCGGCGGCGTTCGAGGCGTTGTGATGGCGGTTCGGCTCAGCGTCGCCGAAGAGCGATTTCCCGTCGCCGGCGCCTTCACGATTTCGCGCGGGTCGCGCACGGAAATCCGCGTCGTGACGGCGACGCTGTCCGACGCAGGATTCTTGGGGCGCGGCGAATGCGTTCCTTACGCGCGCTATGGCGAGACGGCGGAGAGCGTGATCGAACTCGTCCGTTCCGTCGCGATCGATCTCGACAACGGACTCGATCGCATCGCGTTGCAGGACCGGCTGCCGCCCGGGGCCGCGCGCAACGCGCTCGACTGCGCCTTCTGGGACCTCGAGGCGAAACGGACGGCGACGCCCGTCTGGCGGCTCGCGGGTCTCGCCGAGCCGCGGCCCGCGACGACCGCCTACACGATTTCGCTCGGCGCGCCGGAAGCGATGCGCGAGAAAGCGGCGCAAAACGCCGATAGGCCGCTGCTCAAGATCAAGCTCGGCTGCGACGGCGATCTGCAGCGCATCCAGGCGGTGCGCGCCGGCGCGCCGAACGCCAAACTCATCGTCGACGCCAACGAAGGCTGGACGCTCGCGCAATACCAGGCCCTCGCGCCCGAGCTGGCGCGACTGGGCGTCGCGCTCGTCGAGCAGCCGCTGCCCGCCGCTGACGACGCCGCGCTCGCAGGCGTCGAGCGCCCGCTTGCGGTTTGCGCCGACGAAAGCTGCCATGCGCTGGATTCGCTGCCGCAGCTTGCGCGCAAGTACGACGCGATCAACATCAAGCTCGACAAGACCGGCGGCCTCACCGAGGCGCTGCGGCTCAAGCGGCAGGCCGCGGCCGAGGGTTTTCGCATCATGGTCGGCTGCATGCTCGGCACGTCGCTGGCGATGGCGCCGGCCTTCCTGCTGACCGACGGCGTCGACTTCATCGACCTCGACGGCCCGCTGCTTCTCGCCAAAGACCGGGAAACGCCGATCCGCTACGCGGGCTCGCTCATGTATCCCGCCACTGTGGCGCTGTGGGGCTAGCCTCGCTCGCCCAGTGCAACGATCCCCTCTCCCCGCGTGCGGGGAGAGGGCGAGGGTGAGGGGCTTGGCGATGAGCCGCTGCATCGCAGCCAATCGCTCGGCCCCTCATCCTAACCTTCTCCCCGCAAGCGGCTACGGCATTCACGCATTTGAGTCGTTTGCGCTGGCGGGTGAGGGCGGGTTCTGATTCAAGGCCTCTGCGGTGTTCGGAGAGGCGGGGATGGGCGCTGGGTTTTGCGGCGATATTCGGGTTTCGCGTCGGTTTGAGAAACTGCTCGAGGAGATCGCCAGTTCCGGCTCGCTGGTGGTTCGGAAGATTGGCGGGGATCGTGCGGGGGAGATCGGCGCCCATCGCTTTCTCGGCTCGGACCGGACGACTCCGAGAGCGATCGTGGACGAGGCCGCCGAGCGCACGGCGCGGGCTTGCCGCGGTCGGCGCGTCGTGGCGGCGCAGGACACGACCGAGATCAACTTTTCTGGGCGCGACAAGGGGCG
>JBEKVR010000214.1:0-6135 GCA_049513815.1 Roseiarcus sp. | reverse complement strand
AAACGCAGCCGCTGATCCATCGCGCAGTTTTCTTCCCAAGGCATTGGCTGGTCCCCCAGCCAACAGAAAACTGTCACCCATCATCCCGGTCCAGTTCGTCACCTATCTAGCCGGGCTGCACAGCGCGCCCCCTTCTCCCCTTGCGGGAGAAGGGAATCGGCGGAAAGCGCCGGGCATCAGCCGCGGATCCATGCCAGCGCCGCATCGAGCACGCGCTTCAGTGTCGCGCGCGTCGCAGCGGCGCGGGATTCGTCGAGCGGGGTCGGCCAGTTGGTCGCGTCGATGCGCTCGGGCTCGGCCATGTAGGCGCGGCAGGCGAGTTCCATCTGCAGCGCGTGGACGCCGTCCGCCGGTTGCCCGTAGCGCCGCGTGATCCAGCCGCCCTTGAAGCGCCCGTCGGCGACGAACGGCGCGCCGCTCGCCTTGAGCAGCGCGACGACGCGTTCGCGCAAGGCTGGATCGCAGCTCGCGCCGGAATTGGTCCCAAGGTTGAAGACCGGCAGCTCGCCGTCGAACAAGCGCGGAATGCGCGAACGGATCGAATGCGCGTCGTAGAGAGCGACGCGCGGATGGACGGCGTGCAGCCGCGCGATCTCGGCGGCGAGCGCGGCGTGATAAGGCTCGAAATAGAGTCGCCGCCGCTCGGCGATCTCTTGCGCCTTGGGCGCTTCGCCCGGGCGATAGAGCGGCTCGCCGTCAAACGTCGTCGTCGGGCAGAGCTCGGTCGTCGCCTGACCGGGATAGAGCGACGCGCCGCTCGGATCGCGGTTGACGTCGACGAGCGAGCGCGACAGCGCGGTTCTGACGATCGTCGCGCCGAGCGAACGCGCGAAATCGTAGAGCTGGGGGATATGCCAATCGGCGTCGCGGCGCGCCAGCCACGCGCCGACGAAGCGACCCTCGCGGCCGTCGAGCTCGGCGCCCGCATGGGGAATGCTGACGATCAGCGGCGCGGCGCCGGGCTCGACGACAAGCCAATCGTTCGCAGCGTTCATGGCCTCTCTCCGTCAACCGTCGGCAACGGCGTCGCGCCGACGGCGGCGACGATTTCGCCGCCGCGCACGAGCGCCGACGCCGCGGCGATGTCGGGATGCAGATAGCGATCGGCTTCGAGCCGCGCGACGTCGTTTCTCAGCCGCGCGATCGCCGCCTCGAGCGGCGCGCTAGAGGCGAGCGGCCGATGGAATTCGCAGGCCTGCGCCGCGGCGAGCAGTTCGATGCCGATTACCGAGCAGGCGTTCTCGGCCATCGGCAGCAGCCGCCGCGCGCCGTGCGCCGCCATCGACACGTGGTCTTCCTGATTGGCCGAGGTCGGAATCGAATCGACGCTCGCTGGATAGGCGCGCTGCTTGTTCTCCGACACCAGCGCCGCGGCCGTCACCTGGGCGATCATGAAGCCGGAATTGAGGCCGGGCTTCGGCGTCAGGAACGCCGGCAATCCGGAGAGCGCCGGATCGACCAGCATCGCCACACGCCGTTCGGCCAACGAACCGATTTCGCAGATGGCGAGCGCGATCATGTCGGCGGCGAAGGCGACCGGCTCGGCGTGGAAGTTGCCTCCCGATAGCGCCTCGTCCGTCTCGGCGAAGATCAGCGGATTGTCGGAGACGCCGTTGGCTTCGTCTTCGAGGGTCGAAGCCGCCTGGCGCAGGACGCCGAGGCAGGCGCCCATCACCTGCGGTTGGCAGCGTAGGCAGTACGGGTCCTGGACGCGCGCGTCGCCGGTGACGTGCGAAGCGCGGATGGCGCTGCCGGCCATCAGCGCGCGCAGCGATTGCGCAACGTCAATCTGGCCGCGGTGGCGGCGCAGCGCATGGATGCGCGGGTCGAAGGGGGCGTCGGAGCCGCGCGCCGCGTCGGTCGACAGCGCGCCGACGACAAGGGCGGCGCGCAGCAACGCCTCCGCCTCGAACAGGCCGACCAACGCGTTGGCGGTGGAGAACTGCGTGCCGTTGAGCAGCGCCAGCCCCTCTTTCGGCGCCAGCGCGATCGGCTCGAGGCCGACCGCGGCGAGCGCTTCCGCCGCCGGCAGGACGCGGTCGCGAAGACGCGCCTCGCCGACGCCGATCATCGTCGCCGCCATGTGAGCGAGCGGAGCGAGGTCGCCTGAGGCGCCGACCGAGCCCTGCGCCGGCACGACTGGCGTCACGCCGCGCGCCAGCATCGCTTCGAGCAACCGCAGCGTCTCCAGCCGCACGCCTGAGGCGCCCTGGGCGAGACTGGCGAGCTTGAGCGTCAACATCAGCCGCGTCGTCTCGACCGACGTCGCGGGACCGACGCCAGCGGCGTGCGACAGGACGATGTTGCGTTGAAGTTCGACGAGATCGGCGTCGGCGATCCGCACCCCGGCGAGCTTGCCGAAGCCGGTGTTGACGCCATAGACCGGCTCGCCGCGTTGAAGGATGCGCGCCACCGCCGCCGCGCTCGCCGCCACCAACGTCTCATGCCCCACGGCGAGGACGACGGACGCGCCGCGCCAGACGGCGCGCCAGTCGTCGAGCGGAACGGCGCCGGGAACGAGCTTGACCGTCATTGTCCCCTCCAGACCCGCGCGTGGAGCGGATTGAAGCCGAGTCGATAGACGAGCTCGGCCGGGCGCTCGATGTCCCAGATCGCCAGATCGGCCCATTTGCCCGGTTCGAGCGAGCCGATCTCGCCGCCGAGCCCGAGCGCGCGCGCGGCGTTGCGGGTCACGCCGGCGAGGCATTCGTCGACGGTGAGGCGGAACAAAGTCGCCGCCATGTTGAGCGCCAGCAGCGGCGAGGACAGTGGCGACGTGCCGGGATTGCAGTCGGTCGCCACCGCCATCGCCACGCCGTGCTCGCGAAACAGATCGATCGGCGGCGCCTGCTTCTCGCGCAGCATGTAAAAGGCGCCGGGCAGCAGCGTCGCGACGACGCCGGCTTTCGCCATGGCCGCCACGCCCGCTTCATCGGTATATTCGAGGTGATCGGCTGACAGCGCGCCGAAGGCGGCGGCAAGCGCTGCGCCGCCGCCGTTTGACAATTGGTCGGCGTGCAACTTGACGCGGAATCCGCGCGCGCGCGCCGCGGCGAACAGGCGCGCAATCTCGTCGCGGCTGAAGGCGATCGTTTCGCAAAATCCGTCGACCGCGTCGACAAGCGCGTCGGCGGCGAGCGCCGGCAGCATCTTTTCGACCACGTCGTAGAGATAGGCGCCGCGGTCGCGGGAGAATTCCGGCGGAATGGCGTGCGCGCCGAGGAAGGTGGTTCGCACTGTGATTGGGCGCTCGATGGCGAATCTTCGCGCCGCGCGCAGCATCCGACGTTCTGCGGCAAGCTCGAGCCCGTAGCCCGACTTGACCTCGACTGTCGTTACGCCTTCGGCGATCAGGGCGTCGAGCCGCGGCAGCGATTGGCGCACGAGTTCGTCCTCGCTCGCGGCGCGCGTCGCGGCGACGGTGGCGGCGATGCCGCCGCCTTCCCGCGCGATCGTCTCGTAGCTCGCGCCGGCGAGCCTGAGCTCGAATTCGTGGGCGCGGTCGCCGGCGTAGACGAGATGGGTGTGGCAGTCGACGAAGCCGGGAGTGATCCAGCGGCCATCGCAGTCGATCGTTCGCGCGCCGTCGCGCCAGTCGGCCGGCAGATCGGCCTCGGCGCCGGCGAAGACGAGGCGGCCGTCGCGGGCGGCGAGCGCGCCGCGCTCGATCGCGCCGATCCCGGGGCGATCGGCGGCGAAGGTCGCCAGGCGCGCGTTGAGCCAGATCGTCTCCGGCTGCGTCTGAGCGTCGGCATGGGCCATGCGTGCGCCTCGTCCCTTCCCCCTCGGCCGAACTTAATGTATAGACATATTAGCCAACCATGCAAGCGGCGCAGGCGCGCTAACCAGGGGGAACGCGATGCCGGTCATCCATGCAGCCGCGGCGTTGACGCCCGAGGGATGGCAGGACGACGCGCGGCTGACCGTCGACGGCGCGACGATCGCCGCTGTCGAGATCGGCGCAGCGCCGCGACCCGGCGACGAGCGCTGCGCGATTCTTGTCCCGGCGCTCTGCGACTTGCACTCGCACGCCTTTCAACGCGGCATGGCCGGGCTCGCCGAGCGCCGCGGCGCGCAGGCTGATTCCTTCTGGACCTGGCGCGAGACGATGTACCGCTTCGCGCTCGCCATGACGCCCGACGACGCCGAGGCAGTCGCCGCCCAGCTCTATGTCGAGATGCTGGAGGCAGGCTTCGCCGCGGTCGGCGAGTTCCATTATCTGCACAACGCGCCCGACGGCGCGCCCTACGCCGCGCCGGCCGAAATGGCCGCGCGCATCGTCGTCGCGGCGCAGGCGACGGGAATCGGCCTGACGCTGCTGCCGGTCTTCTATGCGCACGCGACCTTTGGCGGCGCGCCGCCCAAGCCGGAGCAGCGGCGCTTCATCACCAATGTCGACGGCTTCGCCCGTCTGCTCGACGATTGCCGCGCCCTGATGGGCGGGGTCGGCCCGGTCGGCGTCGCGCCGCACTCGTTGCGCGCCGCGGCCCCCGCCGAGATCGCTGAGGTCGTCGCGCTCGCCGCCGACGGGCCGATCCACATCCACGCCGCCGAGCAGGTCAAGGAGGTCGAGGACTGCCTCGCCTGGTCGGGCGCGCGGCCGGTCGAATGGCTGCTCGACCACGCCAATGTCGACGCGCGCTGGTGCCTCGTCCACGCCACCCACATGACCGAAGACGAGACGCGCCGGCTCGCGCGTTCCGGCGCGGTCGCCGGCCTCTGCCCGATCACCGAGGCCAGCCTCGGCGACGGCGTCTTCAACGCGCCGCTCTACTTCTCTGAGCGCGGCGCTTTCGGCGTCGGCTCGGATTCCAACGTCGAGATCGGCGTCGCCGCCGAGCTCAAGCAGCTCGAATACGCGCAGCGGCTGCGCGATCGCGCCCGCAACGTCTGCGCGCTTTCCGCCGGCTCGACTGGCCGCGCCCTTTACGACCGCGCCCTCGCCGGCGGCGCTCGGGCGCTCGGGCGGCAGAGCGGCGCGCTACGGCCCGGCGCGGCGGCCGACCTCGTCAGCCTGCGCGCCGACCATCCGACCCTCGCCGGCCGTAGCGGCGATGCGATTCTCGACGCGTGGATCTTCGCCGTCGGCAATCCGCTGGTTGATTGCGTGTGGAGCGGCGGCCGCAAGGTGGTCGCCGACGGCCGCCACCTGGGCCGCGAGCCGATCGCCGCGCGCTATGCGGCGGCGATGCGGCGACTCGCACAGTGAGCGCCGCTCCAACCCGTCTCGCCGAAGGCGGCGCCTCGCTGCACCGGCGCATCCTTGCCGACATCGAGGCGCGCATCCTATCGGGCGAATGGCCGCCCGGGCGGAGGATTCCCTTCGAGCACGAGCTGACAACGCAATACGGCTGCTCGCGCATGACCGTCAGCAAGGCGCTGACTCAGCTCGCCGGCGCTGGGTTGATCGAGCGACGGCGCAAGGCCGGCAGCTTCGTGATCCGACCGCATTCGCAATCGGCGGTGCTGGAAATCCCGGACGTCAAAGCTGAAGTCGCCGCGCTCGGCCTGCCCTATCGCTTCGCGATTGTCGCCCGTTCGAAGCGGCGCGCGACCCGCGCCGACCGCGCGCGCTTCGCCGTCGGCGCCGACGCGTGGGTCCTCGCCTTGACCTGCCGCCATGACGCGGCGCAGCGGCCGTTCTGCCTCGAGGACCGGCTGATCAGCCTCTCCGCGGCGCCCGACGCCGCCGGCGAACCGTTCGTCGAGCTGTCGCCCGGCGCCTGGCTGGTGCAGCGCGTGCCGTGGACTCGGGCCGAGCACCGCATCAGCGCCGCCGCCGCGCGCGGCGAGGTGGCGGTCTCCTTGAACGTCGCCGAAGGGACGCCGTGCCTGGTCGTCGAGCGGCGCACCTGGAGCGGCGAAACGCCGGTGACTCAAGTTCGCATGACCTATCCCGGCGAAGCGCACGAGCTGGTGGCGCGCTTCACGCCGGGACAGAGTTGAGCGGCGGATCGCGGCGAACGCACCGCCGACGAACCGCGACCTCGACGTCTGAGCGTCCACGGAACTCCTAGTGGTGTGACTCTAACGCCTGTTTTGCACGGGCGACCTTTTCGAGGATTTCGCCTGGGGACTTGGTCCAGACGAAGGGCTTGGGTTGGGCGTTGTGTTGATCGAGATAGTCCATGATGG
>JBEKVR010000213.1:0-6165 GCA_049513815.1 Roseiarcus sp. | reverse complement strand
CTCATCGGTCATTCGCGTCAGCATGGTCGGCCTCCAGATACCGACCACCCATGAGTCACAGATTCTCTGATTTGGGAATCCCATCACGCTATGCTCGACGGAATCCGTCCACACGGCCTAGCAGAAGTGATCAAGATCATTTCCGCCGCCGATTCGTCGATCGGCCAGATTCCGCAAAACCATCTCGCCGCGCTCGACGCGATTCGCTTCGCTGGCTCGGAAGCGCAAAAGAAACTGTGGTTCGGCCGCGCGCTGCGGGGCTTTCGCCTCGGCAATGCTTTCTCGGAGGCGAAGAGCAAACACGTCGGCGCGTTCGAGACGACGCTAACGCCGGAGGGCGAGGACTATGTCGTCAACGGCGAGAAGTTCTACGCGACCGGCGCGCTGTTCGCCCATTTCATCCACATCGGCGCGATTGGCCCGGACGGCAAGGTCTATCTCGCCATCGCTGAACGCGGCGCGAGAGGGCTGACGATTGTCGACAATTGGTCGAGCTTCGGCCAGCGCACCACCGCCAGCGGCAACGTCCGCGTCGACCACGTCCGCGTCAGCGCGAGCGCCGTCATTCCCGCCTATCTCGGCGGCGAGCAGCCTTCGTCGAACGGCTCCGTGTCGCAGATCATCCAGGCGGCGGTCGACGCCGGCATCGCGCGCGGCGCGATCGAGGATACGATCGCCTTCGTCCTACGCTACTCGCGCCCGTGGATCGACAGCGGGCAGCAACGCGCCGCCGAGGACGTGTTCACGATCGCCCAGATCGGCGACCTCGAGATCAAGCTGCACGCCGCGGAAGCCCCGCTGGAAAAGGCCGGGCTGGCGATCGACGGGATCATCGATCACCCCACCGACGACAACGTCGCGGCGGCGGCGGTCGCGGTCGCCGAAGCGAAGGTCCTGACGACCGAGATCGCCATCCTGGCGACCAACAAGCTGCACGAGCTGGCGGGCACGCGATCGACGCTGGCCGAGTTCGACCTCGACCGGCACTGGCGCAACGCGCGCACCCACACGCTGCACGAAGCGGCGCGGTGGAAATACTTCCATGTCGGCAATTACGCGCTCAACGGCGTCGCGCCGCCGCGTCACGCCTGGAGCTGACGACGCGCAACGCGTCTCTCTCGATTTGGATGTTTGAAAATGTCAGCTACAGCGGCCAAACGTGATCGTGATCTCGAACCGGAACCCGAGTTCCGCGCGCCGCCGCCGCGGTCGCCCGCCGCCCATGTCATCCGCGACGACGCCGAGGCGATCGCCGCCGCTCGCGAAGCTGCAGCGGAGATCGCCGGCGATGCGGTGTTGCGCGATCGCGAGCGTGTGCTGCCCTATCGGGAACTGGACCTGATCTCCGACGCCGGCCTGCTGGCGATCACCGTTCCCGAGGAATTCGGCGGCGCCGGCGTGCGCGCGGGAACGGTGGCCGAGGTGATCGCGCTGCTCGCCAGCGCCGACGGCTCGATCGGCCAGATTCCGCAGAACCATTTCTTCATGCTGGAGGCGCTGCGCCTGCAAGGGACGATAGAGCAGAAGCGGTTCTTCTATGGCCGCATTCTCGCTGGCGAGCGCATCGGCAACGCCCTGTCGGAAAGCGGCGGCAGGACGGCGCACGATCACGCCACGCGCCTCACGCGCGACGGGGCGGTCCATCGCCTGAACGGCAAGAAGTTCTATTCGACCGGCGTTCTGTTCGCCCATTGGGTGGCGGTGGTGGCCAACGACGAGGACGACGTCTCGACGATCGCCTTCGTGCCGCGCGACGCCGCCGGGATCGCCGTCGTCGACGATTGGTCTGGGTTCGGCCAGCGCGTCACCGGTTCGGGCACGACGATCCTCGACGATGTCGAGGTTCATCCGATTTCGCTAATTTCCTTCGCCGCGCTGTTCGAACGGCCCACGTCGATGGGCCCCTTCGCGCAGATCATGCACGCGGCGATCGAAGCAGGCATCGCCCGCGGGGCGCTCGCCGACGCAATCGCGTTCGTGCGCACGCCGCTCACGCCCGTGGAAGGACGCCGGCGTCGAACGCGCTGCGGACGACCCCTATACGATCGCCCAGATCGGCGAGATGAAGATCCGCGTATCGGCGTCCGACGCTCTATTGGAGCGCGCCGGCAAGTTCGTCGACGCCGCCGCTGCCGAGCCGTCGGCGGAGACGGTCGCCGCGGCTTCAGTGGCGGTCGCCGAGGCCAAGGCGGCTGCGGCCGAGGCCTCGCTGCACGTCTCCAGCAAGCTGATCGAACTCGCGGGTTCGCGCGCGACGCTGCAGGAATTCGGTCTCGATCGCCATTGGCGCAACGCGCGAACCCACTCGGTTCACGATCCTGTGCGGTGGAAATATCGGGCCGTCGGCGACTATTGGCTCAACGGCGTCAATCCGCCGCGGCACGGAGCGATCTGAACCCGATGACCCGGCAAATCCATTTCAACGCCTTCGATATGAATTGCGTCGGGCATCAGTCGCCCGGCCTGTGGGCGCATCCGCGCGACCGCTCCTGGCAATACAAGGATCTCGAATACTGGACCGACCTCGCCAAGCTGCTCGAGCGCGGCAAGTTCGACGGCGTCTTCATCGCCGACGTGCTCGGCGTTTACGACGTGTTTCGCGGCGATCTGGACACGGCGCTGCGCGTCTCCACCCAGATCCCGGTCAACGATCCGTTGCAGCTCGTGCCGGCGATGGCGCTGGTCACCCAACATCTCGGGTTCGGCGTCACGGCGTCGATCTCGTTCGAGCATCCCTACACCTTCGCTCGCCGCATCTCGACGCTCGACCATCTCACCAAGGGGCGCGCCGGATGGAACATCGTCACCTCCTATCTCGAGAGCGGCGCGCGCAACATCGGCCTGAGCAACCAGACCCAGCACGACGACCGCTACGAGGTCGCCGACGAATATATGGAAGTCGTCTACAAGCTCTGGGAAGGCAGTTGGGCCGACGGGGCGGTGCTGCGCGACCGGGAGCGCAGGATCTTCACCGATCCTTCCAAGGTGCGGCCGATCGCCCACGAGGGGAAGTATTACAAAGTCCCCGGCGTGCACTTGAGCGAGCCTTCGCCGCAACGGACGCCGGTTCTCTACCAAGCCGGCGCGTCGAGCCGAGGCCAGCGCTTCGCCGGCGAGCACGCCGAATGCGTGTTCGTTGCGACGCCATCGAAGACCGTGCTGAAGAAGACGGTCGCGGCAATCCGGCAGAGCGTCGCGGCCGCCGGGCGCGATCCGCGCAGCGTGCTGATCTTCAATTTGCAGACCGTCATCGTCGACGAGACCGACGCCAAGGCGAAGGCGAAGTACGAGGACTACAAGCAGTACATCGATCTCGATGGCGCGCTGGCGCTCGGCTCGGGCTGGATGGGGATCGATTTCGGCGCCTATGGGCTCGACGAGCCGCTGCGCCACATCAAGACCAACGCCGTGCAGTCCTCGGTCGACGCCTTCTCCAGCTCGGACCCGAGCAAGGTCTGGACGGTGCGGGAGCTCGCCGAATGGATCGGCATCGGCGGGCTTGGGCCGCTGATCGTCGGCGGCCCGGCGACGGTCGCCGACGTGCTGCAGGAATGGGTCGAGGAGACCGACGTCGACGGCTTCAATCTCGCCTACGCTGTGACCCACGAGACTTTCGCCGACATCGTCGAGCATCTCGTGCCGGAGTTGCAGAAGCGCAGCGCCTACCGCACCGAATATGCGGCCGGCACGTTGCGCGAAAAGCTGTTCGGCGCTGGACCGCGCTTGCCGGAGACGCATCCAGGTTCGCGCTATCGCGACCTCGAGGCGGCGGCGCGCCGGGGTCGCGTCGCCGCGGAATGACCGCGGCGCAGTTGGAATCAGGGAAGGCGGAGGAACCGCCTCGCAACGAGAGGCGATGGCGAAAGAAATCCGGCTGAACGCCTTCGAGATGAACTGTGTCGCGCATCAGTCGCCGGGTCTGTGGCGACATCCGCGCGACCGCTCGCGCCAATACAAGCGTCTTCCCTATTGGATCGAACTGGCGCAGATCCTCGAAAGGGGGCTGTTCGACGGCTTGTTCCTCGCCGACGTGCTCGGCGTCTACGACGTCTTCGGCGGCGACGCGCGGGCGGCCTTGACCCATGCGGCGCAGATTCCGGTCAACGATCCGCTGCTGCTCGTGCCCGCCATGGCGGCGGCGACGCGCCATCTCGGCTTCGGCGTCACCGTGAATCTCTCGTTCGAGCCGCCCTACAATTTTGCCCGACGCGTGTCGACGCTCGACCATCTGACCGACGGCCGCGTCGGCTGGAACATCGTCACCGGCTACCTCGACAGCGCGGCGCGCGGCGCGGGACGCGACAAGCAGGCCGCCCACGACGATCGCTACGCGATCGCCGAGGATTACATGGAGGTCGTCTACAAGCTGTGGGAAGGCAGCTGGGCCGACGACGCGGTCAAGGTCGACGCTGCGGGCGGCGTGTTCGCCGATCCCGACCGGGTGCGCAAGGCGGTCCACGACGGCGCGCATTTCCGTCTCGACGCGCTGCATC
Source organism: Roseiarcus sp. (assembly GCA_049513815.1). Taxonomy (GTDB): domain Bacteria; phylum Pseudomonadota; class Alphaproteobacteria; order Rhizobiales; family Beijerinckiaceae; genus Roseiarcus. The sequence goes on along the minus strand of JBEKVR010000213.1, from coordinate 1,672 downwards.
TCAGCGAACCCTCGCCGCAGCGCACGCCGGTGCTCTACCAGGCGGGGACGTCTCCGGCCGGCCGCCTTTTCGCCGCCCGCCACGCCGAATGCGTGTTCCTGTCCGGTCCGTCGAAAACCTTGATCGCGCCGCGCGTGGCGGCGATCCGGGCCAACGCGGCCAAGCTCGGACGCGATCCTCAGGGCATTCTGATGTTCGCGCTCGCCACCGCCATCGTCGGCGCCAACGACGCCGAGGCGCAGGCCAAGCTTGCCGACTACCGGCGCTACGCCGATCTCGAGGGCGCGCTGACGCTGCTATCGGGCTGGACCGGAGTCGATTTCTCTCGGCTCGATCCCGACCAGATCGTCCAGCACGTCGACAGTGAGGCGGGCCGCACCGCGCTCGAAAACATCACCCGCGCCGATCCCAGCCGAACCTGGACGGTGCGGCAGGCCGCCGAGCATGTCGCCATCGGCGGCATCGGGCCTGTGTTCGTCGGCTCGCCGGCGACGGTCGCCGATCAGCTGGAGGATTGGATCGACGAAACCGACGTCGACGGCTTCAATCTCGCCTTCGCAGTGAGGCCCGAAACCTTCGCCGATGTCGCGGATCTCCTGGTTCCCGAACTTCAGCGCCGCGGCCGCTACAAGGCGGCCTATCGCGAGGGAACCTTGCGCGAGAAGCTGTTCGGCGGCGCGCCGCGTCTGCGAGCCCCGCACGTCGGCGCGAGCTGTCGCTGGGCTTGAATCGGCGGCGGTGCGCCGAACGCCGCGTCAGGCGCGCACAGTCTCTTTGACGGGAACGCCTTCGGCGGCGTGCGCCTCGCTTCTCTTATAGGCCTCGATGTCACGATACTGCGCGGCCGCATGGCTGGATGGCAGATAAGGGCCCGCGCCAAACAACGTCTCGCGCAACGTTTCCGACCGATATTCCCTCGCATAGACGCCGCGACGGCGAAGCTGCGGATCGGCGTGGGCTCCGGACGCCGTTCGGCGCCGCAAGCCGTTGATAGGTTTCATTCGGGTGGGGTCAATGTTTGGGCGAGTCACATCCGCCCTGAGTGATCGCGAGTTAATGGCGATAGTCGGCCACGAGTCGTCTACGGAGACGTCGCAACATACGAAGAGACAGGACCGTGACCTTCTCGCTGCCAATAGGATGACGAAGCTCGCGGGCGTACAGGTCGGGAACAGAATTGTCCCATCGTCCGAGGACACGCAGGAAAGTGGGACAATCAGGGGCAAAAAGCTAAGTTAAAACAGCGCCCCTCTGAACAGTTGGCTGCCACTCAGGACGAAACTGCGAACACCTATGTGATTGAAATAGCGTTATGATTCTTAGAGGCTCAATTGGCAGCTTCGCCGGATGGATACCGGAAGCCGCGCGGGTGGTCGACGCTGCTGCAACCTGGCGGCTTGTGCTCAGATCGCCAAACTCAAACTCGTCAAACACCAGATGTAAGGGCGCGTGAAATTTGACCTTCTTTAAGCCAGATTGCTCGGCGCCGCATGAAGTCCGCAAACCACCATCGAAATTGCGTCGGAGCCAACTTGTGACGCTGCTAAACAGCTAGGCCGTGTGGACGGATTCCGTCGAGCATAGCGTGATGGGATTCCCAAATCAGAGAATCTGTGACTCATGGGTGGTCGGTATCTGGAGGCCGACCATGCTGACGCGAATGACCGATGAG
>JBEKVR010000212.1:0-6185 GCA_049513815.1 Roseiarcus sp. | reverse complement strand
TTATGAAGCGCGCCGTGCCCAGGTGGCGGAATTGGTAGACGCACTGGTTTCAGGTACCAGCGGTGCAAGCCGTGAAGGTTCGAGTCCTTTCCTGGGCACCACTTCCTGAATTGAACGGCGGCGGCGCCCTGAATTGAGCGGCGGCAGGCGCCCGGCGGGTTCGCCGGCGCGCGGGCGGTCCTCGTCGCCGGAAGCGACCTGCCGTCGACCTTTGTCGAGCGCAGGTCCATTGTCGACGCTGTCCGGCGCGACTTAAGGATGGCCGGACAAAACGAGTCGGCGCCCTTTCGTTGTCAATCGGTTAGGCGCCAAGAAACGCGCGGCCGCGAAGCGCTCACGAGAAGCGCGCCCGGCGGCGGACGCCGGTCAAGTTCGGCCGTCAATTTCGTCAAGGAACGTCAAGCAGCGTCAAGTTTCGTCAAGTCCTGTCAAGTTTCGTCAAGTCCTGTGAAGCTTCGTCAAGCCTCTGCTTGACGGCGCTCCCTGCAATTTCAACGACTTGCCCGGAACCTCCTTGACAGCCGCGCGGCGACGGAACCTCGGACGGCCGACGCCGCTTCGACCCGTCGCCGGCGATGAAACAAGGATAGCGCGGCTTTCGCCGCCGGCAAAGAATTTGTCGGCGTCGCGACAACGGAATGCGCGCTGACCCTTGGCGCCGAGCGCTTGGCGGGGAGCGCCGGAGCCGCGGAGCGCCTTCTATCCCGCCAGCAGCCCGCTATCGACCTCGCCGACCGCCTTCAAGATCCCCGCATCGGCGAAGTCGCCGAGCGCCGGGTCGCCGGTGCGTGAGAACGCGATGGCGCCGCAATGGCCTTCCGTCGTCGCCAAAGAGTCGGCCATGCGGATCGCTTGGTTGGAACTGCGCGCCTCTTTCGGCTCGCACGCAACGATGTCGCCGCCCTCGGAACGCGTGAAGGCGAGCGCGACGTAATAGGTCATCGAGGCCATCCAAACCTCCCTGTCATCCGCTGCCGACCTGCCGATTGGTCGGCGGTTCGAACACGACGGTTATGGTGCGGCTTTCGGAAAGGCAGCCGCGCCGCAAATCATCGGCCCGAGACATCTGAAGTTCGGGCGGCAAGCGCCATGACGGCCGCCGTCACGATAATTCCAACGGTCGCAATTGCGGAAACGAGCGCCGTCGTTTCGCTCGACACATAGCCGAGGACATTGTGATCGACCTGATTCAGCGCGGCGACGATCGGCGTGATCTGCGGCTGCGGAAGACCCGCTTTCGCCAGCGCATCCGATAACTCTGCGATGTCGCGCTGCATGCGCTGCTCAAACAGGCTGACGACAATAGCCGAATGCGAATAGGCGAGCAGGGCGGTCGCCAACGTGCCGAGGAGCGGGATCGCGGCGAGAAGCAGATTCCTTTTGCGCAATGCCGGCTCCTAGGTCTTGTCTTGGGTGATCAATTCGACACCTGCATAGTGTCGCCCATTTACGCCATTCGCGCACTCGATTGATAAGGCAGCAGCCATCTAGGTCGTCTCGTCGATCATTGTCATCCGCGCTACTCGCTCCCAATCTGCCGATTGGTCGGCGATTCGAACACGACCGTTATGGTGCGACTTCCGCAGGCGGGACACATCAGCCGCGACTCCAGGCGCGAAAGCGGAAAGTTCGGCCCCCGCGTGCAAACCAGAGTGTCGAGATCGAGCTGCGACCGATAGATGCACCGCCGCATCGACTTCGGGCCTTCACGATAGCCCTGCGTGCACCGCATGTGCACCTTCCAGCCGAGGCTCCGCGCTGTGCCTAAGGTCTCGACCTCCGGGCATGTTACACTTTGCATACTAAACCGCTAGGGGTATGATATGAACGGCGCAGCGCGATTCGTCGCGCCTTCAGGAATCCGGCTTTCTGAGCTTGCCGTTCGTGACTCTCTCGGCGGTGTAAGAATAATGGCTGCCTTCACCGGCTATTTTGACGACAGTAAAACCGAAGGGCAGATTCTTACTATTGCCGGCTATGTCGCCGCAGAGGAGCAGTGGGAGAAATTCGAGAAACATTGGGCAATTATATTGGCGTCAAATGGCGTGCCGTATTTTCATATGAAAGAATTCGGCCGGCCTAACGGTCCTTATAGGAAATGGTTGCCAGCTAAACGACATTACAAGGAAATAGCCAATTTCTTGAATGGATTGGCGTGGGTAATTGGCTCTAGTAAATTGTCCGGGTTCGCTGCTACCGTTCGGATAAAAGACCTGCAACGGTTCAATCTGGAAAATTCACTCAGAATAGATGCTTACGCACTTGCAGCTTATAGCTGTATGGTTGAGATTGGTCGCGCGCGCCAAGGCTCTGTTATTAGTTTATTCTTTGATCATTTGGAGCAGGCGCACAGCAAGCTTGAACTAGCCGACAAATATGCCAGTGGGAATGACCAGACGGCGCGGCTAACCGAGTTGGTTCAGCCCATACCGCTGAATAAGAAACTGGGCTACGCGAAAGTCCGCGCCATCCAAGCAGCGGATTTTGCGGCATGGGAAATCAGGAAGCACAGTCTGAAAATAAGCGACTGGTTTGACATTGAAGATAGGCCCTGGTCCCCTTGGGGTGCAGTCTTTGATCACTACTTTCAATGGACCTCGGAGCGATTTGGGAATCGCTTACATCGCAAGTCATTTGACGCGTTATTGGAAAACGCCCCGATAGCCAATGTGGTGTGGGACTATCGGCAGCTATGCCAAGTTCACGAGGCTAGGCGCGGCGTTTGGGCGGCCTGACGTCGGCTTTCTTAGCCACCGACTCGAATGCCCGGTCAAAATCAGCCTTGGCATTTGACGCCTCGACCTTTTCCGCCGTTTCCAAGAATCGCTTGTGACGCTCGGCGTCAGTGAGCTTGGGCTTTTTCGCCGGTTTGGAGTTTTTTCCCATGTACGATGATCCTGAGGGAACCCCAGCCGAGCGGGAAGCCCGGCTGAGAGAGACCTACCGTCTCATGCTCTTGAAAGACCTGCGAGGCGTTGAGTTTCTGACCCTATTGCGTCTCGCACATACCGAAGGACGGCTAGCTGAATCGATGCGAGCTGCCGGGTTGCCAGTGATCCCAGTGGTATATCGGGCCCTCCGGTTGGATTTGGAAGGGAAAGTTCGACAGTTATGGGAATCGAGAGTTCAACCCATTTGTCTCCGGTTTCTGGGGTTGGGTCGGCTAATCGGCATCGTATCTCCGATTCGGTTACGGTCGTCGCGATAAGCCTCAGCGTCATTTGCGTTGCCTCCGTTTTTCCCGTCTTAGCGGCTTAGAGGCTAGCAGTTGTTTGATAGGTGAGGCGCTTGCCCTTGACTCCCCGTAACGCGCGGTCGGCGCGGGTGGCGTCATTCACGCCGAGTTTGACGCGGTTGCTGTAACGGAAATCGAACTCCGCCAGATACCGATGCAGATGGCGCTCTTTGCAGTGCTGGTAGACGCCTATCATGCCGCGCTTGAAGATCGAATAGTAGCCCTCGACGGTATTGGTGGTGATGACGAAATCAGGCTCATACCGGACGTATTCGTCGCGCGAATGGTTCACGGTGTCGTGGCTTTTGAACATGGCGCCGATCTCGGAATACCAGGTAGCTTGATCGGTGATGAAGGCGGCCTTCTCAGCGACGTTTGCGGCGATGATAGGCTTCAGTTCCGCGATGGTGGTTCCTTCGACATGGAAGCTGCGTGCCGAGCCGCCGCGCTCCACAAGAGTAAGGACGGTGTTGCGGAAGGCGTTTTGACCGCGGGTCACGCGCTTGGGAGCGCCTTCAATCTTGCCGATAATGGTTTCGTCGACTTCGACCGCGTTGCCGCCTCCGCCGAGAGGCGACAGGCCGCCGTCACGCATTGCTTCGCGGATGCGATGGGTAAGGAACCAAGCGGTTTTCATGCTGCACGAAAGCATCCGCTGAATTTGGTTGGTCGAGATGCCTTTCTTGCTGGCGCACATCAGATGGATGACTTGCAGCCAGAGATGCAGCGGCAGATGCGACGACTCGAAGATGGTCCCCATCCGCACGGTGAACGGCTTGCGGCACTCGTTGCACTTGCGAAGGCCCATGCGGGTGGATTCGCCAGTCATCTTGTGAATGCGCTTGGCGTCGGCATTACCGCAATGCGGGCAAGTCGGGCCGTTCGACCACAGGCGGCTCTCGACATACTCGAAAGCGGCTTGCTCGTTTTGGAAGTGCGGGGCGTTGAGAACCGAGGCGGCCATGACGAAAGCTCCTATGGCCAGAAACCTACATCATGGGTCTTGGTATGGCAAGTGTAATATCCCCGCGCGGCGACGGGAACAAAGCAAGAACAGCGCCGCGCTTACGACCGAGCTCGCGGCCGCGCAGGGCTTCGGCTGCTCAGGCTGGGGCTGGGGCGGGAAAAGCCAGCGGCGGGGGGCGTAATTCGCGGCGCTCGCGACCAACTCCCAATTCCCGGTTCCGACCGGCGTAGGGACGTGGGCATTGGTCGGGGGGACATGAGGCTCCTTGCTTGCAGGACAGCCCGCCTGCGCGACCCCGCCAAGCATCTCCTTGCCCGAGTTCGCATGTTCGATCGCCTCGCCAAGTGCGGCGAGCTGCCGCAGCCACAAGCTCGATGCGGTTAGGTAACGTCTCAATTTGAATCTTGAGGCCACCAACAAGCGCTCTTCCGTTTCGGACTCCGGCGCGTGACTTCCCCTAAATCAATGGGGCGGGGCATGGATGACGGTAACTTTTATGATGAAGGCTTAGTTGCGGCGGCGTGCGGCATGTTATTGGAACACAACCCATACGAGGTTGGCACCGTTTGCTTTAGAGAGTGGCGCGAGGGTTTCTTTTCGTATGGGCGAGTACGTCACGCCAGCCGGCTTGAACTGCCCGTCCTCGATCTCGAATGGGAAGCCGATTCCGACCGCCTCTAGCGCCGCGCGAATCTCGATCTCGTAGAACGGCAAGATGTCTCGACCGGCGGCGAAAGGACTGGCGACCCCAATCGCGCCCAACCGGAGCTTTCTGGCGTTCCGTTAGGATCGACGGGGGGGCGTTTCGACCACGCTGCCTCAATGCCTGCCTCTCGAACGGGGGACCCCTCCGGCAGTCGGCGGCGGCGAGCCCTGATGGCCGTACTCCCGCGTGCAATACGAGACTGCGTTACAGATGGCGACGCGATCTGGCGTAGCCCTTGCAATTCCGCTAGTTTCCAAGGATGTCGGCGTAAGCGATTCCATACAACATCGTGATATACAATAGCCACTTACCCCTGCACGAACTGCGATCAAGGGGAGGGGAGTTGAACCGGCAGAAGAAGGTGGTTTGGTTCCTTCCTTTCGCGCTTCTCCTGACCAGTTGCGGGCAGAGCGGAGAGCAAGAAATGCGAACTTGCCTCGCAGAAGCTCAGCGAACACAGCGAGCAGAATCGAGTCCTGACCAGGGCGATATTGATGAGTACGTGAAACAGTGCGTGGAAGCGAACGGATACCGACTCAATCCGGTCCATTCCGGTTGCGGCCATGGCGACCCTTTTCAGGACGCAGCGTGCTACGCGCGATGATCGGTGTCTCTCTCGTCTGCTGCCGCTCCTTGCTCGTTATCGCGCGATGCTCAATGCCAACCGTGATGAGCAGTCGATGATGGGCAATCCTCCGCCAGCTACTCCCTCTATGCTCTCCCCTCCAACGACCTTGAGAGGAGGCGATTCCTCAGGATCGATGGGGGCATTCCGACCAAGTTGCCGCGTGCCTACGCCGCGAACGGGAGACCAGCTGGGAAGTCGGCGGCGGCGAGCCCTCTTTCTTTGCTGTGCTCTCGCGTGCGACACGGGACTAAGTTACAAGGTTCGATCGGAACTGGCGAAACCCCAACAAAACTGCCAAACTCCGGGACTGTCCGCGCAATCCTTTCCCGGGCGCCATCTCCTGAATTGATTGGCGGGGCGAGCGGCGCGAGTGAAACCGCCGCCTCGTCGGCGAGATGGCCGCGCGGCCGCCGACCTGTCGAACGTGTCGTCCCGGTTTTCGTCGCGGCTTGCGCATTCCGTGACGATTCTCTCCGCTAAAGCGCGCGGCGTTTGCTTGGAATCGCTTGCCGACAACGCCCCTCGTTCTGAGGCGCCGCGAAGCGGCCTCGAAGGACGCTCCAGCGGGCGCCGACGCCGGTGCGAGCTTGATCATCCTTCGAGGCCCTCGCATTACAGGCTGTGCGAAAACTCGGCGGATTGCATTTTG
>JBEKVR010000211.1:0-6208 GCA_049513815.1 Roseiarcus sp. | reverse complement strand
CGATCCTCATCGCCAGCGGCGCGCTGCCTGAGCTGCAAGGCGCCTCGCGATGAACGACGGGCCATTAAAGGTCTTCTTCGGCGCGCGCCTGTTCGACGGACTGACGATGCGCGACGACTGCGCAGTCGTCGTCGAGGGCGGCGCGGTCGTCGCCGTTGCGCCGACGGCCGCGCGGCCGCGCGGCGGCGAGCAGATCGATCTTTCCGGCGGCGTGCTGTCGCCGGGGCTCATCGACTGGCAGGTCAACGGCGGCGGCGGCGTGCTGTTCAACGCAACGCCGACGCCCGAGGCGTTGGCTGCGATCGCCGCCGCCTTTCGCCGCTCGGGCGTCACCGCGATCCTGCCGACCGTCATCACCGATTCGCCGGCCGTGCTCGTCGCGGCGTTGGCGGCGGCGGGCGAGGCGACGCGCGCGACGCCGGGCGTCCTCGGCGTCCACGTCGAGGGGCCGTTCATCGATCCGCGCCGCAAGGGCGTCCATCTGGCGGAATTCATTCGTCCGATGCGGGAACGCGACCGCGATCAGCTCGTCGCCGCCAAGGTCGGCGCGATGGTCGTCACTTTGGCGCCGTCCGCCGCCAGTCCGGCGCTGATCGCCAGCCTCGCCGCGGCGGGGATCGTCGTCAGCCTTGGCCACGCCGAGGCGACGGCGGAGGAGGCGCGCGCCGCCTTCGCCGCCGGCGCGCGGGCAGTCACCCATCTCTTCAACGCGATGAGCCAGCTCGGCTCGCGAGCGCCCGGTCTGGTCGGCGCCGCGCTCGCCGATCCGGCGATCGTCTGCGGCCTGATCGCCGACGGCCATCACGTCCACCCAGCGGCGCTGCGTGCGGCGATCAACGCCAAGGGGGCAGGGGCAATCGCGCTGACCTCCGACGCGATGCCGCCGGCGGCGGGCGGACCGTCGGTGTTCACGCTGCAAGGACGGCGCATGCGGCGTGACGGATCGCGCCTGATCGACGACTTCGACACGCTCGCCGGCGGCGTGGTCACTTTACTTGACGCCGTGCGCTACGTCGTCGAAACGCTCGACCTGCCGCTCGCCGAAGCGCTGACAATGGCGACCTCGACGCCGGCCCGGTTGCTTGGCCTCGAAGGCCGCATCGGCGCAGTGGCGCCGGGCGCGCGCGCCGACCTCGTCCATCTCGCCGACGACCTCACTTTGCGCGGCGTCTGGCTCGCCGGCGCGCCGCAAGCGGCCTGATCCCAGAGGGCGGACCGCGGCGAGCGCGCGTCTTCGCGAAGACGCAAAAAATGTGTAAGCGTCCCGGCGCGTCACGGGGAGCGGCGCGCGCGATTCGCGCAATCCAGCCGCAAATGACGCGTTCGAGGGGCGCCCATGCGATTCCTGGCTCTGGCGTTTTCGCCGCGTTTCATCGTCCTGACGGCGTGCGTGCTGCTGACGCTCGCCTTCGGCGCTGCGGCGATCGGCGCGTCGCCGCGTTGGGAGACCGTGTTTCTCGTCGCCGCCGTCCTATTCGGCGCGCTGTCGTTGCTGGGCCTGCGCGACCTCGTTCAGACCTCGCACGCGGTTTTGCGAAATTATCCGATCTCCGCCCACCTGCGCTTCCTGCTCGAGGAGATGCGGCCGGAGATGCGGCAATATTTCTTCGAGAGTGAGACCGATGGGCTGCCGTTTTCGCGCAACCAGCGCGCCGTCGTCTATCAGCGCGCCAAGATGCAGCTCGACAAGCGGCCGTTCGGCACGCAACTCGATGTTTACGCGCAAGGCTACGAGTGGCTGCGCCATTCGATCGCGCCGGCTGAGATCGCCGAGACGCCGTTCCGGGTCCTGGTCGGCGGTCCCGGCTGCGCCCAGCCCTATGCGACGTCCGTTTTCAACATCTCGGCGATGAGCTTCGGCGCGTTGAGCGCCAACGCCATTCGCGCCCTCAACCGCGGCGCGGCGCTTGGCGGCTTCGCCCACGACACCGGCGAGGGCGGCTTCAGCCCATATCACCGCGAGGGCGGCGGCGACGTGATCTGGGAAGTCGGCTCGGGATACTTCGGCTGCCGCACGGCCGAAGGCGCGTTCGATCCCGCCGCCTTTGCCGCCGCGGCCGCCAACGACCAGATTAAGATGATCGAGATCAAGCTCAGCGAGGGCGCGAAACCGGGCCACGGCGGCGTGCTGCCGGCGGCGAAAGTCACCGAAGAAATTGCGGCGATCCGCGGCGTAGCGGCCGGCCGCGATTGCCTGTCGCCGGCGCGCCACGGCGCCTTCTCGACCCCGCTCGAGATTATGGGCTTTATCGCCGAGCTCAGGCGCCTGAGCGGCGGCAAGCCGGTCGGCTTCAAGCTCTGCGTCGGCCATCCTTGGGAGTTTCTCGCCATCTGCAAGGCGATGCTGGAGACGGGCATCCGTCCCGACTTCATCGTCGTCGACGGCAAGGAGGGCGGCACCGGCGCGGCGCCGCTCGAATTCGCCGACCACCTCGGCATGCCGATGCGCGACGGGCTCGTCTTCGTCCGCAACGCGCTGATCGGCGCGGGATTGCGCGGCGACATCCGACTCGGCGTCTCGGGCAAGATCGCCAACGCCTTCGATATGGCCTGCGCAATGGCGCTCGGCGCCGACTGGTGCAACGCGGCGCGCGGCTTCATGTTCGCGCTCGGCTGCATCCAATCGCTGTCGTGTCATACCGACCGCTGCCCGACCGGCGTCGCGACCCAGGACAAGACGCGTTCACGCGCGCTGGTGGTCGAAGACAAGACCGAGCGGGTGCGCAACTACCATCGCTCGATGCTGAACGCGCTGGCGGAATTGACCGCGGCGGCGGGGCTCGAGCACGCGCACGATTTCCGCCCGATCCATTTCTCGCGCCGGGTCAGCGCCAGCGAGACCAAGACCTTCGCCGAGCTTTATCCGCAGCTCCAGCCGGGCGAGCTGATCGCCGGCGCGCGCGACGGATGGTGGCGCGAGCAGTGGGACGCCGCGCGCTCCGACCGCTTCTCCGTCGCTCTCTGAGGGAGGGCGCTTCGGAATGGTCTGGCGGCGATCAAGCCACCAGCGGGATCAGGTCGTCGCGGCCGAAATTGACTGCGATCGGCGCTCCGCAAGCGGGCAGCTCAGCGGCGCCGCTGTTGAAGGTGTCGACGATAATGGCGGCCCGCTCGAGCCGCACCCGCACGCGCACCACCGCGCCGAGGAAGGAAACGTCTTCGATGACGCCGGCAAGCGTGTTGCGGCCATCGTCGCCCGCGCCGAGGCGCAGCGCTTCGGGCCGCAGCGCCATCGCCAAAATGTCGCCCGGCTTGGCGCCGTTGAGCTTGCGCCGCGTCGTCGCACGCTGGCCGTCAATGTCGACCGCGCCAACCGACGCGTCGACAATCTTGCCGTCGATAAGGTTGAGTGTGCCGACGAAGGAGGCGACGAAGCGGGTGCGCGGCGCATTGTAGATTTCGCTCGGCGTTCCCACTTGCTCGATCCCGCCTTCGTTCATCACGACGATGCGGTCGGACATCGACAGCGCTTCTTCCTGATCGTGGGTGACGAAAATCGTCGTGATGCCCAGCTTGCGTTGAAGCGCGCGGATTTCCTCGCGTAGCGCGACGCGAATGCGCGCGTCGAGCGCCGACAGCGGTTCGTCGAGCAGGAGAATCTGCGGGCTCGGGGCGAGCGCGCGGGCAAGCGACACGCGCTGCTGCTGGCCGCCCGACAGTTGATAGGGATAGCGGTCGGCGAGCTGCGGCAGCTTGATCATCGCCAGCATTTCGTCGACCCGCGCCTTGATCTCGACCGCCGGCTTTCCCCCAACCTTGAGGCCGAAGCCGATGTTTTGCGCGACCGTCATGTTGGGGAACAGGGCGTAGGCCTGGAACACCATGCCGATCGCGCGCTTATTGGGGCGCAGATGCGTCACGTCCTGGCCGTTGATGCGAATTTCGCCTGCGGTCGGCGCCTCGAAGCCGGCGACCATGCGCAGAGTCGTCGTCTTGCCGCAGCCGCTGGGGCCGAGAAAGGTGACGAACTCGCCCCGCTCGACGGAAAGGTCGAAATCTTTGACGACCTTGTTGGGGCCATAGACCTTTTGAATGCCGGTCAGAGTGAGGAATGACATCGCCGAAAATCCTAACGCTTGCCGGTGGAAGTGCGCGGCCCGCCGCCGAACAGCTGGATGAGGCCCATGCACGCCCAGGTCAACGCGAACGCCATGATGGCGAGCGCGGAGGGCTCGTAGGCGCGCGAAGCGCCGATCAGTTGCAGATAGGGGCCGAACGCGGGGCGGTCCAGCAGGCTGGCGAAGGTGAACTCGCCGATCACGATCGCGAAGGTGAGAAACGCGCCCGACAGGATGCCGGAACGGATGTTAGGCAGGATGACGTGGAACAGGATGGTGAAGACGCCCGCGCCTTGGCTTTCGGCCGCTTCCGTCAGCGTGCGCACGTCGATCGAGCGAAGAGCCGTCTCGACCGAGCGGTACATGTAAGGCAGGCCGAGGCCGACATAACCGAACATCAATAATGCGTCGGCGCCGAGCGAGGTTGCGGTCAGCGGCAGGATCGAGGAACTGCCGTAGAGCTTGATATAGCCGAACACCAGCACGATCGCCGGAATGACCAGCGGCAAGAGCGTGGTGAACTCGACGATGCCGCGCAGCCGCGGCAGCCTCAACTGCACCCAATAGGCGGTCGGCACGACAATGAGAATTCCGACGACGATCGTCGCCACCGCCAGAACGGTCGAGTAGAGGAAGGAGGCCTGGAAAGCGCCGCTGGCGAAGACGATGCGATAGGCGTCGAAACTGTATTCGCCGCGCCGCATGCGCAGCGAGAACTCGAACGTCGCGATCAGCGGCGCGACGAAATACGCCACCCCGACAAAAACCGCCAGCCAGGCGCCGAACTTGCCGCTCTTCATCGCAGCCACCGATCCGAGCGCGCGCGCAGGTAGAGATAGGCGAGGTTGGAGAGGCCGGTGATCATCAGCATGCCGAACGCCAACGCGTAACCGAGGTTGGGATCATGCAGCACGTCGCCGCGGATCTGCGCGTAAAGCAGGATTGGCACGATGTTGAGAAACGAGCCGGTCAGCGCATAGGCGGTGGCGATGGCGCCAAACGCGTTGGCGAACAACAGCAGCGAAGCGCCCAGGATGCTCGGCCACAGGATCGGCAGGACGACCGTGCGCCAATATTGAATGCGGTTCGCGCCAAGAATTTCGGCCGCTTCGCTCCACTCGCCCTTGATGCCGTCGATCGCCGGCGTGACGACGAGCACCATCAGCGGAATCTGAAAATAGAGGTAGGTGAGGGTCAATCCGGTGAAGGTGAAGAGATTGAAGCCGGCGGCGTAGAGGTCGACGCCGACGCTCTTCAATACGACGGTGACGAAGCCGATGCGCCCGAGCGTCGCCATGAAGGCGAAGGCGAGCGGCACGCCGGCGAAATTCGACGCCACGCCGCTGAAGGTCATCAGCGTCGGCCGCAACCACTCCGGCAGGCCGCCGCGCAGTACGGCGAGCGCCAGGGCGAGGCCGATCAGCGCGCCGAAGAAAGCCGAGGCGACGCTGACCTCGATGCTCAGCAAATAAGAATGAAGGATCGACGGCTGCCACAGTCGCAGAATGTTGTCGAACGTGAACGCGCCGTCATGATCCTGAAACGCGCCGACCAACAGCGAAACCGTCGGCACGATGAGGAACATCGTCGCGAACAGAAAGAACGGCGCGACGCCAAGCCACGCCGCCAAATTGGGCATGCGAACAGAACGGGCGGGCGTCGCGGCGACGGCTGTCATTCGGGCTCGTTGGTCATGGAAGCGCTAAGTCCTCATCCGATCCTGCACGCCGCCGGAAAGCAGGAAAAGGCCCCTCTCCCGTTCACGGGAGAGGGGCCGGGGGCGAGCGTCTTGACTCGCTCGTTATTTCGCGACCGTCGCGCCGACGACAGCATCCCATTGCTTGGCGATCACATCCTTGGCCGCCGCCTGTTCGGCGAGCGTCGGGAACTTCGCTTTGGCGTAGCCTTCCGCCGGCGGCAGCGCGGCGAGCAAGTCGGCGGGAACCTTCTTGCTCTCGATGAGGTTGTTGAAGCGGATCGGGTGGCAGTAGCCCTTCAGCCAGCCGATCTGCCCTTCGTCGGAATAGAGGTGCTCGAGCCACAGCTTGGCGGCGTTGGGGTGCGGCGCATAGGCGCTGATCGCCTGCACGTAGACGCCGGCGACGACGCCGGTCTTGGGCACGACCACGTCGACCTTGGGGTTGCCCTTC
>JBEKVR010000210.1:0-6407 GCA_049513815.1 Roseiarcus sp. | reverse complement strand
AAGTCCGGAAGCCCGAGTCGACCTCAGCGCGGAAACAGCGCGCTTCCATGATGGGGCAAGGGACCGCAGCGGACATAACATCAGGGCCAGCGGGGCTCGCCCCGCCTCAACAGGCCGAAGACATGACCGCGTCCGAGACGTTCGCAAACCTCAGAAGCACCCTTGACCAAGGGGCGCCGTCCAGACATGAGGCCAACGGCTTGGCGTGCGGTGGCGAGGGGCAGAGCGGTTCCGGTCGCGAATTTCCGGCGCCGACCGCGGATCGCGAAATTGGAGTGGACCCCGAAAGTGAGACGCGGCCAATTCAGTGACAGGCGCTTTGAAGGAGCCGGGCCTGACCCCTTTGCGCCGTTCCCGAACGAGTGGATTACGGGACTGCAGCGATAGCGCGCCAGCGGGCGTCGCCGCGGCGCTAGCACGAAAGCTCATTTGATCGCCGAGCGCGCAGGGACGCCGCAGAAGGGGCTTGACCGGTTATGCGCGATCATGCACGATTGTGCGTCTTCTAACACGATTGGATTGAGATGTCGACGAGCGCCTTTCCCGCCCTGCCTGACGAACGGCAGCAGATCATCCTGGAACGTCTGTCGCGACGCGGTCGCGTTCTCGCCGGCGACCTCGCTCGCGAGTTTCGGACCTCCGAGGACACGATCCGGCGCGACCTGCGCGAATTGGCGGCGGCGGGGAAGTGCCGGCGGGTCTACGGCGGCGCGTTGCCGCTTTCGCCGGCTTCGGGCTCTTTGGCGGCGCGACAGGCCGAAGCGCCGGAGCGCAAGGCCGCGCTTGGTCGCGCCGCCGCCGCCCTGGTGCGTCCCGGCCAGATTGTATTCATCGACGCCGGCTCGACCAACGCCGCGATCGCGCGCGCGTTGCCTGCCGACCTCGGCGTCATCGTCGCGACCAACGCGCCCGACATCGCCGCCGATCTCGTCGGCAGGCCGGGCGTCGAACTGATCGTCATCGGCGGACGGGTCGATCCGCGCTCCGGCGCGGCGCTCGGGGCGCGGGCGTTGCGCGATGCGCGCGAGATCCGCGTGGATCTCGCCTTTCTTGGCGCCTGCGCGGTCGACGCTGAAGCTGGCGTCGCCGCCTTCGACGCCGAAGAGGCCGAATTCAAGCGGCTCATCGCCGAGCGCGCCAAGGCTGTCGCCGCGGCGGTGACGACCGATAAGCTCGGGACGGCGGCGCCGTTCGCGGTCGCGCCGGCCTCGCGCCTCACCCACCTTGTCGTCGAAGCCGACGCTCCGGAAGGCGCGTTGGCGCCGCTGCGCCGCGCTGGCGTCAGCGTCCTTCGCGCCGAGCGCGTCGGCGAGGCGACGAGATGAGCGGCGGCGTCGTCTCTGTGCGATCGGCGGCCTGGTCCGAGCGGGCCGCCGTCGTCGCCGTCTTCCTCGCCAACGGCGTCGGCATCGGCGCCTGGGCGGCCTGCATACCGGCGCTGAAGGCGCGCCTCGCGCTCTCCGATGGCGCGCTCGGCTTTGTCCTGTTCGCCTTCGCCGTCGGGGCGGTCCTGTTGATGCAGCTCGCGGCGCGTCTGACGCGCCGCCTCGGTCCCGCCAAGGCGACGCGCGCGGCGACGCTGCTGTTCGGCGTCGCGCTGCCGCTGCCAGCGTTTGCTCCCGATCTCGCGACGCTCGTCGTCGCGGCCTTCGCGATGGGCGCGGCGAACGGGCTGCTCGACGTCACGATGAACGGCTACGCCAGCGGCGTCGAACGTCGCTGGGGCGCGGCGATCATGTCGTCGTTCCACGCAGCTTGGAGCGCCGGCGGTCTCGTCGGCGCGGCCTTGGGCGGCGCGTTGCTCGTCTTTGGCGCAGCGTGGACGCTCGGCGGCGCAGCGGCGCTGGTCGCCATGCTCGCCGCGCTGGTCTGGACTTGGCTGGAGGATGGCGACGCCTTTTCGCCGCCGACGGAAGCGCACATCGCGCCGCCGGTCGGCGCCCTGCTGCCGCTTTGCGTCGCCGCGCTTCTGTGCATGGGCTGCGAAGGCGCGATGGGCGATTGGGTCGGCGTCTATCTCATGGAGACCGCGCATACGCCGCAGGCGATGGCGCCGATCGGCTTCGCCGCCTTCTCGGCGACAATGGTCGTCGGCCGCCTCCTTGGCGACAACGCTGTGCGCGCCTGGGGTCGCGCGCGCGTCGTGCGTTGGGGCGCGACGCTCGCCGCCGCCGGCTTCGCGCTGGCGGTCGTCGATCCGCGCCTCGGCCCGGCGACGCTCGGCTGCGCGCTGGTCGGCGCCGGTCTGTCGAACGTCGTCCCAACCCTTTTCAGTGCGGCGGCGGGACTGGCGTCCGTCCCGGCGGCAGGCGTCGCGATGGTCGCGACGGCCGGCTACGCCGGGCTTCTGAGCGGCCCGGTCGTCATTGGCGCGATTGCGCAGGGCGCCAGCCTCAGACTCGGGATCGCATTCCTCATCCTCTGCGTCGGCGTCGCCGCAGTGGCGGCGCGGTCGTTGCGTGCGTGAGCTGCAGCGCCTGCTGCTATCGGTGCGGGTTCTCGCCCTTGGCGATCATCAGATGATGCATCTGGTGATGCATACCGAGGGTCAACACGCCGATGAAGCCGAGCGCGCGCAGTCTGGCGGCGTCCTTGGCCGGGGCGATCACCGTCAGCGTCGCGCCGTCGTCGATCTCGGCCGCGCCCATGCGCCAGCCGCCGACGCCGTTCATCGTTGCGGCATGGGCGAAAATCATGCGGCGGATCGAGTCTCTCACCGGCCCAGCGCCAGTGACGACGAAGCGCAGGCCGCCGTCGGCCGGCTCACTCTTCGACTCGGCGTGCAGCGTGACGGCGTCCATGTCGATCAGGTGCCGGCGCAGCGCCTCGATGTCGACCTTCGACCAGTCGGTGTTCGGATCGGCGTCGAGGATGGCGACGATTTCCTGGATCGCCGCGAAGGCGCTTTGGCCGCCCTGGGTCGGCGTGATCGGCGCGCCGTCGCCGGAATCCATCACGGCGTGGTGATGCATCGTCTGCGCGAACGCCGGCGAGGCGGCGAGGCAGACGAGAACGAGAAACGCGCGCAGCATGGAAAGGCCTCCTCCCGATATCGGATCGGCGACGAGCCTAGCCGTTTGTCTGCGCCGCTCCAAAGTCGATTTCGCGCCTCACCCTGCGGTCGCCACGCGCGCCAGCCAGCGGCGCACCGCATTTTCGTCGGCCTCCGACATGTCGATCGTGAGATCCGCCTCGAGCGCGTAAACATGGCGTTTGCAGCGTTCGAGCAGCGCTTTGCCTTTGGCGGTGAGCGCGAGCTGCAGGATGCGACCGTGGACCGGGTGCGGCCGCGCCGTGATCATGGCGGCGCGCTTGAGGTTGGCGACGATGGTCGCGACCGTCGCCGGGGTCAACAGCGAAGCTCTTGCGAGATCGGCGCTCGACAAGTCGGGATAGGCGCCGATCATCGTCAACGCCGCGAATTGCGGCGGGGTGACCGCGAATTCCGCGAGCGCATGCTCCATGCGCGCCCGCCAGGCGAGCGAGGCCTGGCGCAGCAGATAGCCAAGATGGCCAGCCTCGCCGCGCTTGGCTTGGCCGGACTGAGGAATCGTCGGAGGGGGAGGGGGCTTGCGCATTGTGTTAGAGCTCTAATATGATGTTCGTGCTCTTACATTACGACCTTTGCCCATGGAGCGCTAGATGTCTGAATTGTCCCCTCGTTTGCCCTACCGCGAGTTCGCCAAGGCGGCCGTCTCGATTCACGCCTCGCTGATCGCCGTCAGTAAGGCGGTCAGCGAATCCGGCCTCGACAAGGGCCTGCTCGAACTCGTCAAGCTGCGCGCCTCGCAGATCAATGGCTGCGCGTTCTGCCTCCAGCTTCACCTTGGCCTCGCGCGTCAGGCGGGCGTGTCTCCGGTCAAGATCGACTTGCTCGCCGCCTGGCGCGAGTCCGGCGTCTTCAGCGCGCGCGAAGCGGCGGCGCTCGCCTGGACCGAGACGCTGACCGGCCTCGGCCCGACCGCCGCATCCGACGTCGACTATGCCGCCGTGCTCAGCCAGTTCAACGAAAGCGAGGCGATGTTCCTGACCGTGGCGATCGGCCTGATCAACCAGTGGAACCGCATCGCCATCGGGTTGCGTTTCGCGCCGATCTTGGCGGAGCCGTCGGCGTGAGCGCGGTGGCCTTGTCGATCCGGCCGATCGAGGTCGGCGAAGTCGGCGAAGTCGGCGCCTGCTTCGCACTGATGCGGCAGCTTCGGCCTCGCCTCGCCTCGGTCGACGACCTCGAGGCGCGCTGGCGCCGCCAGGCCAAGGGCGGCTATCGCGCCATCGCCGCGGGGGGGGAGGCGCGCCCGCTTGCGCTGGCGGGCTTTCGCGTGCTCGAGAATTTCGTTCACGGACGCTACCTCTACGTCGACGACCTCGTCGTCGACGAAGCCGAGCGCGGTCGTGGCCTCGGCGCCGCCCTGATCGACTGGCTGAAAGCGGAAGGAAAGGCGTTGGGCTGCGACAATCTGGTCCTCGACACGGCGCTCGCCAATACAGCCGCTCAGCGCTTCTACCGTCGACAGGGCTTGAGCGACCGCGCCCTGCGCTTCAGCCTCGCGCTTGCCTGAGGGAGCGACGATGACCAGAGTCCTTCACGTCGCGGCGAGCGCGCGTGGCGCGGCGTCGATCAGCCGCCGCGTGGCGGGCGCTCTGATCGCAGCCTTGTCGCGCGACGATCCGACGCTGAGCCTCGTCGAATGCGACCTGGCGGCCGAGCCGCCGCCTCATCCCGACGCGACCTTCGCTGCGGCGAGCCTGATGGTCGAGGCCGAGCGCGGCGACGCCGAGCGGCGCGCGCTCGAGCGATCGGAAGGGCTCATCGCCGAGTTGGAGGCGAGCGACATCGTCATCCTGTCGACGCCGATGCACAACTTTGCCGCGCCTTCGGCGCTCAAAGCGTGGATCGACTACGTCGTGCGGCCGGGTCGAACGTTTCGCGTCACGCCGACGGGCAAGGTCGGCCTGCTGATCGATCGGCCGATTTTAGCGATCGTCGCTTGCGGCGGACGCTTCGACGATCGCGGCCCGGGTTTGCCGCAGGTCGATCATCTCGGTCCCTACCTGCGCACCGTCTTCGCAACTGTCGGTCTGACCGACTTCGAATTGTTGCGGCTCGAGCAGTTGCGGCGCGGGCCCGAGACGGTCGAGCGGGGCTTGGCGGCGGCCGGAGCGTGGATCGAGGCGCAACGCGCGCGACTCGTGCGGGGCTGAGCTCGCTCAGCCCACGGTGGCCGCCGCCGGAACGTCGCGCTATCGTGGCGTCGCGCCGCGTTTCAGCGAGGGGAATTCCGTATGCCGAAAGACCAGCAGGGCCTGGCGCTCGCCGGCGCGCCGGAATCGGCGGCGGCGTTCGACCGCGCCGTCGCCGACTATTGGGGTCTGACGGGCGATCCGGTCGGCGTCCTCAAAGCGGCGCTGGCGGCCGACCCGTCTTTCGTGCTTGGCGCGATCGCCATCGCCGATCTGTTTCTGGTTGGCGGCTTTCGCGGCGACCATCCCGAAGTGATGAAGGCCCTCGCTGCGGCCGAAGCGGCGATCGGCGGCGCGTCGGAGCGCGAGCGCCGCCACCTCGCCGCCGCCAAGGCCTGGGCGGCGGGCCGGGCGTTCGACGGCGAGCAGTTCTGGGACGATATCCTCGCCGATCATCCGACCGACGCGCTGGCGCTGCGTTTGGTCGAAGACGCGCATTTCTTTCACGGTCATTCGCTTGCGATCCGCGATTCTGTGGCGCGCGTCCTGCCGGTCTGGGAGCGCGACAATCCGCTGACTAGCTTCGTCCTCGGCGCCTATGCCTTCGGCCTCGAGGAATCAGGCGAACTCGGCCACGCTGAGGAGGTGGGCCGCGAGGCGCTGGCGGGCAATCCTGCCGACGGCTGGGCGACCCACGCGCTCGCCCACGTGTTCGAGACCGCCAATCGGCAGGAGGAGGGGATCGCCTTCCTCAAGTCGACCCGCGCCAACTGGCGCCCGGCTCATTTCATGGCCGGACACAACGGCTGGCACCTCGGCGCCTTTCTGATCGAGCTCGGTCGTTTCGACGAGGTGGTCGCCGATTACGACCGCTTCGCCGCGCCCAAGCTCGGCGACGACCTGACGCTCGACCGCGTCGACGCCGCCAGCCTGTTGTGGCGGCTCGAACTCGCCGGCGTCGAGGTCGGCGACCGGTCGCCGAAGCGTGGCTGCGGCACGTCGACGACCACGTGTCGGCGTTCAACGATCTCCACCTTGCGCTCGCCGCGGCGCGCTCGCCCGACGCCAGGGACGCCGCGCGCGTCCGCGCCGCGCTCGACGCCTATCAGCGCCTCGGCGCCGGCGATTATGGCGAAGCGATCGACGCGCTGTCGTCGGCGCGCAACGAGGCGATCCGCATTGGCGGCAGCCATGCCCAGCGCGACATCGTCGCCCAGACCCTGATC
>JBEKVR010000209.1:0-6494 GCA_049513815.1 Roseiarcus sp. | reverse complement strand
AACGCAGCCGCTGATCCATCGCGCAGTTTTCTTCCCAAGGCATTGGCTGGTCCCCCAGCCAACAGAAAACTGTCACCCATCATCCCGGTCCAGTTCGTCACCTATCTTAGCCGGGCTGCACAACCCGTGCCCCTCTCCCGAACGGGAGAGGGGATGCGCGCTCGACGGCGAGACTGTCCGCCTCGGCTTCCTCCCAGCCCCTCCGCCGATCGTCGCAGCGCGATTGGCGGTCCATTTCTCGACAACCGCCCAAATTCCGGTCACAATAATGCGTTGCAGCATCGCGACGCTCCGGAAACGCCCCCAAAGTGTTCACGCTCGACGACCTCGCTCGCATCATCGCCGCGCGCGCCGACGCGGGGGCGGAGAGTTCGTACACCGCTTCGCTGCTGGCCAAGGGTCCGCCGCGCTGCGCCAAGAAGTTCGGCGAAGAGGCGGTCGAGCTGGCGATCGCCGCCGTCGGCCAGGATGAGGCGGCGGTGCGCGCCGAGGCGGCCGACGTGCTCTACCACCTGCTGGTCTTGCTGCAGTCGCGCGGCGTGGCGCTCGGCGACGTGATGGAAGAACTCGAGCGCCGCACCGCGCAGAGCGGCCTGGCGGAAAAGGCGTCGCGACGCGCGTGACCAGACCCGGACCGGCCTATCCCGATTTCTTCGCCGCCGAGGCGGAGGCCGACCTGCGCGCGGGCGCAATCCCGCGCGCTCACCCGCTCGACGCGATCGCTTCGCACTATCGCCACTTCACCCGCGACGAATGGGCGAAGCTGCGCGCCGACACCGAGCTGACGCTGACGATCGACGATCTACGCAAGCTGCAGTCGACCCACGATCCGATCTCGCTCGACGAAGTCGAGGCGATCTATCTGCCGTTGTCGCGCCTGTTGGCGCTCTATGTCGCGGCGACGCAGGGTCTGTTCAAGGCGACGCAGCGCTTTCTCGGCGCCGACGACGGCAAGGTGCCCTACATCATCGGCGTCGCCGGCTCGGTGGCGGTCGGCAAGTCGACCACCGCGCGCGTGCTGCAGGCGCTGCTGACGCGCTGGCCCAACACGCCCAAGGTCCAACTGCTGACGACCGACGGCTTCCTCCATCCCAACGCCAGACTCGAGCGCGACGGGCTGATGGAGCGCAAGGGCTTCCCCGAGAGCTACGACGGCGCGGCGCTGATCCGCGTCCTCGCCGCAGTCAAGGCCGGCGAGCGCAACGTCACCGCGCCGGTCTATTCGCACCTCGTCTACGATGTCGTGCCCGGCGAAACGGTCGTCGTCGACCGCCCCGACATCCTCATCGTCGAGGGACTCAACGTGCTGCTGCCCAATCGCCTGTCGCGCGAGGGTCGCGAGATTCCGTTCGTCTCCGATTTCTTCGACTTCTCGGTGTTCCTCGACGCCAGCGAGGAATTGCTGGAGAAATGGTACGTCGAGCGCTTCATGCGGCTGCGTCAGACGGCGTTCCGCGATCCGCGCAGCTATTTCCGCAAGTTCGCCGACATCGGCGACGCCGAGGCGGAGGCGATCGCGCGCTCGCTGTGGCGGGGCATCAACCTCGTCAACCTGCGTGAGAACATCCTGCCGACGCGCCCGCGCGCCAGCCTCAGGCTGGTGAAGGGCGCCAGCCACCGCATCGAAGAAGTGGCGTTGCGCAAACTGTGAGGCCGACGATGTCGCTCTTGCGTCGCGCGGCCGTCGCCGCGTTGCTCGCCGTTTTCACGCTCGGCCCCGCGCAGCTCGCGGCCGCCGCCGAGGGCCCGACGCCGCCGGCCTGCGGCGGACGCGACATCGCCGCCGGGCTCGACCTTGCCGCGGCGCGCGCCGCCCGCGCCGACGAGCTCACCGACGGACAGGGTCTTCTGTGGCGCGTCGAGCGCGACGGCCTTGCGCCGTCCTATCTGTTCGGCACGATCCATTCGACCGACGACGACGCGGCGGCGATCGCGCGCCGCGCCGCTGCGGTCGCGGCGAATGCGACGGTCGTCGCCACCGAGCTCGGCGGACCGTTCGACGCCGTCGATCGCGGCGCGCTCGCCGCCAAGCTGTTCGCAGCGGCGATCGATCGCGACGCGGACACGTTCCTGCCCGATCTCGACGGCGCCGCGGGCGCGCCGGTGGAGGCGCTTCTTGCCGCCCACGGCGTGCCGCGTGAGATGGCGCATCACCTGAAGCTGTGGTTCCTCGCGGCGAGCGTCGAAGCGCCGTTGTGCGAGCAGGCGCGCGAGCAGGCGGCGCTGCCCGAGGTCGACGAGATCATCGCCGAGGCGGGCGCCGCGGCGAAGATTCCGGTCGTCGGGCTGGAGACCTCCGACGAACAACTGGCGGCGCTCGCCGCCGCGCCGCCGGCGTTGTCCGCCGCGCTGCTGAAGACGTCGGCCCGCCTGCCTGAGCTCGACGACGACGCCTACGCGACCATGGTGCGCCTCTATCGCGACGGCCGCCCGGCCGAGATGATCGCCGTCGTCGACGCGCTGCCCGAGCTGACGCCGGAAGAGCGCGCCGCCGAGCGGCGGTTCGACGACCTGCTGCTCATTGGCCGCAATGAGACGATGGCCGAGCGCGCCGCGCCGCTGCTCGCCAAGGGCGGCGCCTTCGTCGCCGTCGGCGCCTTGCACCTGCCCGGCAAGGGCGGCCTGATCGCGCGCTTCCGCGCGCTGGGCTATCGCGTCGTCAACGTGTGGTGAGCGGGCGGGTTTGCAGACGCGGCCGTCGGCCGCGTCCTGGGCGCGATCGCCGATCGCGCCGACAAGCGGTCGGACATCTCTAGATTCCCCGTCAGGAGCCCGGACGTGCCTGAATTCGCCATTAAGCCTCTGACCGCTTCGCCGCAGACGCTCGACGCGCTCGCCGACATTCTGGTCGAGACGGTGGCGGCGGGCGGCTCCGTTCACTTCATGCATCCGTTGGCGCAATCCGACGCGCGCGGCTTCTGGGAGAAGGCGCTGGCGGCGGCGGCGCGCGGCGAGCGCATTGTGCTCGGCGCCTATGACTGCGACGCTCTCGTTTCGACTGTGTCGCTGCTGCTCGACACGCCGCCCAACCAGCAGCACCGCGCCGAGATCGGCAAGATGATGACCCATCCGAAGCATCGCGGCCGCGGCGCTGCGGCGGCGCTGCTTGCCGAAGCCGAACGCCTCGCCGCCGCCAATGGCCGCACGCTGCTCAACCTCGACACCGCCGCCGACGACGGCGCCTCGGGCCTTTACGAAAAGACCGGCTACGTCTTCGCCGGCTCGATCCCCGACTTCGCCTTCAAGCCCCACGGCGGCCTGACGGCGACGAAGATTTATTGGAAGCGGATCGGCGCCGCCGCGAACGAATAGGGCCCGGCGAGAGGACGGCCGCCGCAAATTCCGGGGCTTTTCGTCAACTGCCGCAGGGATCGCAGAGCGGACGATCGACTCCGCGATTGGGCTCGAGACGCCGGGCTTCCGAGGGAGCGTTGGCGGGGCCGATACACTTTGACAGCAGGGCGCCTGCAGCCTAGGCTTTCTAAATACAATTGGCAGAGTTCGGTTGCGCGATCCATGGGGGAGGAAGCACATGAAGCTCACAATTGGAACGTGCCGGGTGATCATCCGGCGTATTCTTGGCGTCGTCGGTGTGGCGGCGGCCGGCGCCGGATTAGCATCGATTGCGGGCAGCCAAGTCTTTGCGCATCAATTCCTCCAAGAAATGGCGCCGGGTCCAAATCTTGGAATGGTGTACAGCCCACAGCTGCAACTTATGGTCAAGCCGGGGACCGTCGATCCGGTATATGGCTCGAATTCGTTTAAGGTGGCGAGTTCCGCCGTGACTCAGGGATCCGGACCGAACGGCCAAGGCCCACACGCCGACGCCGACTAACGCCGCCGTCGGCATCCATTGCGGCCGCGCCGGTTCCGAACCGGCGCGCGTCGCGACGATTTGGTCGCGATGTCGGGGCATGCCGCGCGTATGAAGACGATTCTGCTCATCACCGAACAATTTGATCCGACTGCAGATCATTTGATCCAAGTTTTGCGTCGGCGCGGATGTCCAGTGCTGCGATGGAATCTTGACCGATATCCGCAGGACTCGACGCTGACCTATCGCGCCTCGGCAGACGAGTTAGGCGGCTCAATCGCCACTGAAGGCCGTATCGCGCCATTCGATCTGATCGGCAGCGTCTGGTATCGCGCCTCGCATTGCCGCGGCTTTCCGCCCGGTCTCAAGCCGCAAGAGCGCGAGTTCGCCGCTCGCGAGGCCGAAAGCGCGCTTAATTCCTTGCCGCTGGTGACCGACTGGCGTTGGATGAACGAGCCGCGACGTCATCGCGACGCCGCATGGAAGCCGGCGCAGCTCGCCGCTGCCCGCCGGCTGAATCTGGCTATTCCGCGCACGGTGATCACCAATGATCCCGGCGTGGTCACGGCTTTCCGCGAAGAAAGCGGCGGCGCGATCATCTTTAAGACGCTGTCCCAGACGCTCGAACTCGAGCCAGGCAAGGCGGCCTTCACCGCCCTCGTGACGGAGGAGGCGTTATCGTCGCTCAGCCTGATCCGGCATACGCCTGGAATATTCCAGGAGCTCGTTGCCAAGGATTACGAGGTCCGGCTGACCGTTGTGGGGGACAAGATGTTCGCTGCGAAAGTTCTGTCGCAGCGGAACGAACGGACAAAGCTCGACTGGCGAATCGCAGCCCACGAAATAAAGTACGAACCCATCGAGTTGCCCGCCGATATTCGCCACAAAGTGGGCGGCTTCATGGCTGAAGCGGGACTGACCTATAGCTGCATCGATTTTATCGTCACGCCCGAAGGCCGTTACGTCTTCTTGGAAAGCAACCCCCGTGGTCAGTATCTTTGGATCGAGCATTACACTGGCATGCCGATCACCGAGGCCATCGCCGACGCGCTTATGACGTGATCTTCGTCTGCTCCTGGCGATAGCTCGGCGCTCGCGCCGAGCGTCTTTTCAGGCGAGGGGACGCGCTTCAGCGCTCTTTGACTCCTGGAAATGACGGCGGAGCGGAGGCGGCCTCACTCCCCGTAGGGCGTCCAGATGTTTTTCACTTGCGTCGCGCGGCGCAGATAGGTGCGGCCCTGCTCGTCGGCCCAGTCGCGCGGCGGCAGGCGCGTCCAGGTCGCCTTGAGGTTGGCGGCCGACGCGGCTTCAACCGTCTTGGCGAGTTCGCCCGGGCCGACGCACCAGATTGCGTCGACGCCGTCGTGATCGGCGAGCGTCTTGGCCAGCGTCGCCGCCTCGCCGGTGACGATGTTGACGACGCCGGCCGGCACGTCGGACGTGTCGAGCAGCGAATAGAAGTCGGCGGCGGTGAGCGGATGCGAAGCCGAGGGGACAGCGACCACGGAATTGCCCATCGCGATCGCCGGCAGGACGAGCGAGACGAAGCCGATCAGCGGCGCCTCGTCGGGGCAGACGATTCCCATCACGCCCCACGGCTCGTTCATCGCCAGGGTGACGAAGCGCGTCTTGGTCGCGTGCACCGCGCCGTCGTACTTGTCGGCGAAGCCCGCGTAATAAAACGCGCGGCGCACGGCGGTCTCGACTTCGGCGCGCGCCTCGCGCGCGGCGGCGCCGGTCTGAGCGACGAGCCGCGCGGCGAACTCCTCGGCGCGCGATTCGAGATTCTCGGCGAGATAGTAGAGCACCTGGGCGCGGTTGTGCGCCGTCGCCGCGCCCCAGCTCGAAGCCTTGGCCGCCGCCTCGACCGCGTTGCGCACGTCCTTGCGGCTGCCGAGACCCGCGAGGCCGACGACTTTGCCGTCAGGGTCGAGCACCGAGTACGCGTGGCCGGAGTCCGGCCGCGCCTGCTTGCCGCCGATGTAGAGCTTGGCGGTGCGGTCGATCGCGTCGCCGTCTGGCGCCGGCGCGCCGCCGGGCAGGGCGCTGAGCGAGACCTTGACCGCCTTGGCCGGCTTGGTCGGCGCCGCCGGCGCGACGAGGTATTCGGCCAATCCCTCTCGCCCGCCCTCGCGGCCGAAGCCGCTCTCGCGGTAGCCGCCGAAGCCCGACGCGGCGTCGAACAGGTTGGTCGAGTTGATCCACACCACGCCGGCCTTGATCTTCGCGGCGACCTCAAACGCGCGATTCACGTTCTCGGTCCACACCGACGCGGCGAGGCCGTAGCGGGTGTTGTTGGCGAGCGCGATCGCTTCGTCCGGCGTGCGGAACGTCATCGCCGCCAGCACCGGCCCGAAGATCTCCTCGCGCGCCAGGATCGACGCCGGCTCGACGTCGGTGACCAGCGTCGGCGGATAGAAACAGCCGCGTTCGGGCAGGGGGCCCGGCGCGCGCCAGACCTTGGCGCCCTCGCGTTCGCCCGCTTCGACCAGCCGCTTGATGCGCTCGAGCTGGACCGGCGCGACGATTGCGCCGACGTCGATCGACTTGTCGAGCGGGTCGCCGACCCTCAGCTTCTCCATCCGCGCGCGCAGCTTGGCGTACATCCGCTCGGCGATCGATTCGGCGACGAGGAGGCGCGAGCCGGCGCAGCACACCTGGCCCTGGTTGAACCAGATCG
>JBEKVR010000208.1:0-6636 GCA_049513815.1 Roseiarcus sp. | reverse complement strand
GAAATCGCCGACCTGACCGACAAGGGCTATCCGCTGGCGGGAGGGCGTATCGCGGTCGTCGGCGCGACGCCGGCGCCGACGCTGGTCTACCAGCGACGCGAGCACTGGATCGCGTTAACCGAGTTGCCGCTGTCGCTCGGCGACGGCGCGCTCGAGGCGCGGGAGGGAACGCTTGACGGATTCCACCTGGTTCGCTGGGCCGACCGGGAGCGCGCCTATGTCGCCGTGTCGGACATCGACGCCGACGAGTTGTCGGCCTTCGCCGCCGCCTTCCGCGCCGCGTCGGGAGCGGGCGGAGGCGAGGCGCGATGAAATCGCCCGCCGCCCTTCCCTTGCCATGATCGGCCGCCTATATTGAATGCGCCGTCGCAAGGCGGCTATGGCGATAAATGGACGTCGGAATAAGTCTTTCGGACCCGGGGGCGGTACCCGGCGCCTCCACCCAAGCCCGCCGCAAAGGCGGGTTTCGGCGGGGGCGAAATAGGTTCGACGGGGGATGTAAAGGACGCGCTTTCGCTCGGCATGATACCGCCGTTATCGGGTCAAACCTATAGTTGCGAATGACAACTATGCTCCGGTGGCCCTCGCTGCGTAATGCAGCGCTGGTACTGGGATTCAAGCCCTAAGGGTTTGCTCCTTTAGGCGGGGTTCGGAGGCGCCCGGCAACAGAAGCCTCCACTTTCTCCGCGCACGCGCATTTGCCATTAACGGGGGTCTCGGCTAGCCTTCGCGGCAAGGTTTTCCACTGCGGATTTCCATGCCAACCGACTACATCCGTTACGACCTGCTGGTTCAGGAGGCGCTGCGCTCGGTGGTGCGCAAGGTGCTTGGCGACGCGGCGCGCAGCGGCCTGCCGGGCGAGCATCATTTCAACATCGCGTTCAAGACCCAGGCGCCGGGCGTGGTCATCCCGCCGGCGGTGCTGCAGCGCTATCCCGACGAAATGGCGATCATCCTGCAGCACGAGTTCTGGGACCTCGAAGTGACCAACGACGCTTTTGCGGTCAGCCTCAACTTCTCGCGCAAGCCTGAGCGGTTGACGATTCCGTTCGATTCCATCACCGGCTTCAGCGACCCGTCGGTTCCCTTCGGCTTCAAGCTCGAGCCGCGCGCCGCCACGGAGTCCGCCAAGGCGCCCGCGCCGCCGCGCGAGGCCGCGCGTAAGACCGATCCAAGCGCCGCTGCGCCGCCGCCCGCCGCGCCGGCGAAAGCTGGCGCAGCCGCGTCCGCCAAGTCGGGCGAAGCGGCGGCGAAGAAAGCGGAGCGGCCGCGCGAAGCCGAACCGGCGAAGGTCGTTTCGATCGACGCGTTCCGCCACAAGAAGTGAATCAGGGCTTCGGCTTGGGCGAGATCGTCAACCTCCGCCGCGCCCGCAAGCAGCGCCGCCGCGACCAGGACGACGCGACGGCTGCGGCCAATCGCCTCGCCCACGGCGTCGGCAAGGCGGCCAAGCGCGAAGCGCGCGCCGAACGCGAACGCGCTGAGCGCACGCTCGAAGGCCATCGCCGCGACCCGAACGGCGAGGAGCCATGAGCGCCGAGGCGACGACGCCGCGCACGGCGATCGTCAAACGTTCGCTGACCATCGCCGGCCATCGCACCAGCGTGTCGCTTGAAGACGCGTTCTGGCGCCGTCTCAAGGCGCTGGCGGCGGCGCGACGCCGCTCGGTCGGCGCCATGATCGCCGAGATCGACGCGGCGCGCGATGGCGCCAACCTGTCCTCGGCGATCCGCGTCTACGTGCTCGAAAACGCGCCTCAGTAGAAACCGGTTGCGGTCGGATCGATCGCCTCGGCCTTCGGCCGTGGCGCTGGCGTCGGCGGATTGGCGGGCGGCGGCGCGGGCTTCGCCGCGTCAGCGGGCGGATTCGCCGGCGGCGCGCTGGCGGCTGTGTCGGCGGGCGGTTTCGGCGGCGGCCCGTTCGTGAGCGCGTCGGCTGGCGGATTCGGCGGCAACTCGGGCTTGACGACGTCAGCG
Organism: Roseiarcus sp.; assembly: GCA_049513815.1. Taxonomy (GTDB): domain Bacteria; phylum Pseudomonadota; class Alphaproteobacteria; order Rhizobiales; family Beijerinckiaceae; genus Roseiarcus. The sequence goes on along the minus strand of JBEKVR010000208.1, from coordinate 4,660 downwards.
GGCGGATTCGACCGCTGCGCGTTCGCGGCCGCGTCTTCTTCGGCGCGTTTGCGATCCGCCTCCGCCTTCCTGCGGTCGTCCTCCGCCTTCCTGCGGTCGTCCTCCGCCTTCCTGCGATCGTCCTCCGCCTTCTGCCGCGCCTGCTCGGCCGCGAAGGCCGCGAGTTCCGCCTCGCGCTGACGCATGTACCTCTCCGCCTTGAGGCGGCGGTTGAACCACGCCCGCTCGCGGATGTCGGCTTCAAGCGCCGAGATGCGGTCGGTGTCGCGCCCGATCGCCTGCGCCGCCAGGCCCGCGGCGAGCGGCGACGCGTCGATGCGGCGCGCCGGCGCGGCGAGCGCGCCGGTCAGCGAAACGTCGACCGCCGGCGGCGCGCCAACCCAGAACTTGCCGCCGCGCGCCTCGGCGAAAGCGACGTCGAGCGCTAGGCTCTGCGCGCGCAGATCGAAAGCGGCGCTCATCGTCGCCGAACCGCCGGCGCGACTGATTGCTAGCGGCCCGACATGGATGACGCCGGCGCTGAGCGTCGCCGACGCCGCGCCGTCCGGCAGCGGCAGCCCAGCGCGGTCGAGTTCCAGCCCCAGGTTGTAGCCGACATTGGTTTCGTCGATGCCGATGTCGCCCGACTGCGCCCGCGCCATCACGCGGGTCAGCGCGCCGGGATCGAGATGCGGCGTTGAAGCGCCGCGCAATTCGATCCTGCCCTCCCCCGCCAGCCCGCCAATCAGCGCGCCGAGACTGTCGCCGGAACCGGCGAACGTCAGCTCGCCGCCGATGCGGCCGCGCAACGCCGGCTGATCGACGGCGACCGGCTCGACCGACGCTTCGCCGGTCACGGCGGCCAGCGCCGAGTCGCGTCTGAGCGTCAGACGGCCGGCCGCGTGCGCGCCGGCGAGATCCATCGCAACGTCGTCGAGGTCGAGCCGACCACGGTCCATGCGCAGTCGCGCGCTCGCTCTGCGCGCCGTCTGGCCGGCGCCGAAATCGAGCGCGCCGATGCGCAGACTGAGGTCAAGCGGCGGTGGGTCGAGGCTCGCCGGCGCGAAGGCCGCATCGACGGCGCGCGGTTGCGGCGCGCCGAGCATCAGGCCGAACAAGGTGGCGAGGTTGGCGCGGTCGAGCGACAGATCGCCGCCGATTTCCGCCTTCGAGTCCGACGTTTCGCCGGCGATCGACTGCGCCAACGCGACGTCCGGATCGACCGCCTCGGCCGCGGCCAGCCGCCAGGTCAGCTTCCCGTCGACTTTCGATCCCGCCACGTTTCCGCTCAGCCGCGGCAGCGCGAGCTGGTCGCCGCGCAAGGCAAAGTCGGCCGAAAGATCGACCGTCGCAGCGACTCCGCCAGACTTGGCGACGCCGAGCGCGGCAAGCAAGCCCGAGACGTCGCCGGCTCTAAGCGTCGCCGACCCGAACAGCGACGCTTCGCCAGCGTCGGCCGTCGGCCGGAGGCGACCGCGCCAGGTGAAATCGGCGCCAGACAGCGTCCCCGAAGCCAGCGTATCGAATCCGAGGTCCCAGCGGCCCTTGGCCGACCCTTCGAGATGGGCTTTGCCGCCGCCGCTCGCCGTCGCGGCGACGCCGAGTTGACGCATCAACGCCGACCCGTCGCTGGCGTCGAGGCTGAAATTGACGTCCGCCGCGTCGCCCGACCGCTTGGCCGCAACGTTGAATTGGGCGCCGCCGGCCACGCCTTCGGCCTTGATCGAATCGAGCTCGGGAGCGTTCGGGTCGGTCGACCACGCCTGGAGCGTCGCCTTGGCCGGCGAAAGCGCTCCGGCGCGCGCGGCGAGCCAGCGGCTCGGGACGCCCGGCGCGACGCGGCCGACCAGCGTTGCGACGTCGTCCAGCTTTTCGGCGTCGAGGGTGACCTGCAGCGAGCGCCCCTTTGGCCCGAGGGCGGCGCTCGCCTCGACCGAGGCGCCGCCGAGCCCGGAAAGCGAAAACTTCTCCAGCGAGAAATCGTCGCCGGTCTTGGTCAGTTTGAGCGCCAGCGAGCCGCCTTCGAACCCGGCGTCGCGAGGTCGTCCGACCCGCAGCTTCGTCGCCTCCAGCGCCAGCGACAAATCGGCGTCGCCAATCAGCCCGGCGCTGGCGTTGAGATCGGGCAACGCGTCGACATCGAGCGCGTCGCTCCTCAAGTCCGCAAACAGGCGCGCTCGTTCGTTGGCGACCGGCGCCGTGTAGGCGATCGCGCCGGTGAGCGTCGAACGATCCAGCGTCAGATCGAGGTCGCGAGCCGAGAACGCGACAGCCGAAATCTCGACCTCTCCGCTCGCTGAGGCGGTGCGATAGGGCATCGCCTCGCTCAGCGCGCCGAAGCGGCTCGCCCAGTCGGGCTCGCCACGCGTCGCCCAGGCGCGCAACTGCGCGATGTCGCCGAGCCGGGCCTGCAACGCCCCCTTGAAGCCCTGCGCCGCGCCGAATTCGAGCCCGCCTGAAAGCCGCACAGAGGCGTCGCCGGGCAGATTGAGCGCGAGCGTGCCGGAAAGCGGCGCGCCGGCCGAAGCGGTCGCGCGCAAATCAATGTCGCCGATGGTTTGCGCGCCGACGATCGCCGTCTGGGCGGTGAACGCAGCGTCGATCGCCAGGGCCGCTCCCTCGCCACGCTGCAGCGGCGCGACAAGCCGCGCCAGAATTGCGAAAGCGCGCGCCGGCGGCGCCGCATCTTCGTCCTTGCCGCGCAGTAAGGCGTCGAAATCGAGCTGCTTGGAGTCGAAATCGACCCACAGCCGCGGCGATTTCCCGCCGTAAAGACGCGCCGACCCGCGCGTTTCGAGCGCTCGTTCGTCCGGACCGAAGCGCAAGACGAGGTTCTGCGCCGAGGCGGCGTCGAGGTCGCCGTTCAGCGTCGCGGAGGCGCGCCACGGCGTCGGCGGCCCGGAGTCGCTGGTCGCGATCGCACCGTTCGCGGTCGCGGCGCCGGCATAGGCGAGCGCGGCGCCGCCTTCTGCGCCCGGACCCATCGTCACGGCGCCGTCGAAAATCAGGTTCGGGCCGCCGTCGCGCATCGCCTCCAGCTTGAGCGGCAACGCCCCGTCGGCCGCCGCTCCGCTGGCGAACGTGATCGCCGCCGCGCCCAGACCTGGCGCTTCGATCCGCCCCGAACCGCGGAACGGCCCAGCGAGCGATGCGGCCGAAGCGTCGAGATCGAGAGCGACGTCGAGCGGCTTTTGGTCGCCGCCGGTCAGGGTGAGGCGTCCCCCTTCGACGACGAGGCGGTCGAGCGCGATGCGGCCTCCGGCGACCTGAAGGCGCCAGCGCGGCAGATCGACGGCGCCGTCAGCGCGGCGCACGAGCGTCAGGGCGGGATGATCGACGCGGGCAAGGGTAAACCGCACGCCGCCGCTCGGCAGGCTGGCGAGCGCCACCTCGAGTTGGAGCGACTTGCACACCAAAGCGGCGGGGCCGCCAGGGGCGGCGGCGATCATCACATCCTTGAGCAGGAGATAAGGGGTCGGCAGGAATCGGATGTCGATCGGACCAGCGACGATGACCGGCGCGCCGACGACCGCACTGAGCTCCGCCTCGATCTGCCCGCGATGGCGGGACCAATCAATGAATAGCGGCGCGACCAGCGCCGCCGTCAGCGCCAGGATCAGGAGAACGGCGATGAACGTGAGAAATTGGCGCACTTCTGCGAAATCGACCGAATGAACCCCGGGCCGCGGCGTGACCGCGCCCTATGCCGACAACATGGCCTGAGCGTGGCGGCCGGACAAGCTGAGGTTTCGCCGCGGCTAGGCCGTTGCATTCCGCCGGCCGCCGGTGGAAACTGCTGTCCGGCCGCATAAGCCGACATGTCATTGTCATACGCCCGAGCTAGGCCCCGTTGAGCCCGAAACGGGCGAGGGCGTAAGCGCCGAGGGGGACAGTCATGAGCAAGGTAACGATGCAGCAGCGCCTGAAATTGTTCGCGTCCATGGCTTCCATGGCGCTCGCCATTGGCGCCGCGCCCGCTCTCGCCGCCCCGCCCGACGAACTCGTCGCCGCCGCCAAGAAGGAGGGCCAGCTCACCGTCATCGCCCTTCCGCGCGACTGGTGCGGCTACGGCGCCCTGATCGACAGCTTCAAGGCGAAGTACGGCCTCGCCGTCAACGAGCTCAACCCCGACGGCGGGTCGGGCGACGAAGTCGAAGCGATCAAAGCCAACAAGAACAACAAGGGCCCGCAGGCCCCCGACGTGATCGACGTCGGCCTGTCGTTCGGCCCGTCGGCCAAGGCTGACGGCCTGCTGGCCCCCTACAAGGTCTCGACCTGGGATACGATCCCGGATTCGGCCAAGGACGCCGATGGATATTGGGTAGGCGACTACTACGGCGTGCTGACCTTCGCCGTGAATTCCGACATCGTGAAAACATCGCCGACCGACTGGTCCGATCTCCTCAAGCCGGAGATGAAGGCGTCGGTGGCGCTGGCGGGCGACCCGCGCGTCTCCAACCAGGCGACGACTGCGGTCTATGCGTCAGGCCTCGGAGACGGTTCGGTCGATGCCGCGAAGGCGGCGACGGCCGGCCTCGCCTTCTTCGCCGACCTCAACAAGAAGGGCAATTTCGTACCGGTGATCGGCAAGGCGGCCTCGGTCGCCCAAGGCACGACTCCGGTGCTGATCGCCTGGGACTACAACGCGCTCGCCTGGCGCGACAGCCTGAAGGGCAACCCC
>JBEKVR010000207.1:0-6689 GCA_049513815.1 Roseiarcus sp. | reverse complement strand
CTCCGCCAGCGCCTGGATGTCGGCGGCGTTCACGCCGGCCAAGTCGGCGTCGAGAAACATCAGATAGTCGCCCGTCGCCGCAGCGATGCCCCGCGTCAACGCATAGGTCTTGCCGCGGTTGGACCTATAGGAGATCACGCGGATGGCGGGGTAGTCGTTCAGAATGGCTTCTGTGTCGTCGGTCGAACCGTCATTGACCACGATCACCTCCGCCAACGCCGGATGGTTGTGAACGGCATCGAGAATGCGCCGGATCCTATCGGCCTCGTTGTAGGCGCACACCACGCACGAAATGCGCGCCGCCCGCGCCGCAGAGCCGTTGACCGTCGATGCGAATTTGGCCGGTTCGCCCGGACCGTGAGATTGGGCGACGCCCGCGAGCGCCCTTCTCACGGTGGTCGTTTGGCCGGCCGCGGCCCCGAAAAACTCGCGCAGCGCGGCTCGGGCCTCCGTCCAATCCGCCGCGATGTCGGCGAAAGCGTTCTCGCTGACCGTCTTGGCGGACGCAAAGTCGGGCAGCGCAGCGCTCATTTTGGCCTCGAAGTCGGCGCGGACGGCGCGGATGCGGGCGATCGCAAGATCCGCCTGCTGGCGAGCTTCCGCGTTCAGACTGTCGGCCTGATCCGCCAGCCCGGCCAGCGCCGCCTTGATTTCCTCGAGCCGTTGCTTGGACCAATCGAGAAACTCATCGGCCGGGGTCCGTTTCGACGTCATCTCGCTTCTCGGGTTGGAAATTGCGGCGCGATCTCCGGCAGCGCGTAGACGCTTCGGCTCGTCGCGGCAATCCGCCGCCCCTCCGCGCGTGGGGAACGCGAGGATTATCATAACATCGTCGTACAATGGCAAGAGCTGATACCTTCGTGACGGGAGTCTTACGCATGGCCGCAGCGATGGGTACGACAGGCTGACGATGCTGCCGCGGCGGCACGAATGGGTAGCCCTCCAGTCAACGTAATCAGTGGCGCTTTCGTCGCCTTCGTGCGGCTCGTACGGGCGGCAAGCCAGGGCAAGCTGCACCCGGGGACGGACGACCCCAAAAGGGAGCGGCGCTCGCGCGAACTACCGACACAGCGAGACTCAGACGCGCCGCGCCGCCTTGGTCAGCCGCTGCGTCGCATGACCGGAATCCGCCCATCGTGGCCTTAGACGCTCTCGGAGCGAAGGTCCGTTCTGGGGAGACGGTAGCGGTCGAATGAACGGCAGCGATGGTGAAGGTCTACGGATGCCGGGGCGGCAGGAGGATCGCGGCAAACGCGAGAGTGACGCGCGCTCCTGAACCTCCCCGGCTTCGCCGCCACTTCATCTATCACATGCGGGGCCACAATAGGTCGCGATCGCGGCGGCGCACGGTTTCGGCCCCAGCATCGCGGATGCGTCACAAACAGGTCATCAACGCGTCATCAACTTGTCCGACGACGCCATCGCGCCGCTCCCGGTACGAACGCGCAACGGCGCGGGAGCGGGATCGCCACAGTCGGGGGATTCAAAGCGATGACCGAAACCGGCAATCTTCCGGCGTTGACAGTCGACGCTTCGATGATCGCACGCATCGAGTCGGAGATCGACATCTCTGACCGCTCGAGAATCGTGACTTTCGGCGATCGCGCCCAGAGTTCGGTTGTCGAGTTCGCCGACCGCGTTCTCGCCCAGACGCGCAATCGCGACATGGGAACGACCGGGAAATTGCTTTCCGACATCCTTGCCAAAGCGCGCGGTCTCGATCCCGCGACAATCAAGGAGGGCGGCTTCCTGACGCGGATGTTTTCGTCGATGGAAGCGCGCCTGCGTCGGTTCGCTGACCAGTTCGACGATGTCGCCTCGCAGATCGATCGCATCTGCGTCGAACTGGACCGCAACAAAGAAACGCTCCGGCGCGACATCGCTATCCTCGACGAGTTGCATGAGCAGACCAAGACGGCGCTCACGGCGCTGGACGCCCACGTCGAGGCGGGCAAGAAGTTCATCGCCGAGTTTCGCGCCGGCAAACTCGTCGAGCTGGAAAGCACCGCGAAGTCCCAACTTCCGAGCAGCGACGCGCTGCTCTCCGCGCAGGCCTATCAGGACGCGGTGCAGGCGCTAGATCGGTTGGAGAAGCGCATCTTCTACCTCCAGCAGGCGCGCCAGATCGGCATTCAGCAATTGCCGCAGATCCGCATTGTTCAGTCGGGCGACGAAACGCTGATCGAAAACCTGCAGGCGACGACGGAACTGACAATTCCGGTCTGGAAGCAGAAGATGATCCTCTTGACAGGGCTGACGCGCCAGCAGTCGGCGCTCGAATTGCAAAAGACCGTCACCGACGCGACCAATCAAATGATGCGTCAGGCGTCGGAAATGATGAAGACGCAGGCGATCGATATCGAGAAGCAGTCGCAACGGGGCATCATCGACATCGAGACGCTGGAAAAGACCAATCGCGATCTGGTCGACACGATTTCCACTGTGCTCGCCGTTCAGGCGGACGGCGGCAAGAAGCGGGGTGAAATCGAACGCCAAATGGCGCGACAGACCGAGGAGTTGCGCGCAGCGATGTCCAAATCGCCGGCCGCGACGTGACTCCATGACCCGCATCGGGACGCTCGGGCTTCTGGCGGCGGCGCTTGCCGCGCTGACGATTTCCGCTTGCAGCCCTTCGAAAGGACCGGATTTCGCCATCCTTTCAGGTTCGGAGAACGAGGTCCTCGAGCCGCTGGTGCAGGAATTCTGCGCTGCGCGGCGGGCGACCTGCACGATGCGCTATCAGGGCTCTCTCGACATCGCGCTGGCGCTAAAGTCTGGCGCCGACCCTGGCGCCGACGCGGTTTGGCCGGCCGCGTCGATCTGGATCGACATGTTCGATTCCGCCCGGCGCGTAAAGTCCGTCAAGTCGATTGCGCAAATGCCGGTCATACTGGGCGTGCGCCGCTCGGTGGCCGAAAGCTTGGGTTGGATCGGCGCCAAAGTGTCGTCCAAGGACATTCTTGCGGCTGTGCAGGCCGGCCGCCTGAAGTTTCTGATGACCTCCGCGACCCAATCGAATTCTGGGGCCGCCGCCTATCTCGCCATGCTGGCTGCGGCGATCGGGAAACCCGATCTCATCGAGGCGGGCGATCTGGACAAGACCGAGGTTCTCGATATGGCGCGCTCGCTGTTGCGGGGCGTACAACGATCGGCCGGCTCCAGCGGCTGGCTTGCCGACCTCTATCTCGCGGGCGAGCGCGGCGGGTCGCCCTATGCCGCCATGTGGAACTATGAGGCGGTGATCAAGGAAACCAACGACAAGCTGCTCGCAGATCGTTTGGAAACGCTGTACGCCATCTATCCGGAGGACGGCGTGTCGGTCGCCGACTCGCCGCTTGGCTTCGTCGACCGCGGCCGCGGCAAGGACGTCGAGGGTTTCTTCGACGACCTGCAAGCGTTCCTGTTGAGCGGCGCGGCCCAAGCGCGCATCGCCAAGACTGGACGCCGCGTCGAATTGGCGCGCGCTTCGGTCAACGGCCCGGACGCGGCGACCAATGTCGATCCGGGTCGTGCGGTGGTCGTGGTTCGGCCGCCGGAGCCCGCGGTCATCCAGAAAGCGCTGGCGATCTACCAGGAGGCGTTGCGCCAGCCGTCGCTGACGGCGTTATGCCTCGATCTGTCGGGCAGCATGCAGGGGAAGGGCGAAACGCAGCTCCTGGACGCGATGCGCTTCCTGTTCACGCCGGCGAGAATGCGCGAGGCGTTCGTGCAATGGTCGAAGGGGGACCAGGTCTTTGTCCTGCCTTTCTCGGACCATGTATTTTGGACCGCCGAGTCGAGCGGCGACGAGACCGAACAGGCCGGCCTGCTCGCCAAGGCGTTGGCACTGCGCGCGGGCGGGGGAACCGACTTCTACGCTTGCAGCGCGAAGGCGCTGGCGGCGATGAAGCCGACGCTGGACCGCGGCGACCATTTGCCCGCCATCGTCATCATGACCGACGGCAAAAGCCAGGGCGAGATGTCGACCTTCGAAACTCCGTGGCGCGCCGACGGCCAGCGGGTCCCGGTGTTTGGCGTCACGTTCGGCGAGGACGCCGACCGTACGCAACTCGATCGGCTTGCCAAGCTGACGGGCGGTCGCGTGTTCGACGGTACGAAAAGCCTTACGGACGCGTTCCGCGCGATCCGCGGATACAATTGAATGCCTTCCGGGACGAACTGGATCGCCGGGGGGTTGGCCGCCGCCGTTCTGCTGCCGATCCTCAGCCTCGGGGCGGGAATGCCGTTCTGGATCGCGCTCGCCGTCAGCGCCATGGCGGGCGGCGGCGTGCTGGCTGTGCTCGAGCCGGGCAAACTCTTCCCGAAACTCGAAGCCAGCGGGGTGGCGCGCGCCAAGATCGACTTCGCGCGAGAACTCTTGATCGAGGCGGCCCCGCAGGCCGATCGCATCGAGGCAGCGGCCAAATCGATCCGCGCGGCGAAAGTCGCCGACCAGGCCAAACACCTCGCCGTCGTCGCGCGCGGCATCTTCGCGGGAATAGAGAAAGACCCGTTGCGCGTTGATCGTGTGCGCCGTTTCTTGACCTATTACTTGCCGCAAGCGGCCGAGATCGCTGAGGTCTATGGCGCCCTCGAACGCAGCCCGGCGCGCGACGCTGGACGCATCGCCGCCACCGGCGAATTGATCGATCGCCTGGACTCGGCGTTCACCCGTTACGCCGCCAACGTTCAAGACGCCGCGCTCGACAATCTCGACATTGAACTCAAATTGCTGCGAAGCTCGTTGGACCAGGACCTGGGACCTGTGGCGCCGTCGCCCGCCGGTCAGGAACCGGGCAAAGGAGGCCGTTGATGGCCGTTTCGCGCCGCGCGTTCGGACTTGGCCTGCTCGCCGCCAGCGCGGCGGCGACCGGCGGCTATGTCTTTCTGCGTCAGCATCCCGAGATCGGCGGCCGGTTTGGCGAACCCAAACGCCTATTCGGCTTCGCCGGCGGCGAGAAGGAAGGTTTTCTGTCCAACGCGCGGGTCCGAAGCCTACTCCAGAGTTCATACGGCCTGATCCTCGACGCGCGGCGCGCCGGCTCGGTGGAAATGGTGCGCGAGCCTGCGTTGCTGGACCAGAAGCCGCAGTTTCTATGGCCCTCTTCGTCCGTTCTCGTCGAAGTGGCGCGCAGTTCGGGCGTCAAGATTTCGCGCGATCAGGTGATCTTCAATTCCCCGATCGTGCTCTATTCGTGGGACCGTATCGCCGACGGTCTCGTCAAAGGCGGTATCGCGCAGCCCGCCGGCGGGCCACGCTACACGGTCGATCTCTTGAAAATGCTCAAGGCCGTCAGCGCGGGCGACACTTGGGCCTCAATGGGGGTCAGCGACCTCTTTGGCCGCGCGCGCATCGTCTCGACGGATCCGAACAAGTCCAATTCCGGCTTCATGTTCGCGGGGCTGGCGGCCAGCCTGCTGAGCGGCGATGTCGCCACGCTCGATTCGCTCGCGCGAGTCAACGACGACGTGACGACCGTGTTCCGTCGCATGGGGTTCAAGCCGCCTTCGTCGGGGAAGCTGTTCGACGACTATATCGCCGGCGGCGCCGGGGCCCAGCCGCTGATCGTCGGCTACGAAAACCAGTTGGTCGAATGGGTGCTGCAGGACGCCGAGCGCTGGAAGCGCGTCGAAGACAATGCGCCTTCCAAGCCGGTCATTCTCTATCCGACGCCGACCGCCTTCTCCGCCCATCCCCTGATCAGCGTCGATCCGGCCGCCGACGAACTCATCGACGCGCTGATGAGCAATAGCCTGCTGGAGCTCGCCTGGGAGGATCACGGCTTTCGCGGTCCGCTCGGCACGATCGGCAAAGCGCGCAACGCGCTGTTACAATCCCGGCTGATCGAGCGGATCGACTCCGTCCTGCCGATGCCCGATGCGCCGGTGATGATGGCGCTGCTTGATCGGCTGGCGGCCTGAGCCTGTGCGGCCGCCGCGTACCGCCCGTCGATCTGGAGATTTGAAATGCTCGCCGACCGCCCCCGCTGATGACAGGCAGTTTGTCGCTCGGCCCCATGCGGGTGCAGGGTCTGGCAAGCGATTGTCACGCTATGTGAAGTGACCCGCTCTTTGCGCCATCACGTCTCTTCTAACCATCCCGGCAGTTAAAGAAGGGATATGCGCAAAAATGACCGCCTTGAGCAGCAGCCGCTCATATAAGTCGTCAACTCTCGTGGCGATATCGATGCGATCCGACCCGTCAATCTCTTTCGCGATCGCGTCCGTAATCGAAGCCTTGAATCGTTTCTTCTGTAGGGGATCCCTCGGATCAACGGCGTTCATCTCTTAGCCTCCGCGGCGACGGCGCCTTTGGCCTTGCTAACAGGGGATCATGATAGCTTCGCCCGTTGTCAGAATCTTTGACGAGACCCTGTTGCGATCGCTGCACCGTAACCTAGGCGAAGTTCGCCGCCAGACTCGGGAATCACCTAGACTAGCCCATCTTATTCATCAGGGGCCGTTTTTGAGGCTGGCGAGCGTGGCGTAAAGGTCTGATTTGGCGTAGGATTTGGCTGCTTACACCGATCCGTTTCGCCTCTCGCCCCACACCCGCTCGCCATGACCGACTCTAATCTGTTGCCGTTCTCGTTTCCAGCCGTTGGCCGCAAGGCGGTCACCGCCGCTTTCGATGGCGGGCGACTGACCTCGGATGGCGGCGTGATGCTGCTGGCGATGGCGGAGCGTCGGCTGGGGATCGCGGAAAGACT